>NZ_JACVTW010000014.1:0-95363 GCF_016624785.1 Kosakonia sp. S42 | reverse complement strand
GGGAGTTAATTCCTGCTGACAACCCCTAATTTCAAAAAACTTTTCAACCGTCTCTTTTTTGCTCAAAACGGCGTTAAACAGCCAGTTTTTCGAGCCTTTCGAAGCCATAGCGCTGCAAAACGGGCAGTAATTGCGCAGTTTCCGGCGTCAAAGCCATGCAGTAGGCAATATTACTGTCAGAAGATTTTGCTTCCGGCGCTTCATGCTCCAGTAGCCAGGCGGTACGCCGTGCAATAGCCGAACCGGAATCAATCAGCCGCGTCCCTTCTGGCAGCACCTGCAACAGCTCTTCTTGTAATAGCGGGAAGTGGGTACAACCCAGCACCACGGTATCCGGTGGCTCCTTCATCCGCAGCCACGGGCGCAGGATACGGCGCAACTCCTCAAGCAGCACAGGTTCGCCGTGCAGCTTGCCCTCGGCCAGCTCCACCAGCTCAGCGGAACCCAGCATTTCGATCCGGCACTCATTAGCGAAGCGCGCGATCAATTCATGCGTATAAGGTCGCTTCACCGTCCCGCGCGTCGCCAGCAGGCCCACGATGCCGTTTGCCGTTAACCGCGCCGCAGGTTTGATCGCCGGCACCACGCCCACTACCGGGAAGGCGAACTTCTCACGCAGCGCGGGCAGCGAAACGGTGCTTGCCGAGTTACAGGCAATAATGGCCAGAGAGAGGGGATAACGTGCCTGAACGGCGGAAACAATCTCGACAACACGCTCAACGATAAACTCCTCGCTCTTCTCCCCATAGGGAAACGCGACGTTGTCGAAAGTGTAGATATAGTGCAAGTCCGGCAGGAGCTGCCGGATCTCGTCATACACGGAAAGCCCACCGACACCGGAGTCAAACACCAGCACGGTGGGCCGCGCGTCAGAAGGTGTAGCTGCCAGACAAGGTGTATTCCCGTCCTGCAGTTTGGTAACCATATGCTGTCTCGTACTCTTTATCGAACAGGTTGGCGATTTTACCACGAACTGTCAGGTGAGAGGTTACAGGATATGAGGCAGAAAAATCGACGGTGCTATAACTTGGCAGAATACGTTTCTCGCCCGTTGTATAATCGTGACGCTTACTGAAATACTCCCAGGCAAGATCCAAATCGACATCATATACAGACCAGTCAAGCTGGTACTTCGCCTGGCGCTGCGCCCTGCGCTGCAACACGTCGTGGGTTTCATCATCACGCGGGTCAATATATTGCAGAGTCACGCGGTGGGTGAAAATGCCCGTATCGATATCGCCGGTCCACTCAACACCCTTAATAGTGGCTGACTTAACATTGATATAAGCCTGGTTGCTGTAATCAATGAGATTCTCTATCTCATAGCGGTACGCCGAGAGACGCCAGTCCAGCGGACCAGTAAGCCCTTCAATGCCCGCTTCCCACTGTTTCGACTCTTCCGGCTTCAGATTGGGATTCGACGCAATGCCAAACCGCTTCGCGCCGAACTGCTGACCCAGCGACGGCGCAAGGAAACCGGTGCCGTAAGAGAGCGTCAGGCGATAGTCCGGTACAAACTCCCAGCCTGCCGCCGTCTGCCAGGTGCCGTGCCAGCCAAACGAATCATCTTTATCTTCACGACCGGACGCCTCAAGCGTTACATCGCCTAACTGCTTCATTCCCGTCAGATAGAGCCCGGTGTTATCGCGATCGTAGGCATCGCGGCTGGTCTCGTTGGACGACACCAGGCGCTCCTGCTTCCAGTCCACGCCTGCACCAACCGAGCCTTTACCGATATCAACGTTATTTGCCCACTGGATATAACGCTGCTCCAGCTCATCCAGCGTCGTGCCCGTATGGTATCGACCATAGATGCTGCTGTAGTTGTAGTCTTTGCTTTTTTGATAGCTCGCCAGCAGTTGAGAAGAGTAAATGCCCTGCTTGAAGTTGAGCCCGGTATCCCAGCCCTGGGCATAGAGCTGACGCTCATCGGCGCTGTACTCCGGCAAAAATGGCGGGCTGCCGAGGTCATAGTCCACGTTATTGCTGAAGTCATACCCGCGGAAGAAGCCGTCAACATTGTCGTTAAACGTATGCTGAACGCTGCCCCAGAAGGTTTTGTTCCGGTAGCCGTCGCGATCCTCGTCATGATCCCAGCTTGAACCGGGCTGAACGTTAAACCCGCGCGTGCCGGTATAGGAGGCCGCACCGGTCACCACCGTGTCACCAAAACGCTGGCGTACTGTACCGTCGTAGGTTTGATACCCCTTCGAACCGATGCCCGCGTTAATTTGAGATTTCTGATCGCCCGTCAGGGTAATGATGTTTACTACGCCGCCAATCGCGCCGGAGCCATACACCGTCGAGCGCGGCCCGCGGATGTACTCCACACGCTGCACCAGCGAGAGCGGGATCTGGTTGAGTTCGGGACTGTTGCTGATACCCGAACGGCCAACCGGCACACCGTCAATCATCAGCAGAAGATGTTTGGCTTCTGTACCCCGCACATAGACGGAGGAGAGCTGCCCGAGACCGCCGCTTTGCGAAACATCGATGCCCGGAAGGCGGCGCAGAACCTCTATCAGCGAGCGCGACTGCCAGCGATCGATCTCATCACGCGTAACAATTTCCGTCGGCGCCAACACGGTTTTAAGCGGTTGTTGAAAACGGTTTGCTGTCACCACTACCTGATCCTGACCGCTATCCTGCGCCCAGCCGGAAAACGCCGTGACGGAGAGCGCCGTCAGCAGCGAAGCTTTTTTTATCATTATGTAAGCATCCACATAATAAGAAGGATACCGCAGGTTCCATCAATAGCTCGCGATGATGACAACCAGATGCGACGTATGCCGGCAGGTCTTCGGGCTCGGAGGTACTACGACAGGCGACTTCCCACCCGCAGGCAGTATCTGGCCTCTCACCTTTATCCTTACCGCTGCGCGTCAGCCCCAGATTTGCACTGGGTTCCCTTTTAACTCACAGGACCGGAAAAAGGATGCTACATTCCGTTACATATAGATGTCCAGACTGCTACGGGACTATTTCGTTGCGCCGCGGGCTGGACATCCCGTGAGCAATCCCTACAATCCCCGCGTTATTCATAATCTCTCAGGAAGCATCATGACCCCAGAACACCTGCCGACAGAACAGTACGAAGCCCAGTTGGCCGAAAAAGTCGTACGTCTGCAATCGTTGATGACGCCCTTTTCCGCGCCGCTTCCGGAGGTGTTCCGCTCACCCGTCAGCCATTACCGCATGCGCGCCGAGTTTCGTATCTGGCACGATGGGGACGATCTCTACCACATCATTTTCGATCAGCAGACCAAATCGCGTATCCGCGTCGACAGCTTCCCGGCGGCAAGCGAGCTGATTAACCAATTAATGTCGGTGATGATCGAGGCGGTGCGCGACAACAAAACCCTGCGCCATAAACTCTTCCAGATTGATTACCTGAGCACCCTGAGCAACCAGGCGATCGTCACGCTGCTCTATCACAAGAAGCTGGATGCCGAGTGGCAGGAAGAGGCCACGCGCCTGCGCGATGCGTTACGCGCGCAGAACCTGAATGTGCAGATTATTGGCCGCGCCACCAAAACCAAAATCGAGCTGGACCAGGATTTCGTCGATGAGCGTCTGCCGGTTGGCGGTCAGGAGATGATCTACCGCCAGGTGGAGAACAGCTTCACCCAGCCGAATGCGGCGATGAATATTCAGATGCTGGAGTGGGCGCTGGATGTCACGCGTGGGTCGAAAGGCGATCTGCTGGAGCTTTACTGCGGCAACGGCAACTTCTCGCTGGCGCTGGCGCGTAATTTCGAGCGCGTGCTGGCAACCGAAATTGCCAAACCTTCGGTGGCGGCGGCGCAGTACAACATCGCGGCGAACCAGATTGATAATGTGCAGATTATCCGCATGTCGGCGGAGGAGTTTACCCAGGCGATGAACGGCGTACGCGCTTTTAACCGCTTACAGGGCATTGATTTGCAGAGCTACCAGTGCGAAACGATTTTCGTCGATCCACCGCGCAGCGGGCTGGATGCGGAAACTGAGAAGATGGTGCAGGCTTACCCGCGCATCCTTTATATCTCCTGCAACCCGGAAACGTTATGCAAAAACCTGGAAACATTAAGCCAGACGCATACGGTTTCACGCCTGGCGCTGTTTGACCAGTTCCCCTACACGCACCATATGGAGTGCGGCGTCCTGCTGACGCGCAAGTAATCGCGATGCCGGAGGTGATAAAACGCCCTCCGGCTTACTGATTACTCGGAATCGGAGGCTTCGTACTGACGGCTGCGGTTGCGCAGGCGAAAGCCAATCCAGAAGACCAGAATCACCGCCAGCAGCGCGGGCAGGAAGTTGGAGCCCATATCCGGATACTCCGCGCGCACCACGGCGCTATAGAGCAGCACACCGAGAATAAAGCAGGCCGCTGAAAGACCCGGTAAACCCACCGGCATGGTGCGATTCTGGTAGCGCTGATGCAGACAGTAGATTGTCAGCACCAGCGAGATAATCGGAAAGAGCGAAAAGGGTACGAGGGAGCTAAACACGGCGGTAAACGTGCCGTTAATCGACAAACCGGCGATCAGCGCCAGCAGCAGCGTACCTTTCTCTTGACCTGACTGTTTCATCATTCATCCTTCACTCGTCGGTTGTTGCGCCATTTTTTCCTGTTCGCGGCGATACCAGTAATATGCGCCTTTTGAAATCATACGCAGCTGTAAAACCAGCCGCTCTTCCAGCTGTTTGCGCTGCTCTGCGCTGACGTCCAGCGCTTCCGCACCGGCGTTAAAGACGATGGTGACCATCGCTTCAGCCTGCGCTTCCGTAAAGGCGCGCGGCATGTGGTTTTCGAGTTCGAGGTAATCGGCAAGTTCCGCAATAAAGTGCTGGATCTCGCGCGCAACCGCTGCACGAAACGCGGCTGACGTTCCGGAGCGTTCACGTAAAAGTAGCCGGAAGGCGTTCGGGTTATTGCCAATAAATTCCATAAAAGTGGAGACCGACGTGCGGATCACGCTGCCGCCTTTAGCAATTCGCTGACGCGCCTGGCGCATCAGTTGGCGCAGCATCAGGCCGCTCTCATCGACCATCGTCAGGCCGAGTTCATCAACGTCGCGGAAGTGCCGGTAAAATGACGTTGGCGCGATGCCCGCTTCACGAGCCACTTCCCGCAGGCTCAGGCTGGTAAAACTTCGCTCAGCGCTCAGTTGGCTGAATGCGGCTTCAACCAGTGACCGCCGCGTTCTCTCTTTTTGTTGCGCTCTTACACCCATCACGATGTTTGAATCCTTCCAGGGGCCCGCTGGCACTATACCAGAGAATAAATCCAAACCGATTGTACTGGATTGTGACGGATTGTTTACGCGCAGATTCTTCTTTTTCAGCGGAAAAAAGCACAGTGATAATTGGGTTATCCCGTGGTTAATGTTAGTATTATGTTGCTTTTATGTATAAGAACAGGTAAGCCTTACCATGCCACATTCCTACGATTACGATGCAATAGTGATAGGCTCCGGTCCCGGCGGCGAAGGCGCAGCCATGGGCCTCGTTAAACAGGGAGCCCGGGTAGCGGTTATTGAGCGCTACCATAATGTCGGCGGCGGCTGTACGCACTGGGGCACCATCCCATCGAAAGCGCTCCGTCACGCAGTCAGCCGTATTATCGAATTTAACCAAAACCCGCTCTACAGCGACCATACCCGCCTTCTTCGCTCCTCTTTCTCCGATATCCTGAACCATGCCGAAAGCGTGATTAACCAGCAAACGCGTATGCGTCAGGGTTTTTACGAGCGTAACCACTGCGACATTCTGGAAGGCAACGCGCACTTTATTGATGACCACACGCTGGCGCTGGAGTGCCACGATGGCACCGTCGAAACGCTGACGGCAGAGAAGTTTGTCATCGCCTGCGGTTCGCGCCCGTATCACCCGGATGATGTCGACTTCGCGCACCCGCGCGTCTACGACAGCGACTCGATTCTCGATATGCACCACGAACCTCGCCACGTGATTATCTATGGCGCAGGGGTTATCGGCTGTGAATATGCGTCCATCTTCCGCGGTATGAATGTGAAGGTCGACCTGATCAACACCCGCGATCGTCTGCTGGCGTTTCTCGATCAGGAGATGTCCGACTCCCTCTCCTACCACTTCTGGAACAGCGGCGTGGTGATTCGCCACAACGAAGAGTATGAGCGCATTGAGCCACTAGATGATGGCGTCATCATGCATCTGAAATCGGGTAAGAAGCTGAAAGCGGACTGCCTGCTCTACGCGAACGGCCGCACCGGGAATACCGACAGCCTGCAGCTTGCCAATATTGGGCTGGAAGCGGATAGCCGTGGTCAGTTGAAGGTCAACAGCATGTACCAAACCGCGCTGCCGCATATCTATGCCGTGGGCGATGTGATTGGTTATCCAAGCCTGGCATCAGCGGCTTACGATCAGGGGCGTATCGCCGCGCAGGCGATGATCAAAGGTGAAGCCACCGCGCATCTGATTGAGGATATCCCGACCGGGATCTACACCATTCCGGAGATCAGCTCCGTCGGGAAAACCGAACAGCAGCTCACCGCCATGAAAGTGCCTTATGAAGTGGGCCGTGCGCAGTTTAAACACCTCGCACGGGCGCAAATCGTTGGCATGAACATTGGTACACTGAAGATTCTGTTTCACCGCGAAACGAAAGAGATTTTGGGGATCCACTGCTTTGGCGAGCGCGCGGCCGAGATTATTCATATCGGCCAGGCGATTATGGAGCAGAAAGGTGGCGGTAACACCATTGAGTACTTCGTTAACACCACCTTCAACTACCCAACCATGGCGGAAGCCTATCGGGTAGCGGCACTGAACGGCCTAAACCGCCTGTTTTAAGCCTTTGTCGAAATGGCCATCCATCGCGCCGCGGATGGCCTCTGCCAGCTGCTCATAGCGGCTGCGCAGCGGCGAGCCTGGTCGATAAACCAGCCCAACCGTACGCTTCGGCTCCGGCTTAATGCACGGTAAGTAGACCACGCCGTCACGTTTACGCTCGCGCGGTACGGCAAGCGCAGGCAGCAGCGTGATGCCGCTCCCGGCCGCGACCATATTACGCAGCGTTTCCAGGCTGGTTGCGCGGAAATGGGTATCCTCATCCGCGCCCGCTTCAAAGCAGAAGCCCATCGCCTGATCGCGCAGGCAGTGCCCATCTTCCAGCATCAGCAGCTTTTCACCCGCCAGATCGGCCATCGGCACGCAGTCGCGGTTCGCCCAGGCGTGATCTTCGTAAATCGCCAGCATCATCGGCTCGTCAAACAGCGGCACTTCAATAAAAGCTTCACTCTCTTTGACCAGTGCGAGGATCGCGCAGTCGAGCTTGCCGCTATCAAGCTGCGCCAGCAGCTGCTGCGTCTGCGCTTCGTGCAGATACATCTCAAGTTTCGGGAAGGTTTGATGCAGCAGCGGAATAATATGCGGCAGCAGATAGGGGCCTACGGTCGGGATCAGCCCGATATGCAGCGGGCCGGACATGGCTTCACCTTGCTGGCTTGCCATCTCTTTCAGCACCTTGACCTCGCGCAGTACCGTGCGCGCCTGGTCCACCAGCAGCAATCCAGCCTGGGTAAAGAGAACTTTGCGGCTGGTGCGCTCAAGCAGCATTACGCCCAGTTCATCTTCCAGTTTGCGGATCTGCCCGCTCAGCGTAGGTTGGCTGACGTGGCACGAGTCGGCTGCACGGCGAAAATGGCGGTGTTCCGCTAACGCCACCAGGTATTCAAGATCACGAATATTCATCTTCATCCTCCGTCGCCACGATAGTTCATGGCGATAGATAGCATAGCAACGAACGATTATCCCTATCAAGCCTTCTGTACAATAATTGGCTCCAGGAAACGTAGCGGTACTGTGTTCTACCCTAACCAGTCACCCTTTTCACTACCGTTTCTCTCTGTACAACTAAAGCCAACGTGAACGTTTTGCGGACCCCGTGTCCGCTTTTTTTTTGCATAAAAAAGCCCGGCGTTACGCCAGGCTCACTCTGTTTCCACGCTTATCTCACACCAGGCGCGCTTTCGCTTCAGCAATCGCCCGCGCTACCTGCGTCGGGGAAACGCCCCCTTTCGCCGCGCGTTTATCCAGGCACGATTGCAGGGCAAGGATCGGGTAGACATCGTCGCCAATCACCGCACTAAACTGTTGCAGGTCGGCAAGCGCCAGCTCCTCCAGCGGTTTACCCTGACGAATCGCCTCTACCACAGCCTCACCCACAATATGGTGCGCTTCGCGGAACGGCACGCCTTTGGCGACCAGATAATCTGCCAGCTCGGTCGCATTCGCGTAACCCTGCTGCGCCGCTTCCTGGCAGCGTGGGCGCTTCACCTGAATACCGTCCAGCACCAGCGTCGCCATATGCAGGCAGTCAAGCCAGGTATCGAGCGCGTCGAACAGCCCCTCTTTATCTTCCTGCATATCTTTGTTGTAGGCCAACGGCAGCCCTTTCAGCGTCATCATCATGCCGGTCAGCGCGCCCTGAACACGGCCGCACTTGCCGCGGATCAGCTCCAGCGCATCCGGGTTTTTCTTCTGCGGCATCAGCGATGAGCCGGAAGTAACGCGATCGGAAAGCTCAACGAAACCCGCTTCGCCGGAGTTGAAGAAGATCAGATCTTCAGCAAAACGCGACAGGTGCACCATGCCAATCGAGGCATCGGAGAGCAGTTCAAGCACGTGATCGCGATCGGAGACGCTGTCGAGGCTGTTACGGGTAGCCGACGCAAAACCTAACCAGCCCGCCAGCTGTTCGCGATCGATCTCATAGGCAGTGCCCGCCAGCGCGCCGCAGCCCAGCGGGCTGACATCCAGGCGCTTCAGCGCATCCTGCAAACGGCTCTCATCGCGGGCCAGCATCTCAACGTAGGCCAAAGACCAGTGCGCAAAAGTGACCGGCTGGGCGCGTTGCAGGTGCGTATAGCCCGGCATGACGGCGTCCTGATTGTTCTCTGCGGTCACTACCAGCGCACTCTGCAACTGGCGGTTGGCCAGCAGCAGTTCACTGATAGTCTCTTTGCACCACAGTTTTAAATCCGTCGCGACCTGATCATTACGGCTGCGCCCGGTGTGCAATTTCTTGCCCAGCTGGCCCACTTTGTCGATCAGCTTCCCTTCCACCCAGCTGTGAATATCTTCCGCATCGCTTTGCAGGATCTGCTCCGGGTTGGCGCGCACCTCTTCCAGCAGGGTGTTCAGCGCCTCTTCCAGCTGCTGCTGCTCGGCTTCCGTCATCACGCCAACGGTGACTAACGCTTTGGACCAGGCCACAGAGCCAACGATATCCTGCTCCGCCAGGCGGTAGTCAAAGCGCAAAGAGTCGTTGAACTGTTTGAACCGTTGATCCGCTGCCTGAGTAAAACGCCCGCCCCAAAGTGCCATAATATGCTTCCTTCTTTTTCTACGTTTTGCCGGATGGCGCCTGCGCTTACCCGGCCTACATAAGTGTGTCTTTGATTAAGCCAGAATACGCGTGCCGATCGGCGTGCCGTTAAACAGTGCCGGCAGTTGCTCGGCGTGACGCCAGGAGGCGATATCCACCGGACGACCCAGCGTGCGCGCTGCATCGAGCGCCGCATTCACTTTCACGATCATGCCATCGGTAATAATGCCCTGCGCAATCAGCTGCTCTGCTTTAGCCGCGGTCATCTCGGCGATGCGCTGGCCTTTGCCATCAAGAATACCGCTCACGTCGGAGAGCAGAATCAGATCCGCGCCAAGGGTCGCCGCCAGCGCCGTTGCTGCCTGATCGGCGTTAACATTCATCAGTTTGCCTTCATCGGTCACGCCGATGGAACTGACGACCGGCAGGAAACCGCCCTCCAGCAGGGTGTTAATCAGCGTCGGCGATCCCGGCTGCGCTAAACCGACATGACCAAGCTCTTCATCCAACTGAGTGACGTTAACGCTGTCGCCATCGCCCAGGAACAGACCTACCGAGGCGATATGGTGTTTCTTCGCCCACGCCAGCAGCGTTTTGTTGGCGGTGCCCGCCAGCGCGCCGGTAATGATGTCAATCTGATCGGCAGGCGTCACGCGCAGGCCATTCTTCTTCTTCACCGGCAGATTGAGCTGCTTCATTAACTCATCCACCACGCAGCCGCCGCCGTGAACGATCACCAGCGGGCGCTGATGGGCTTCGCGGTACTGCACCAGGGCGGTAAACAAACGCTCCAGCGCTTCTTCGCTATCCAGCAGTACGCCACCGAGCTTAATAATTAATGGATTCATCATCACGCCTGTTCGATTAGATAAGAGACTGGGTTTCAGCATAGCCGAAACGAATATTGGCACACTGCATCGCCTGCGCCGCCGCGCCTTTCAGCAGGTTATCTTCCGTCGCCACCACAATCAGGTGCTCGCCCTGCACGGCAAAGCCGATATCGCAGAATGGCAGGCCGACCACGTTTTTCAGCGCCGGGACACCTTTTTCATACAGACGCACCAGCGGTTTACCGTCGTAAGCCTGTTTAAACACGGCTGCGATTTGCGCATGGGTCACGCCCGGTTTTAAGCGGCAGGTGATGGTTTCCAGGATCCCACGCGGGAAGCTTGCCAGGTGCGGCGTGAAGATCACGTCCGTACCGAGGTGCGTGGCGATTTCCGGATGGTGGCGATGGTTGAAGATGCCGTACGGTTGCAGGCTCACTTCACAGAAGCTGTTGGAGATCGCGGCTTTGCGCCCTGCGCCACTAACGCCGCTGGTGGCGTTGATCACCGGCCACTGGTTAAGATCCAGCAGGCCCGCATCGATCAGCGGTTTTAACGAGAGCTGTGCCGCCGTCGGGTAGCAACCTGGCACGGCAACCAGCTGCGCCTCTTTGATTTTGTCATGGTTCCACTCCGCCAGGCCGTAAACCGCTTTTTCGAGCAGATCGGCATGCTGATGGGTAAAGCCATAGAAGGTTTCATAAAACGCGGGATCGTTGACGCGGAACGCGCCAGAGAGATCGAACACCACGCAGCCAGCCGCCAGGCAATCCGGCACCAAATCGTGGCTCACTTCGTGGGCGGTTGCGAGGAACACCACATCCACACCGGTCAGAAAATCCTTGATATCAGCCATCGGCTGCAGCGGCAAATCGACAATGCCCTTCAGCTGCGGATGTAAATCGGAGAGACATTTTCCTGCATCATTACTTTGCGCAGAAACCGTCAAAGCGGTTATGTTCATATGAGGATGGCGATTTACATAGGACACAAGTTCTGCGCCGGCGTAACCGCTGGCACCCACAATTAATGTGTTCAACATCGGTGCGGTCTACCTTCTTACGTCATGTTCGGATCTGGAAGGGTGCGTTCTCCCTCCCGCGTCGCTGAGCAAAGTCGCCTTACGGGTTCCCATACGCTCAACATTATTGTATTTTTATGCACATTTACTGCATGAATATTGATACTATCACGAACTCAGGTATGTCAACAATGAAAATGAATTTGCCGCCATTTATCGAGATCTACCGCGCCCTGATTGCCACTCCGTCGATCAGCGCAACGGAAGAAGCACTCGATCAGAGTAATGCGTCTTTAATCAATCTGCTGGCAGGATGGTTTGGCGATCTTGGGTTCACTGTTGAAGTGCAGCCGGTACCCGGCACACGTAACAAATTCAATATGCTTGCCAGCGTCGGCAGCGGCGCGGGCGGGCTGTTATTAACCGGTCATACGGACACCGTGCCGTTTGACGACGGGCGCTGGACGCGCGATCCCTTCACCCTGACCGAGCACGACAACAAGCTCTACGGCCTTGGCACCGCGGATATGAAGGGCTTCTTCGCCTTTATTCTTGATGCCCTGCGTGACGTCGATGTGACAAAACTGAGCAAGCCGCTCTACATCCTCGCCACCGCCGATGAAGAGACCAGCATGACGGGCGCGCGCTACTTCTCTGAGAATACGCAGCTGCGCCCGGATTGCGCGATTATTGGCGAGCCGACCTCACTGCAGCCGGTTCGCGCCCATAAAGGCCATATCTCCAACGCCATTCGCATTCTTGGTCAGTCCGGCCACTCGAGCGATCCGGCGCGCGGCGTTAACGCCATTGAACTGATGCACGATGCCATCGGCCATATCCTGACCCTGCGCGACAACCTGAAAGAGCGTTATCACTACGAAGCGTTCACCGTTCCCTATCCGACGCTTAACCTCGGCCATATTCATGGTGGTGATGCGGCAAACCGTATCTGCGCCTGCTGTGAATTACATATGGATATTCGCCCGCTGCCGGGGATGACGCTTGACGATCTGAACGGTCTGCTTAATGAAGCGCTGGAGCCGGTCAGTTCGCGCTGGCCGGGCCGCCTGAATGTCTTTGAACTCCATCCGCCAATCCCCGGTTATGAATGCCCGCCGGATCATCAACTGGTTGAAGTGGTGGAAAAACTGCTCGGCGTCGAAACGGAGGTGGTGAACTACTGCACCGAAGCGCCGTTTATCCAGACGCTCTGCCCGACGCTGGTCCTCGGCCCTGGCTCCATTAATCAGGCGCACCAACCGGATGAATACCTGGAAACGCGCTTTATTAAGCCAACGCGCGAGCTTATTACCCAGGTTGTGCACCATTTCTGTTGGCATTAAGCGCGACAAAACAGATGAATGTTCCCCTCTGCTGAGGGGATTTTTATGCGCCAAAATAGTGCATTTCATAAGCGAAACTTATCTGCAGCGAAGGGTGTTAACTTTCATAAATTCCCGTGATTTATTCGTTTGCTGAACCGATTTCGCCGCAATTGACGTAGTGAGTTTTACGTGGCTTTATAAAAGACGGTGTCTTATATCTGCTCAACGGCGGGTATAACAAAACAAAATGAGATGGGGTGTCTGGGGTAACATGAACGAACAATATTCCGCGTTGCGTAGTAATGTCAGTATGCTCGGCAAACTGCTGGGAGATACCATCAAGGATGCACTGGGCGAGAACATTCTCGACCGCGTCGAAACAATCCGTAAGCTGTCCAAATCTTCTCGCGCCGGCAACGAAACCGACCGCCAGGCACTGCTCACCACCCTGCAGAATCTCTCTAATGATGAGCTGCTGCCGGTGGCCCGCGCATTCAGCCAGTTTCTGAATCTGGCGAATACCGCCGAGCAGTACCACAGCATTTCAGCGAAAGGCGAAGCGGCCAGCAACCCGGAAGTGATTGCCCGCACCATCAGAAAGCTGAAAGACCAACCTCATCTCAACGAATCCACCATTATTAATGCGATTGAATCGCTGTCGCTGGAGCTGGTACTGACCGCGCACCCGACGGAGATTACGCGTCGGACCCTGATCCACAAGATGGTGGAAGTGAACGCCTGTTTAAAACAGCTCGATAACAGCGATATCGCCGATTATGAGCGCCACCAGCTGATGCGCCGTCTGCGCCAGCTGATCGCCCAGTCCTGGCACACGGATGAGATCCGCCGCAACCGCCCAAGCCCGGTTGATGAAGCGAAGTGGGGCTTTGCGGTGGTGGAAAACAGCCTGTGGGAAGGGGTGCCAAACTACCTGCGCGAGCTGAACGAACAGCTGGAAGAGAACCTCAATTACAAGCTGCCGGTCGATTTTGTCCCGGTGCGCTTTACCTCCTGGATGGGCGGCGACCGCGACGGCAACCCGAACGTCACCGCCGATATCACCCGCCACGTTCTGCTGCTTAGCCGCTGGAAAGCGACCGATCTCTTCCTGAAAGATATCCAGCTGCTGATTTCCGAGCTGTCGATGGTTGAGTGTACCGACGAGCTGCGCGAGCTGGCCGGTGCCGAAGGTGCCCGCGAACCGTATCGTTACCTGATGAAAAAGCTGCGCGGCGATCTGATCGCGACGCAGAGCTGGCTGGAAGCGCGCCTGAAAGGGCAGAAGCTGCCGAAGCCTGCCGGGCTGCTGACGCAAAACGAGCAGCTGTGGGAGCCGCTCTACGCCTGTTATAAATCCCTGCAGGCCTGCGGCATGGGCATTATCGCCAATGGCGAACTGCTTGATACCCTGCGCCGCGTGAAGAGTTTCGGCGTGCCTTTAGTGCGTATCGATATTCGCCAGGAGAGCACCCGCCACACCGAAGCGCTGGGCGAGCTGACCCGCTACCTCGGCATCGGCGATTACGAAAGCTGGTCAGAAGCCGACAAACAGGCCTTCCTGATCCGCGAGCTTAACTCCAAACGTCCGCTGCTGCCGCGCCAGTGGGAGCCAAGCGACGAGACCCGCGAAGTGCTCGACACCTGCCGGGTGATCGCCGAAGCGCCGCGCGGATCGATTGCCGCGTATGTGATCTCGATGGCGAAAACGCCGTCCGATGTGCTGGCCGTCCATCTGCTGTTGAAAGAGGCCGGTATTGGCTTTGCGCTGCCGGTTGCGCCGCTGTTTGAAACCCTCGACGACCTGAACAACGCCAATGACGTGATGAGCCAGCTGCTTAATATCGACTGGTACCGCGGCTTTATTCAGGGCAAACAGATGGTGATGATTGGCTACTCCGACTCCGCGAAAGATGCGGGCGTGATGGCCGCAAGCTGGGCGCAGTACCAGGCTCAGGACGCATTGATCAAAACCTGTGAGAAAGCGGGCATTGAGCTGACGCTGTTCCACGGTCGCGGTGGATCTATCGGCCGCGGTGGCGCACCGGCGCACGCGGCGCTGCTCTCGCAACCCCCTGGCAGCCTGAAAGGCGGCCTGCGCGTCACCGAGCAGGGCGAGATGATCCGCTTTAAATATGGCCTGCCGGAAGTGACCATCAGCAGCCTCTCGCTGTATACCAGCGCAATTATGGAAGCCAACCTGCTGCCGCCGCCGGAGCCAAAAACCGAATGGCGTCACATCATGGATGAGCTGTCGGCCATCTCCTGCGAGATGTACCGCGGTTATGTGCGCGAAAACAAAGACTTTGTGCCCTACTTCCGCTCGGCAACGCCGGAGCAGGAGCTGGGCAAGCTGCCGCTGGGTTCGCGTCCGGCAAAACGCCGCCCAACCGGCGGCGTCGAGTCGCTGCGCGCCATTCCGTGGATCTTCGCCTGGACGCAGAACCGCCTGATGCTGCCGGCCTGGCTCGGCGCGGGCGCGGCGCTGCAAAAAGTGGTGGAAGATGGCAAACAGAGCGAACTGGAAGCGATGTGCCGCGACTGGCCATTCTTCTCTACGCGCCTTGGCATGCTGGAGATGGTCTTCTCGAAAGCGGATCTGTGGCTGGCAGAGTATTACGATCAGCGCCTGGTGAAACCGGAGCTGTGGCCGCTGGGCAAAGAGCTGCGTAAGCTGCTGGCGGCTGATATCAAAGTGGTGCTGGATATCGCCAACGACTCCCATCTGATGGCCGATCTGCCGTGGATTGCTGAATCTATCCAGCTACGTAACATCTACACCGACCCGCTCAACGTGCTGCAAGCCGAGCTGCTGCAACGCTCACGTCTGGCAGAAGAGCAGCAAAAAGAGCCTGATAGCCGCGTCGAGCAGGCGCTGATGGTGACCATCGCTGGCGTCGCCGCCGGGATGCGCAACACCGGCTAATCTTCTCGCGTTAGTTTTGTTAACTGATTGCAGCATTTTTATCTTCTGGGTAAAAATGCTGCAAATTTTGGTTGTCATCTATCCTTCACATTCCTTATATTCCTCGCGAAATTCTCACATCCTGGTGAGTCTTCACCAAAACAAACTCGCCTGAATAGTGACATTCAGGTTTGCTTAAGCTTTAGCCGCTATGTTTTAGCGCTATTTATTCGCACAGGCACTTCGTATGCGCTCCACACAATCTCATGCTAAACAATCGTTTAGTATGAAAGCCCTTGGATGGGCTCTGCTCTATTTTTGGTACTTCTCCACGGTTCTGCAGGTCGCTATCCTGGTTAGCGGATACAGCGGCACCAACGGTTTTCGCGACTCCATTCTCTTCAGTTCGCTATGGTTGATCCCGGTCTTCCTCTTCCCACGCTATACGCGCGCCATCGCGGCGGCTATTGGTGTGGTGCTGTGGGCTACCTCGCTGTCGATGCTCTCCTACTACGTCATTTACGGGCAGGAGTTCTCGCAGAGCGTGTTGTTTGTGATGTTCGAAACCAACACCCATGAAGCGAGCGAGTTTTTAGGGCAATACTTCAGCCTGAAGCTGGTGCTGATTGCGCTGGCCTACACCGCGGGCGCGATCTTCCTCTGGACTCGCCTGCGTCCGGTTTACATTCCTAACCCATGGCGCTGGGTCGTCTCGTTCGCCCTGCTGTATGGGCTGATCCTCAATCCAATTGCGATAAACATGCTCAAATATAAGCAGGATCTCGCTAAGGCTTCCTCAGGATTAGCCTCCAAGCTGGAGCCTGCCGCGCCGTGGCAGCTGGTGATGGGTTATGTACAGTATCGTAACCAGTTGAGCAGCCTGAACAGACTGCTCGACAGCAACCACGCTCTGCCGCCGCTGGCAAACCTGAAAGATGAGTCGGGCGATGCGCCGCGCACGCTGGTGCTGGTGATTGGCGAATCGACGCAGCGTGGCCGCATGAGCCTGTATGGCTACCCGCGCGAAACCACGCCGGAGCTGGATGCGCTGCATAAAAGCGACCCGCGGATGAGCCTCTTTACTAACGTAGTGACTTCGCGCCCCTACACCATTGAGATCCTGCAACAGGCGCTGACGTTCGCCGATGAGCAGCATCCGGATCTCTATCTGACGCAGCCCTCGCTGATGAACATGATGAAGCAGGCCGGGTACAAAACCTTCTGGATCACTAACCAGCAGACGATGACCGAGCGCAACACCATGCTGACCGTCTTTTCAAAACAGACGGATGTGCAGTTCTATATGAACCAGCAGCGTACGCAGAGCGCCCGCGAATATGACACCAACGTGCTGAAGCCGTTTAAAACCGTGCTCGCCGATCCTGCGCCGAAGAAGTTCATCATTGTGCACCTGCTCGGCACGCATATTCGCTACGACTTCCGCTACCCACAGGGCTGGGGCAAGTTTACCGATAAGCACGACCATCAACCGCCGGGGCTGGATGCCGATCAATCGGAGACCTACAACAGCTATGACGATGCCAACCGCTTTAACGATCATGTTGTCTCCTCGCTGATTAATGATTACAAAGCAACCGACCCGAACGGCTTCCTGCTCTACTTCTCCGATCATGGCGAAGAGGTGTATGACACGCCGCCGCACAATATTCAGGGGCGTAACGAAGCGGAGCCGACGCGCCATATGTACACCATTCCGTTTATCCTCTGGACTTCGGATAAGTGGCAAGCGGCGCATCCGCGTGATTTCTCCGCCGACCTCAACCGCAAATACAGCAGCTCACAGCTGATCCACACCTGGTCGGATTTAGCAGGCCTGCGCTACGACGGCTATGACGCCACGCGCTCGGTGGTCAGCCCGCAGTTCGTTGAAGCGACGCGCTGGATCGGTAACCCGTATAAGAAAAACGCGTTACGGGATTACGACGCGCTGCCGTACGGCGATCTCCCCGCCAACCAGTAAGCGTGTAAAGCCATCCCATCGGGATGGCTTTTTTTTTAGCCTGGCGCTATGGTGAGCCTGTTTTTTTGTCGCAGGAACATCATGAGCCACGATATTGCGCCTCTCCTCTCCCGCCTGATCCACGGCCCGGCAACGCTCAGGCAGATCCGCTTTGCGGCGGTGAACGCAACCGCGCCTGCGCTTGCCTGCCAGGTCGACTTCCCGCGCCTTGAAATCGTGCTGGAGGGGGCGCTGACCGATGCGGCGATCGCCGGCGAGACAGCATTGATGATGCAACATGATGTGTTGTACGTTCCCGCTGGCGGCTGGAACTGCCCGCGCTGGCTGGCACCGGCCAGGAGCTTAAGCGTGCTGTTTGGCAAACAGCAGCTCTGCTTTAGCCTTACGCAGTGGGATGGCGAAGCCCTTCAGACGCTGACCCGGCAGCACGTAGCCCGGCGCGGCCCGCGCATTGGCTCCTTCCTGCTGCAAACGCTGCACGAGATGCAGATGCAGCCAGATGATCAGCACACGGCGCGGTTGATTGTCACCAGCCTGCTGAGCCACTGCCACGATCTGCTCGGCAGCCAGATCCATACCGCATCGCGCAGCCAGGCGCTGTTTGAAGCCATCCGTGACTATATCGATGAACATTACGCCATGCCGCTCACCCGCGAGTCGGTCGCGCAGGCGTTCTACATTTCGCCCAACTACCTCTCCCATCTGTTCCAGAAAACCGGCGCTGTCGGCTTTAGTGAATATCTGACCCACACCCGGCTGGAGCATGCGAAAACGCTGCTTAAAGGCTACGACCTGAAAATCAAAGAGGTGGCGCACAGCTGCGGGTTTGTCGACAGCAACTACTTCTGCCGCCTGTTCCGTAAAAACACCGAACGCTCGCCCTCCGAGTATCGCCAGCACTACCACAGCCAGCTACGGGACAAATAATTCCGCTACTGGATTTTTGTACGCTTTTATACCCACTTAACTTCCATGCTTCGCGTTTGAATCCGCTTTTCATCGGAGTGCACTGCATTTTGTGAGCGCTGTCACACTTCATCCCTATGCGTACATTTGTCCAGTGTTTGGCAGAATTGTTATATAGCCGCCGCCGCCTCGCAGACCGTATGCTTTCGCCAGATCATATTGATGAGGAAGCAGGATGGAACTCTATCTGGATACGGCCCATATCGCGGAAGTGGAGCGCCTTGCGCGCATCTATCCGCTGGCTGGTGTCACCACCAACCCGAGCATTATTGCCGCTGGTAAAACTCCACTCTGGGAGGTTTTGCCGCGCCTGCAACAGGCGATTGGGGCGAATGGTACGCTCTTCGCCCAGGTGATGAGCCGCGATGCCGAGGGTATGGTGAGCGAGGCGAAAAGGCTTCACCATGCGCTGCCGGGTATCGTGGTTAAAATCCCGGTGACGGGCGAAGGGCTGGCGGCAATTAAACAGTTGAAAAAAGAGGGGATCGTGACGCTAGGTACAGCGGTCTATAGCGCGGCGCAGGGTTTACTCGCGGCGCTGGCCGGGGCCAAATATGTCGCGCCCTATGTTAACCGCGTTGATGCGCAGGGCGGCGATGGTGTGCGCATGGTGCAGGAGCTACAAACCTTGCTGAGTTTGCATGCGCCGGAGAGCAAAGTGCTGGCGGCAAGCTTCAAAACCCCGCGCCAGGCGCTCGACTGTCTGCTCGCCGGGTGCGAGGCGATTACCCTGCCGGTCGATGTGGCGAAGCAGATGCTCAATACGCCCGCCGTTGAATCCGCCGTCGAGAAGTTCGAGCAGGATTGGCAAAGCGCGTTTGGCAGCCTGAGCCTGTAATTTTCTCCGTACTAGACGGCAACGTTACAGGCCGGGCGCACGCCGAGGGTGTGACAAATGGCATAGCTCATTTCGGCGCGGTTCAGGGTGTAGAAGTGAAAATCTTTAACCCCTTCGCGGCTAAGGATCTTCACCATATCCATGGCGATATTCGCGCCGACCAGCTTGCGGGTTTCCGCATCGTCATCCAGCCCGGCGAACATTTGCGACATCCACGCCGGGATGCGCACGTTGGTCATGTCGGCGAACTTTTTCGCCTGCTTAAAGTTGGAGACCGGCAGAATGCCGGGAATGATCTCGACGTCGATACCGGTTGAGGCGCAGCGATCGCGAAAGCGCAGGTAGCTCTCAACATCGAAGAAAAATTGCGTGATGGCGCGGCTGGCGCCCGCATCGACTTTACGCTTCAGGTTGAGCAAGTCGGCCTGCGCGCTTTTCGCTTCCGGGTGCACTTCCGGGTAAGCAGCGACGGAGATATCAAAATCCGCCACCTCTTTTAACAGGCTCACCAGATCGGCGGCATACATTTCAGGCTTTCCGCCGCCCGGCGGTAAATCGCCGCGCAGGGCAACGATATGGCGAATGCCGTTGTTCCAGTAATCCTGCGCGATGGTGCGCAGTTCATCGCGGGTGGCGTCGATGCAGGTCAGATGCGGCACCGCTTCCAGCCCGGTGCGATCTTTAATCCCTTTGATAATGCTGTGCGTGCGGTCGCGCTCGCCGGAGTTCGCGCCGTAGGTGACCGAAACGAATTTCGGCTTCAGGCTGCTTAAGCGATCGATGGAGCTCCATAAGGTCTGTTCCATTTCACTGGTGCGCGGCGGGAAAAACTCAAAGGAGACGTTAATCTGGCCGTGAACTTCCGCCAGGCTCTGATTCAGGGCTTCCCGCTGATTGGCGTGAAAAAAGCTCATACCTTACCTCATCAATCACAAGTCATTATTCAGGGTGAGCGAACTTCTATACGTTTAGACGTCCAGATGTAAAAATGACGGAAATCGTACAAAGCGTCAACAGAAATATCTCGATTATGCGTGAGGAGTTTTCAGCGAAGATGAAAAAGATTCATGAGGTGGGAAACTCCCCTCCCGGCGCGGGAGAGGAGTTGCAGCGAGGATTACAGCAGCTGTGCGAGGCGGTTAATATCGGACTGAATAGCGCCCGCGGTGACATCACGGCCTGCGCCCGGCCCACGGATCACCATCGGGTTATCGCGATACCAGCGGCTCTCAATAGCAAAGACGTTATCGCACGGCAGCAGCGCGGCCAGCGGATGCTCCGGGCGCACCGCTTCAACGCCAACGCGCGCTTTGCCATTGGCATCGAAACGGGCAACGTAACGCAGCACCAGCCCCAGCTCGCGGGCGGCTTCAAGGCGCTGGAGCATCTGCTCATTCAACGCCTCGCCATTCTCGAAGAAGTGATCGACGGATTCTGCTTCGCAGCCCGGCGGCACCAGCGACTCGACGCGCACCTGATCCGGCTCGATGTCATACCCCGCTTCGCGGGCGAGGATCACCAGCTTGCGCATCACATCTTTGCCGGAGAGATCGACGCGCGGATCCGGCTCGGTCAGCCCCTGCTGCCACGCCTGATCCACCAGCTCGGTGAAGGGCACGCTGCCATCAAACTGCAGGAACAGCCAGGAGAGCGTACCGGAGAAGATACCGCTGATCGCCAGAATCGAATCGCCGCTGTCGCGCAGATCGCGCACGGTGTGGTTAACCGGCAAACCCGCGCCGACGGTGGCGTTATAGAGCCAGTGGCGGCCAGTTTTTTCAAAGGCGTCATGGATCTGGCGGAAGCGATCGCTTTTGCTCGCGCCCGCCAGCTTGTTAGCACTGATCACATGGAAGCCGTGGCTGGCGAAATCGAGATACTGTTCCGCAAGCTGCTCGCTGGCGGTGACATCCAGCACCACTAAATCATCATACGGATGGGCGCGCATCCACAGGAACAGCGACTCCTCATCCTGCTCTACCGCTTCATCATTGAAGAAAGCAAGCGCGCGGCTGGCATCCAGCCCGTCGTAGCTCAACAGGCTGCGGCGGCTATCAACCACCCCTGCCAGCACAAACTCAAACCCGGTACGCGCAGAGAGCGCGCTCTGCTCGCGGGAGAAGAGCTCAAGCCAGCGCGAGCCGATATTGCCTTTACCAAACAGCACCAGACCAATGCGTTTTTCCGCGCGGAACAGCGACTGGTGCAGGCCCTGGATCAGGCTCTCGGTCGGGCCGACGCGCAGCACGGCCACCAGGCTGATCCCTTCGTCCGATTGCCAGATAAACTCGACCGGCTGCCCTTTTAACTGCTGCCAGAAGCGGTGGCTGTGCAGCGGATTGCGGCATACGCCCGCGCCGACCATCGCCACCAGCGCCAGCCCCTGGCGTAAACGCAGCTCGCCCGGCAGACCCGCCTCATCAAGCAGTTTAAAGACGCTGTCGACCACTTCGGAGGTGTAGCAGAGTTGCAGCAGATTGCGGTCAGCGTGAGCACCGACCGCCAGCGGGCGCACCTGCGCGCGCTTGAGAATAATGTCGATCTCTCTGTGCGCCAGCTTAAAGTCCTGCCCTGACGGCACGAGGAACTCAATCAGGCAGACATCATCATGGCTGGTAACAATGCGCGCCCCGGTACCGGAAGCGAGCACGCGCTCAATGCGCGTTGAACCCTGCTCGGGGTTGTAGCTGCAACGCAGTTGCAGATCGATATTGCTGCCGGAAACCGGCTGTAACGTGCGGGCATGCAGCACCGGTGCGGCGAGGCGCGCCAGCTCGCTCGCTTCATCCAGACGCAACAGCGGCAGCAGACAGGCATCTTTCACTTTGCGCGGGTCGGCGCTGTAGACCCCGGCGACATCGCTCCAGATGGTCACGCGCGAAACATCGCCCAGCGCGCCGATCTGCGTTGCCGAATAGTCGGAACCGTTACGGCCAAGCAGCACGGTTTCGCCCGCGTCGTTGCGGCTGATAAAGCCGGTCACTACAATTCGTTTACCCGGATGCTGCGCCAGCTGCTGCTGGAGTAAAGGGTACGAGGCCCCTTCATTGACCTGCGGCTGCGCGCTGCGCTCGGCGCGGAGGAAATCGCGGGCATCGAGCCAGGTGGCGTCAAGCTCCTGCTGATTCAGCACCGCTGCCATCAAGCGCGCGGACCAGATTTCACCGTGACCCACTACTTCGGCATAAAC
Source organism: Kosakonia sp. S42 (assembly GCF_016624785.1). NCBI lineage: Bacteria > Pseudomonadati > Pseudomonadota > Gammaproteobacteria > Enterobacterales > Enterobacteriaceae > Kosakonia > Kosakonia sp. S42. Next base: position 72,958 of record NZ_JACVTW010000014.1, on the reverse strand, counting down.
AGCCTCGTTGATGCCGCTGTCGAGCAGCGCGGCGAGGTGCTCCAGATCGTGAATAAAGGCGCTGGTCAGGCCATCGGCTACATCGGCAGGTAACAGGCCGTTAATTAATTCGAGCTGATAGCGGCGCAGCGATTGCTGCACCTGATGCGCAGAGAGGCGATCGGTCTGGCTCAGTTTAAGCCAGCTAATCAACTGGTTGGTGGTGCTGCCGGCGGCCGAAACCACCATCATGTCGCCCGGCTGCGAGTACTCCGCCATGATCCCTGCTACGCGCAGATAACACTTCACATCCGCCAGACTACTGCCACCAAATTTGTGCAGCTGACGAGCCTTCGTCCCTGCCTGCGCAATCACACTCATGTTTACCCCTCAGCGGCGATCCGGAAGCCATTTTCCAGATCGGCAATCAAATCTTCACTATCTTCAATACCGGTTGAGATGCGCAGCAGCGTCTCACCGATCCCGGCGGCGGCGCGTGCTTCCGGCGCCATGCCCGCGTGGGTCATGGTCGCGGCGTGGGAGATTAAACTCTCAACCCCGCCTAACGATTCCGCCAGTGTAAACAGCGACAATCCGCTCAGGAAACGACGCAGCGTCTGCTCATCGCCAGCCAGTTCAAAACTCAACATCGCGCCAAAGCCCTTTTGCTGACGCGCCGCAATCTCATGCCCCTGGTTATCCGGCAGAGAAGGATGGTACAGCTTTTTCACCAGCGGCTGAGTCTGCAAAAAGTCGACAATCGCCTGCGCGTTACGCTGCGCCACTTCCATGCGCGGCGACAGGGTGCGCAGCCCGCGCAGCAGCAAATAGCTGTCGAAGGCACTGCCGGTGACGCCAATATTATTCGCCCACCATGCCAGTTCGGTGACGGTCGCCTCATCCTTCGCAATCACCACGCCGGCTACCACATCAGAGTGCCCGTTGAGGTATTTGGTGCAGGAGTGCAGCACCAGATCCGCCCCCAGCGCCAGCGGGTTTTGCAACGCCGGGCTCAGGAAGGTGTTATCCACCACGCTTACCGCACCCGCTTCCCGCGCAAGCCCACAGATTTTCGCAATATCTACGACGCGCAACAATGGGTTACTGGGAGTTTCTACCAGCACCAGCTTCGGTTTTTCCTCCAGTGCCGCTCTCAGCGCCTGCTCATCGCCCTGATCGACAAACTTCACGCGGTAGCAGCCGCGTTTCGCCAGGCTATCAAACAGACGATAGCTGCCGCCGTAACAGTCGTGCGGCGCCATCAGCAGATCGCCAGGCTTGAGGAACACCGTGGTCACCAGATGAATTGCCGACATGCCGGTATTGGTCATCACCGCGCCCGCACCGCCCTCCAGCTCCGCCAGCGCGCGCTGCACTACATCACGCGTAGGATTACCGCGACGCGAGTAGTCATGGGCGCGAGGTTCGTTAAAACCGGTGAAGTTATAGGTACTGGAGAGGTGAATCGGGGGGACAACGCAACCGTACTGCTCGTCATCGTTCAATCCGCTACGCACTGCGATGGTGGCCTGTTTACGCGTCATGGTGAAGGCTTCCTGGCTTAATGGATGAAAAGTCAGGTCACAGAGTAAACACTGGAATAATAGACGTCAATACATCTGGACATCTAAACTTCTTTGCGTATAGATTGAGCAATCGCATAATAGCCGTTAAAATTATATGCTTTCGTACGATATTGCAGAGCGATACACGGTGTCACCCCGATGACTCTACGGTAAACTACGCGCAATTACGGCCCGGCGCGACCGGGTATAGATCAATGACTGAGAGGATTAAAGGTATCTCATGGCTGAATGGAGCGGCGAATATATCAGCCCATACGCTGAGCACGGCAAGAAGAGTGAGCAAGTAAAAAAAATTACGGTGTCCATTCCTCTTAAGGTGTTAAAAATCCTCACCGATGAACGTACCCGTCGTCAGGTGAATAACCTGCGCCACGCCACCAACAGCGAACTGCTGTGCGAGGCGTTTTTACATGCGTTCACCGGCCAGCCTTTGCCGAATGATGAAGACCTGCGTAAAGAGCGCAGCGATGAGATCCCGGAAGAGGCGAAAGTGATTATGCGTGAAATGGGTATCGACCCGGATACGTGGGAATACTGATCGCAATAAAAAGGGCGGAAATCATATTCCGCCCTTTTTGATTTATCGCACCTGCTTATCAGAAACGCGTCACTTCCGGATGCACTTCTGCCAGTGAGAGCAGGTAAGACATAAATACGTTTTTCATTGCTGTCAGCATACAAATGATCCTTTTACGCTCAAATAGTGTGAGGAGATGTATGGCGACAGGGTATGCCTGTTTTTTGACCAGAGCAATATTTTTGTGAAGCTCATCACAAAAATACTCCCCCTGAGGCAAACCGCAGAGACAAAAAAAGCGCCTTTCGGCGCTTTTTTCTTTGGCAACTTACTTGCTGCCCGGGATGCTGAAGCGTTTGTTGAAACGGTCAACACGGCCACCAGTTGCAACATCACGCTGCTTACCGGTGAAGAACGGGTGGCATTTACCACACACGTCCAGGTTCAGATCGTGACCCAGAGTAGAGTGGGTTTCGATCACGTTACCGCAAGAACAGGTTGCAGTAATCGCTACGTAATTCGGGTGAATACCTTTTTTCATGGGGAAACCTCAGTTTAAGGCCGCGTCGCTCTTCCAGCCCTAACGCCAGACACCACGCGAGTTGATATGTAAGTGAATCTCTGACGCCGCAATGAGCATCAAAGGCGGCGAATCATACAGAAATTAACCAGCGTATGCAAACTGATCCGCTCGACCGTCTTAACAATGTGTATACTAACCCGCCACTTTTCAAGTCAGGATGATGAAATGCCCGTCGCCCACGTTGCGCTCTCTGTACCGCTGCCCCGCACTTTCGATTACCTGCTGCCGGAGGGAACCCCCGCCAGCGCTGGTTTTCGCGTGCGCGTGCCGTTCGGTAATCAGACCCGCGTCGGGATTGTGGTGGCGGTCAGCGACAAAAGCGAGCTGCCGCTGGCGGAGCTGAAAAGCGTCGAAGAGGTGCTCGACAGCGAGCCCGCGTTCTCAACGCCCGTCTGGCGAATGCTGCTCTGGGCGGCTGACTATTATCATCATCCAATTGGCGATGTGTTATTCAATGCCCTGCCCGTTCTGCTGCGCCAGACCAAACCGGCCAGCGCCGAGTTTCAGGGCTACTGGTTCGCCACCGAACAGGGGCAGGCAACCGACATCAACCGCATCAAGTCGCCAAAACAGCAGCAAGCGTTATCGGCGCTGCGCAAAGGCAAAGTGTGGCAGCATCAGCTAGCGGCGTTAGATCTGAAAAGCGTGACCCTGCAAGCCCTGCGCGCAAAAGGGCTGGTGGAGATGAACAGCGAAGCGCCGACGTTTACGGACTGGCGCAGCACCTTTTCCGTCAGCGGCGATCGTCTGCGGCTCAATACCGAACAGGCCACCGCCGTCGGCGCGATCCACAGCGCAGCAGATCGCTTCTCTGCCTGGCTGCTGGCGGGCGTCACCGGATCCGGCAAAACGGAAGTCTATCTGAGCGTGCTGGAAAATGTGCTCGAACAGGGCAAACAGGCGCTGGTGATGGTGCCGGAGATTGGCCTGACGCCGCAAACCATCGCCCGTTTTCGCGAGCGGTTTAATGCTCCCGTTGAAGTGCTGCACTCTGGCCTTAACGACAGCGAACGCCTGACCACCTGGCAGAAAGCAAAAAGCGGTGAAGCGGCGATTGTCATCGGTACGCGCTCCTCGCTCTTCACCCCTTTTAAAAACCTTGGCGTAATCGTCATCGATGAGGAGCATGACAGCTCCTATAAACAGCAGGAGGGGTGGCGCTACCATGCGCGCGATCTGGCTGTTTACCGTGCGCACAGCGAGCAGATCCCGATAATCCTCGGTTCGGCGACGCCGGCGCTGGAGACGCTGCACAACGTGCGGGCGCGGAAATACCACATGCTGCGGCTGACACGCCGCGCAGGCAATGCACGCCCGGCGATGCAGCACGTGCTGGATATGAAAGCCCAGCCGCTACAGGCGGGGCTGGCCCCTGCATTAATCAACCGCCTGCGTCAGCATCTGCAAGCGGGCAACCAGGCGATCCTTTTCCTTAACCGGCGTGGCTTCGCCCCGGCGCTGCTCTGCCATGATTGTGGCTGGATCGCCGAGTGCGCGCGCTGCGATCACTACTACACCTTCCACCAGGCGCAGCAGCATCTGCGTTGCCACCACTGTGACAGCCAGCGCCCGGTGCCGCGCCAGTGTCCGTCGTGCGGCTCCACGCACCTGCTGCCGGTTGGGCTTGGTACCGAGCAGCTGGAGCAGGCGCTGGCTCCGCTGTTTCCCGGCGTACCAATTTCGCGCATCGACCGCGACACCACCAGCCGCAAGGGCGCGCTGGAGCAGCATCTTGCCGAAGTGCATCGCGGCGGTGCGCGCATTCTGATTGGCACCCAGATGCTCGCCAAAGGGCATCACTTTCCAGATGTTACGCTGGTGGCGCTGCTCGACGTCGACGGCGCGCTCTTTTCCGCCGACTTCCGCGCCGCAGAGCGCTTTGCTCAGCTCTATACTCAGGTTTCAGGTCGCGCCGGACGCGCTGGCAAACAGGGCGAAGTGGTGCTGCAAACGCACCACCCGGAACACCCGCTGCTGCAAACGCTGCTGCATAAAGGCTACGACACCTTTGCCGAGCAGGCGCTGGCCGAGCGCCAGACACTGCAACTCCCGCCGTGGACCAGCCATGTGCTGATCCGTGCGGAAGATCAGAACAACCAGCATGCCCCCCTCTTCCTGCAACAGCTGAAAAACCTGCTGCAGGCGAGCCCGCTGGCAGATAACCAACTCTGGATCCTCGGCCCGGTCCCGGCGCTGGCGGCCAAGCGCGCCGGGCGCTACCGCTGGCAAATCCTGTTACAACACCCCTCCCGCATTCGCCTGCAACACATTGTGCATGGCGCGCTGGCGCTGATTAACACCCTGCCCGATGCCCGACGCGTAAAATGGGTACTGGATGTCGATCCGATCGAAAGCTGATGCTGCGAGCCAGCGCGTAAAATAGAATGCCCGTCACACTTTTTGTGAAATTTCTGTAACCGATGCGCTTAACTATCTGATAAAAATGTGACTACGCCTGCGCCGTGCATGCGAGGAGAACAAGGTGAAACCGAAAAATCAGGTTGCGGCAGCAACCATGAAAGATGTTGCCATGAAAGCAAAGGTTTCTACGGCAACCGTATCTCGTGCATTAATGAACCCGGAAAAAGTGTCACAGGCGACCCGCAACCGGGTTGAGCAGGCCGCCATGGAAGTGGGCTATCTGCCGCAGTCGATGGGCCGCAATGTGAAGCGCAATGAGTCCCGTACCCTGCTGGTGATTGTGCCGGATATCTGCGATCCCTTCTTCAGTGAGATTATCCGCGGCATCGAAGTGACCGCTGCGGAGCATGGCTACCTGGTACTGATTGGCGACTGCGCCCATCAAAATCAGCAGGAAAAGACCTTTATCGATCTGATCATCACCAAGCAAATTGATGGCATGCTGCTGCTCGGTTCACGTCTGCCGTTTGACGCCAGCATTGAAGAGCAGCGCAATTTACCGCCGATGGTGATGGCTAATGAGTTCGCGCCGGAGCTGGAGCTGCCGACGGTGCACATCGACAACCTGACGGCGGCCTTTAATGCCGTCTCTTATCTGCAGGAGCAGGGGCACCAGCTGATTGGCTGTATCGCCGGCCCGGAAGAGATGCCGCTCTGCCACTACCGCTTGCAGGGGTACGTGCAGGCGCTGCGCCGCGCGGGTGCGACGGTGGATAAGGAGTATATTACGCGCGGCGATTTCACCTTCGAAGCCGGGGCGCAGGCGCTGGAGCAGCTTCTCTCCCTGCCGAAACCGCCGACGGCTCTCTTCTGCCATAGCGATGTGATGGCGCTTGGCGCACTGTCGCAGGCAAAACGCCGCGGCCTGAAGGTGCCGGAGGATCTGTCGATTATCGGCTTTGATAACATCTCGCTGGCAGAGTATTGCGACCCGCCGCTCACTACCGTGGCGCAGCCGCGCTACGACATTGGGCGCGAAGCGATGCTGCTTCTGCTGGAGCAGTTGCAGGGTCACACGGTGAGCAGCGGCTCGCGACTATTAGATTGTGAATTAATCCTGCGTGGCTCAACGCGCGCGCTAACGTAAAGGCGGGGGCTTTCGGACGCCCTCTTCTGGTCAAAACCCCGTCGCTTAAGTAACATGGCGGGCTGTTAAACGAATATGAATACAGCGAAACGATAGTGGCCCAACGAGATTATGTACGCCGCAGCCAGTCGACTCCTGCGCGGCGAAAGAAGAGCACCTCAAAGAAAAAGCAGCGCAGCGCGCCTGCGGTCTCGCCAGCAATGGTCGCGATAGCGGCCGCCGTGCTGGTCGCCTTTATCGGTGGTTTGTACTTTATTACGCATCATAAGAAAGAAGAGTCAGAATCCCTGCAGAACCAGAAAGTGACCGGTAACGGCCTGCCGCCGAAGCCGGAAGAGCGCTGGCGCTATATTAAAGAGCTGGAGAGCCGCCAGCCTGGCGTACGCGCGCCGACCGAGCCGACAGCCGGGGGCGAAGTGCAAAAACCGGAGCAGTTAACCGATGAGCAGCGCCAGCTGTTAGCCCAGATGCAGGCAGATATGCGCCAGACGCCGACGCAGCTCAATGAGGTGCCGTGGAACGAGCAGACGCCGGAGCAGCGCCAGCAAACGTTGCAGCGTCAGCGCCAGGTTCAGCAGATGCAGCAACAACAGCAGCAGTCTCAGTGGACGCAAAGCCAGCCGGTTCAGCAACCACGTACGCAGCCGCGCACCGTAGAACAGCAACCTGCGCGCGTCGCCACGCCGCCGCGCCAGACGCAGCAAGCGCAGCAGAAACCGGCCACCAATTCGCAGCCCTATCAGGATCTGCTGCAAACGCCGCCGCACAGCAACGCCGCGCAGCCAAAAGCGCAGCAGGCCGCGCCGGTAACGCGCGAAGCGGAAACGGCGAAGGCGCAGCCGACAGAGAAAAAAGATGAGCGTCGCTGGCTGATCCAGTGCGGCTCGTTCAAAGGCCAGGAGCAGGCGGAAACCGTCCGCGCGCAGCTGGCGTTTGAGGGCTTTGACTCACGCATCACCAGCAATAATGGCTGGAATCGCGTTGTGATGGGTCCGCTGAAAGGCAAAGAGAGCGCCGAGGCCACCCTCGGCAAGCTGAAACTGGCCGGTCACGCAAACTGCATTCGACTTTCCGCCGGGGGTTGAAACCCCCAAAATCTCCCCCATCTATAAATGCATTCTGCCCCGTACGCTGTGCGGGGCGCTGTATGTGCTTTTGTAACCAAGGGGTCTGCTCGTGACAACAATCGTAAGCGTACGCCGTAACGGCCATGTCGTTATCGCCGGTGATGGCCAGGCCACACTGGGCAACACCGTGATGAAGGGCAACGTTAAAAAAGTTCGCCGTCTCTATAACGACAAAGTCATTGCAGGCTTTGCGGGCGGCACAGCGGATGCCTTCACGCTGTTTGAGCTGTTTGAACGCAAACTGGAAATGCACCAGGGTCATCTGGTAAAAGCCGCCGTCGAGCTGGCAAAGGACTGGCGTACCGATCGTATGCTGCGCAAGCTGGAAGCGCTGTTAGCGGTCGCCGACGAAACCGCGTCGCTGATCATCACCGGTAACGGCGATGTGATTCAGCCGGAAAATGACCTGATTGCCATCGGCTCTGGCGGACCATACGCCCAGGCCGCTGCCCGCGCACTGCTGGAGAACACCGAGCTTGGCGCGCGCGACATTGCTGAGAAGGCGTTGGGGATCGCAGGCGATATCTGCATCTACACCAACCACTTCCATACCATCGAAGAATTACCCGCTCAAGCGTAAGGATCTCCCATGTCTGAAATGACCCCACGCGAAATCGTCAGCGAACTGAATAAACACATCATCGGTCAGGACGCGGCAAAGCGCTCTGTGGCGATTGCTCTGCGTAACCGCTGGCGCCGTATGCAGCTCGATGAAGAGCTGCGTCACGAAGTGACCCCGAAAAATATTCTGATGATCGGCCCGACCGGCGTTGGTAAAACCGAAATCGCCCGTCGTCTGGCAAAGCTCGCCAACGCGCCGTTTATTAAAGTGGAAGCGACCAAGTTCACCGAAGTGGGCTATGTCGGGAAAGAAGTGGATTCGATTATTCGCGATTTGACCGATGCCGCCGTGAAAATGGTGCGCAGCCAGTCAATTGACAGGAACCGCTACCGCGCCGAAGAGATGGCGGAAGAGCGCATCCTCGATGTGCTGATCCCGCCGGCGAAAAACAACTGGGGCCAGCCGGAACAGGCGGCAGAACCCTCTGCGGCGCGCCAATCCTTCCGTAAAAAACTGCGCGAAGGCCAGCTGGATGACAAAGAGATTGAGATCGATCTCGCCGCCGCGCCAATGGGCGTCGAAATCATGGCCCCTCCGGGCATGGAAGAGATGACCAACCAGCTGCAGTCGATGTTCCAGAACCTCGGCGGGCAGAAGCAGAAGCCGCGTAAGCTGAAAATCAAAGACGCGATGAAGCTGCTGATCGAAGAGGAAGCGGCGAAACTGGTTAACCCGGAAGAGTTGAAAGAGGAAGCGATCGAAGCCGTTGAGCAGCACGGTATCGTCTTTATCGATGAGATCGACAAAATCTGTAAGCGCGGCGGTAACACCTCCGGCCCGGACGTCTCCCGCGAAGGTGTACAGCGCGACCTGCTGCCGCTGGTTGAGGGCTGCACCGTGTCGACCAAACATGGGATGGTGAAAACTGACCATATCCTGTTTATCGCGTCCGGCGCGTTCCAGGTTGCCAGCCCGTCCGATCTGATCCCGGAATTGCAGGGTCGTCTGCCAATCCGCGTTGAACTGCAGGCGCTGACCGCGGAAGACTTTGAGCGCATCCTCACCGAGCCAAACGCCTCTGTGACCGTGCAGTATAAAGCGCTGATGGCAACCGAAGGGGTGAATATCGAATTTACCGACGACGGCATTAAGCGTATCGCGCAGGCCGCATGGCAGGTGAACGAAAGCACCGAAAACATCGGCGCGCGCCGTTTGCACACCGTGCTGGAGCGTTTGATGGAGGATATCTCCTATGACGCCAGCGATCTGGGCGGCGAAACCATTACCATTGATGCAGACTATGTGAGTAAACACCTTGATGCTTTAGTGGCGGATGAAGATCTGAGCCGTTTTATCTTATAATCGCGCTCATACTCTTTTCATCACACTCGATGGGGGCTTATGCCCCCATTTTTATTGGCCGGACTTATGAACGATACGCACTCTCTGAGCCTTACCCAGGCATGGCTGGAAAGCCTGCGACCGAAAACGTTGCCGCTGGCCTTTGCCGCTATCGTGGTGGGAACCGTGCTTGCCTGGTGGCAGGGCTACTTCGATCCGCTGGTGGCGGCGCTGGCGCTGATCACCGCCGGTTTGCTGCAAATCCTCTCTAACCTCGCGAATGATTACGGCGATGCCATTAAAGGCAGCGATAAGCCGGATCGCATCGGTCCCCTGCGCGGGATGCAAAAAGGGGCGATCTCCCTTGGGCAGATGAAGCGCGCCCTGCTTATCGTGATTGTGCTGAGCTGCATTTCCGGGCTCGGGCTGGTGAGCGCAGCGACCCAGACGATGGCCGATTTTGTCGGCTTCCTCGCACTCGGCGGGCTGTCGATTATCGCCGCCATCACCTATACCGTCGGCAAGCGGCCGTATGGTTATCAGGGGCTGGGCGATATTTCGGTGCTCACCTTCTTCGGCTGGATAAGCGTGATGGGAAGCTGGTATTTGCAGGCGCATACGCTGATTCCCGCGATCTTCCTGCCCGCCACCGCCTGCGGTTTGCTGGCGACGGCGGTGTTGAATATCAATAACCTGCGCGATATCGATAGCGATCGCGAAAACGGTAAACACACGCTGGTGGTGCGCTTAGGCCCGGTGAATGCCCGCCGTTATCACGCCGGTTTGCTGGCGGGCGCGCTGCTCTGCTTTGCACTCTTCAACCTGATTTCGCTCCACAGCCTCTGGGGCTGGCTGTTTTTACTTGCCGCGCCGCTGCTGTTTAAACAGGCGAGTTATGTGCTGCGCGAGCGCGATCCGCGCGCGATGCCGCCGATGCTCGAACGCACCGTGAAAGGCGCGCTGCTGACTAATCTCCTGTTTGTACTGGGGATTATTTTGAGCAAGACGCTCGCCTGAGTGCCAAAAAACAATTAAAAATTGATGCTTTTGCCAACAGCGCGCGATGCGCGATATACTTACGGCTCTCGCAGCAACTGAACGTAAATCCTATGAAATACGATACTTCTGAGCTTTGTGACATCTACCAGGAAGAGGTCAACGTCGTCGAACCGCTGTTCTCCAACTTTGGCGGTCGCTCCTCTTTCGGCGGGCAAATCATCACGGTGAAATGTTTCGAGGATAACGGGTTGCTTTACGATCTGCTCGAACAGAATGGCCGTGGTCGCGTGCTGGTCGTCGACGGCGGCGGTTCTGTACGCCGGGCGTTAGTCGACGCCGATCTCGCGCGTCTGGCGGCGCAAAACGAGTGGGAAGGGATGGTGGTCTACGGCGCGGTGCGCCAGGTGGACGATCTGGAAGAGCTGGATATCGGCATCCAGGCGATGGCCGCGATCCCGGTTGGCGCAGCGGGCGAAGGCATTGGCGAAAGCGATATCCGCGTCAACTTCGGCGGCGTGACCTTCTTCTCCGGCGACCATCTTTATGCCGATAACACCGGCATTATTCTCGCCGAAGATCCTCTCGATATCGAATAAACGAAAGGGCACCTGAAGGTGCCCTTTTTTGTCGGTATCAGCGCGCAGCCAGCGCCGCTACGCCACAAAAGATAAAGCGTAATTACACTTCTTCCATGCGGCCCAGCAGCGCCTGCAGACGCTCCTGCCAGCCGTGCTGCTGCTCGCGCAGCTGTTGGTTTTCGCGCTCCAGCTCTTCACGGCTCTGGTGTGCAGAGTGAACGTCCTGCGACAGGCTGTTGTTCTTCTCTTTCAGTTCTTCGATTTCCATCTGCAGCAGGGTGATGGTATCAATCGCCTGCTGTACTTTTGCTTCCAGTTTCTCAAACACTTCTAATGACATAGTCATACTTCTCCTGAGTGGCAAGGCGTTGATGGACTTACACCTCATTATTCGCCAGGCAAATAGGTTACCCCTCTGCCCGCTAAATTATGCGTGTCTTTAAGCGTCCTCGTCCCGCAGAGCGGCGACGCCTTAATACAATGAGCGGATTTCGCTTGTTACCGATTGTATGAATCGCGCCAGCCCCTGTCCAGCGTGGAGCGGCGCTGTTTGCGCTTTGCAACACTTTTCGTCCTCATCCTGGTGCAATCCGCTTCGCTACCCCGTAATTGTTAATGCCCGGGTTACAAAAATGATTCAGCTCTCATTTCGTATTGGTGCAAAAACGCGCGACACCGCTCGTAAACGCTCATTTTATTGACGCAGTACACACATTTCGATTTCGATATTTCTCGTTTTTGCTCGTTAACGATAAATTAACACTATGTCTACACGACATCATGGGGGTGCTGTTTCCCTCTGCCTACAATAACCATTAAACTTCTGCAGGATCCGATTATGAGTCAGACACCAACCGTAAAAGGCCAGTGCATTGCCGAGTTTCTCGGTACCGGGTTGTTGATTTTCTTCGGCGTGGGATGTGTTGCAGCGTTAAAAGTGGCGGGTGCCACCTTTGGCCAGTGGGAGATCAGTATCATCTGGGGTTTGGGCGTGGCGATGGCCATCTACCTGACCGCAGGGGTTTCCGGCGCGCATCTTAATCCGGCTGTAACCATTGCACTTTGGCTCTTCGCGAGCTTTGACGGACGCAAAGTTGTTCCTTTTATTTTTTCTCAATTTGCCGGCGCGTTTTGCGCGGCTGCACTTGTTTACGGGCTTTACTACAATCTTTTCCTCGACTTCGAACAGACGCACAATATGGTACGCGGCAGCGTCGAAAGTCTTGATCTGGCTGGCATCTTTTCAACCTACCCCAACCCGCACATCAATTTTGTGCAGGCCTTCGCTGTTGAGATGGTCATTACCGCTATTCTGATGGGTGTGATTATGGCGCTGGGCGATGATGGCAACGGCGTGCCGCGCGGCCCAATGGCTCCGCTGCTGATCGGTCTGCTGATCGCGGTCATTGGTGCTTCCATGGGTCCGCTCACCGGCTTTGCCATGAACCCGGCGCGTGACCTTGGACCGAAGACCTTCGCCTGGCTCGCCGGCTGGGGTAACGTCGCCTTTACCGGCGGCAAAGATATTCCCTACTTCCTCGTGCCGCTGTTTGGGCCGATTGTAGGCGCGGCGCTTGGCGCGTTCAGCTATCGCAAACTGATCGCCCGCCATCTGCCGTCTGGAACCAGTGAGGCTGCGAAAGAGAAAGGCACCGCCTCCACCACGGCTCAACAAAAAGCTTCGCTGTAATGTGACTACGGGATCATAACTATGACTGACAAAAAATATATCGTTGCGCTCGACCAGGGCACTACCAGCTCCCGCGCCGTTGTGATGGACCACGATGCCAACATCATTAGCGTTTCACAGCGCGAATTTGAACAAATCTACCCGAAGCCAGGCTGGGTTGAGCATGACCCGATGGAAATTTGGGCATCACAAAGCTCCACGCTGGTCGAAGTGCTGGCGAAAGCAGATATCAACTCCGACGAGATTGCCGCCATCGGCATCACTAACCAGCGCGAAACCGCGATTGTCTGGGAGCGTGAAACCGGCAAACCGATTCATAACGCCATCGTCTGGCAGTGCCGCCGCACCTCTGAGATCTGCGAAAAGCTCAAACGCGATGGCATGGAAGATTACATCCGTAGCACCACCGGGCTGGTGATCGACCCCTACTTCTCCGGCACCAAAGTGAAGTGGATCCTCGACCACGTTGAAGGTTCGCGCGAGCGTGCTAAACGCGGCGAACTGCTGTTCGGCACCGTTGATACCTGGCTTATCTGGAAAATGACCCAGGGGCGCGTACACGTCACCGACTACACCAACGCCTCACGCACCATGTTGTTCAACATCCACACGCTGGAGTGGGACGACAAAATGCTGGAAGTGCTGGATATCCCGCGCGCAATGCTGCCGCAGGTGCGTAAATCCTCCGAAGTGTATGGCCAGACCAACATCGGCGGTAAAGGCGGCACGCGTATTCCTATCGCCGGTATTGCGGGCGACCAGCAGGCGGCGCTGTTTGGCCAGCTCTGCGTGAAAGAGGGGATGGCGAAAAACACCTACGGCACTGGCTGCTTTATGCTGATGAACACCGGCGAGCAGGCGGTGAAATCCGATCATGGCCTGCTGACCACCATCGCCTGCGGCCCGAAAGGCGAAGTGAACTATGCGCTGGAAGGCGCGGTGTTTATGGCTGGCGCCTCCATTCAGTGGCTGCGCGATGAGATGAAGCTGATCAATGACGCATTCGACTCCGAATACTTCGCTACTAAAGTGAAGGACACCAACGGCGTCTACGTTGTTCCGGCCTTCACCGGCCTGGGCGCGCCCTACTGGGACCCGTATGCACGCGGCTCCATCTTCGGCCTGACCCGCGGCGTTAACGCGAACCACATCATTCGTGCGACGCTGGAGTCGATTGCCTTCCAGACCCGCGACGTGCTGGAAGCGATGCAGGCTGACTCCGGCATTCGCCTGCACGCGCTGCGTGTGGATGGCGGCGCGGTGGCGAATAACTTCCTGATGCAGTTCCAGTCGGACATTCTCGGCACGCGCGTTGAGCGTCCGGAAGTGCGCGAAGTGACCGCGCTGGGTGCCGCTTACCTGGCGGGTCTGGCGGTCGGTTTCTGGCAGAATCTGGATGAGTTGCAGGAGAAAGCAGTAATCGAGCGCGAATTCCGTCCGGGCATCGAAACGACCGAGCGTAACTTCCGCTACAGCGGCTGGAAAAAAGCCGTTAAACGCGCGATGGCGTGGGAAGAACACGAAGAGTAATCGCTCCACTTATGCCCTCTCCCTGCCGGGAGGGGGCATCTGCCTCACCCCCCTCCTCTTTTCACTGTGTTAAACTTCGCGCAATTTCTTTCAAAACTGAGTGTGTGATGAAACGAGAACTTGCCATCGAATTCTCCCGTGTTACCGAAGCTGCGGCGCTGGCTGGCTATAAATGGCTGGGGCGCGGCGATAAAAACACGGCGGACGGCGCAGCGGTACACGCTATGCGCATTATGCTCAACCAGGTCAACATTGACGGCACGATTGTCATCGGCGAAGGGGAGATCGACGAAGCGCCGATGCTCTTTATCGGTGAGAAAGTGGGCACCGGCAAAGGCGACGCGGTAGATATTGCCGTCGATCCGATTGAAGGGACGCGCATGACGGCGATGGGCCAGGCCAACGCGCTGGCGGTGCTGGCGGTCGGTGACAAAGGCTGCTTCCTCAACGCGCCGGACATGTATATGGAAAAGCTGATCGTCGGTCCCGGTGCCAGAGGCGCTATCGATCTCAACCTGCCCTTAGCCGATAACCTGCGCAATATCGCCGCCGCACTCGGCAAACCGCTCAGCGAGCTGACGGTCACCATTCTTGCCAAGCCGCGCCATGATGCGACCATCGCCGAGTTACAGGCGCTGGGCGTGCGCGTGTTTGCCATTCCTGACGGCGATGTCGCCGCCTCGATCCTCACCTGCATGCCCGACAGCGAAGTGGATGTGCTCTACGGGATTGGCGGCGCGCCGGAAGGCGTGGTGTCGGCGGCGGTGATCCGCGCGCTGGATGGCGATATGCAGGGCCGCCTGCTGGCGCGTCACCAGGTGAAAGGCGACAGCGAAGAGAACCGCCGTATCGGCGAGCAGGAGCTGAAACGCTGCCGCGGTATGGGCATTGAGGCGGGCAATGTGCTGCGCCTCGATGAGATGGCGCGCAGCGATAATGTCATCTTCTCTGCCACCGGCATCACCAAAGGCGATCTGCTGGATGGCATTACGCGCAAAGGCAATATGGCGACCACCGAGACGCTGCTGATCCGCGGTAAATCGCGCACCATTCGCCGGATTCAATCGATCCATTATCTGGATCGTAAAGACCCGGACGTACAACGGCATATACTGTAAGTCTATTTGTTCAATTGAGCTTTCCGGCCCGCGCGGGCTGGAAATCTCAGGCGACAACCACCAGGATAAGGCAACGTTACAGAACAGGAGAGAACCATGGCGGATTGGGTAACAGGAAAAGTCACAAAGGTGGAATTCTGGACCGATGCACTCTTCAGCCTCACCGTACATGCCCCCGTTCAACCCTTCACTGCCGGACAGTTCGCCAAGCTTGGGCTGGAGATTGACGGCGAGCGTGTGCAGCGCGCTTACTCCTACGTCAACGCGCCGAGCAATCCCGATCTCGAGTTCTATCTCGTCACCGTTCCGGAAGGCAAACTGAGCCCGCGCCTGGCTGCCCTGCAACCGGGCGATGAGCTGTTAATTGTCAGCGAAGCCGCCGGCTTTTTCGTGCTGGAAGAGGTGCCGGAGTGCGAAACACTCTGGATGCTGGCAACCGGCACGGCCATCGGGCCTTATCTGTCGATGCTGCAGGAAGGGAAAGATCTTGAACGGTTCAAAAATATCGTCCTGCTGCACGCGGTGCGCTACGGTGCGGATCTAAGCTACCTGCCGCTGATGCTGGAGCTGCAAAAGCGCTATGAAGGGAAGCTGCGCATTCAGACGGTGGTCAGCCGCGAGACGCTCTCCGGCTCTTTAACCGGGCGCGTTCCGGCGCTGATTGAGAGCGGCGCACTGGAGGAAGCCGTCGGTCTGCCACTGACCGCCGAGACCAGCCATGTGATGCTGTGCGGCAATCCGCAGATGGTGCGCGACACCACACAGTTGCTGAAAGATACCCGGCAGATGGCCAAACATCTGCGCCGCCGTCCTGGGCATATCACCGCTGAGCACTACTGGTAATCAGCGGAACTTCACCTCGAGTGTCTCGCTGCCAAAACGGTTTTTGCCCTGGGTGCCGAGCATCGCGCCCAGGTCGATCATCATTACCACGATAATCGCCACCGGGATCAGGCGTCCCACCGCCCACGCCAGCGTGCCGTCGAGCATCGCCCAGTTACCTGACAACAGCATCCACGCCAGCACCATCAGCAGCGCCCAGCCGCCGTGACGACCGCGATCGTGCAGCCGTTTGACCATCACGCAGGCGGTCGGCCAGATCAGGCAGACGAGGATAAACGCCGCCGTCTGAAAATCGAGCATGCCATTATTCGCCAGCACAAACAGCAGGGTCATGCTCACCACCCACAGCACCATCCAGATCCAGAAATCGCGGCGTCCAATGCGCCCCTTAAACGAAAACAACCACTGCTGTATGCCCATGTAAGGTTCCTTATTATCGTAATAGCGGCTAGTGTACCCTGGCGGCGGGAGTTTTTGACAAGGCCGCCCAATCTCGTTTTAATCGTCAGCACACTCTACAGAGGGCGATGTGAATGAAAGCACGGCGTTACCACTTTTGGCTGCTCTTTTCCGCGCTGGCGTTCTGCGCGCCGGGTTGGGCAGAAGAGGCGCCAGCCGCCGTCACCGCACCGTACTTACTGCCGGGCGCCCCCACCTTTGATGAATCGATCAGCCAGTTCCGGGAGAAGTTCAATACCGACAATCCCACCCTTGCGCTGAACGAGTTTCGCGCTGTTGATAGCCGCAGCGATCGTGCCAACCTGACGCGCGCGGCGACGCGTATCAATGATTATCTCTATGCCTCCACGGCGCTGGAGCGCGGCACATTAAAGATCAAATCGATGCAGATCACCTGGCTGCCGGTACAGGGGCCGGAGCAGAAAGCGACGAAAGCGAAGGCGCAGGAGTATATGAGCGCTTTTATTCGCGCCTTCTCTCCGACCATGACCGCGGCGCAAAGCATGCAAAAAGTACAAAAACTGCTGACCAACGGCAAAAACAAGGCTTACTACGCTGAGACGGAAGGCGCGGTACGCTATGTGGTGGCAGACAACGGCGAAAAGGGGCTAACCTTCGCGGTTGAACCGATTAAGCTGACGCTATCTGAACCTCTGGAAGGGAACAATAAATGACAAAAAGCAAAGCCTTTCAGGGGAGGGATCTCTATACTGTTTCTCAGACCATGCTGCCCTGATGGGCGGCCATTTTCATTAATTCGCCAAGCGCGTGGAGAGTAAAAATGCGACATCCTTTAGTGATGGGTAACTGGAAGTTGAACGGCAGCCGCCACATGGTAAACGAACTGATTGCCAACCTGCGTACCGAACTGGCGGGCGTTTCAGGCTGCGGCGTGGCGATTGCGCCGCCGAACCTCTACCTGGATCTGGCAAAACACGCCGCTGACGGCAGCCACATCATCCTCGGCGCGCAGAACGTTGATACCAACCTCTCTGGCGCGTTCACCGGCGAAACCTCCGCTGAAATGCTGAAAGATATCGGCGCTAAATACATCATCATCGGCCACTCTGAGCGTCGTACTTACCACGCTGAATCCGATGAGCTGATCGCGAAAAAATTCGCCGTGCTGAAAGAGCAGGGTCTGGTTCCGGTGCTGTGCATCGGTGAAACCGAAGCGGAAAACGAAGCGGGTAAAACCGAAGAAGTGTGCGCTCGCCAGATCGACGCCGTACTGAAAACGCAGGGCGCGAGCGCGTTCGAAGGCGTGGTTATCGCGTACGAACCCGTTTGGGCGATCGGTACCGGCAAATCCGCTACCCCGGCGCAGGCTCAGGCCGTGCACAAATTTATCCGTGACCACATTGCTAAAGCCGACGCGAAAGTGGCTGAGCAAGTGATCATCCAGTACGGCGGTTCTGTTAACGCCAGCAACGCGGCAGAACTCTTTGCCCAGCCGGATATCGACGGCGCGCTGGTTGGCGGTGCTTCCCTGAAAGCCGACGCCTTCGCAGTGATCGTTAAAGCTGCTGAAGCCGCTAAACAGGCGTAATGCTGCTGTTACCCTCTCCCGCCCGGGAGAGGGTCTCTTCTACAATTTCCCCAGTACTTTAAACCACGCGTAATCAAGCGGCAGCAACAGCAGATAACTCACCAGCGCCAGCGCCAGACAGAGCAGCATCCCCGCGCGCGCAGGCACTTTACCGAGCGCCATCGCCACCACAATCGGCGAAGCCTGATAGGGCAACAGCGGCGTCGAATACCCCAGCACCTGAATCATAATCACCGACAGCAGCGGGAAACCGGTAGCGTCGGCAAAGCTTTGCGCCAGCGTGGTAAACAGCGCCGGGACGCCGTTGGCGGTCATAATAAAATTGAGCGCGGTGGTAATGCCGGTGAGCGCGAGAAAACTGGTGAACGGGCGTTCGGCATCGAGCGGCATCACATGCAGCAGCGCATCGCCCACCGCGCTACCGATACCGGTTTGCGTCACGGTGATCGCCAGCCCCAGAATCCCGGCGACATAGATGCAGGTGCGGATATTTACCCCGCTGGAGAACTCATCGCCGGAGATAAAGCCAACGCGCGGTAGCAGCGTAACGAAAGCGGCTGCCAGCCCGGTCCACGCCGGGCCAATGCCGTGCCAGCTCTCCGTTACCCATAGCGTCAGCACCACCGCCAGCAGCCACGCGAGACGCTTCTCATCCCCGCTCATGGGTGTAGAAGGCAGCGCTTCGCGCATCGCCTGCGGTTTACCGGGAAAGAGCCAGCAGATCAGGCCAATCAGGATCGCGCCTTTCAGGATCCCCAGCACCGGCGTGTGCAGCAGCAGATAAGGCAAATAGTTGAGATGGATACCGTAGGAGCCTTCCGCCGCGCCGCTCATCACCAGGTTGGGAACGTTGGCAGGCAGAATGGTTGCCGAAAGTTGGAAGGTGCCGAAACCCACCGCCAGCGCCAGGCCATACCACGCGCGTGTGCCCTCATTGATGCCAGCGCGCGCCGCCATCGCTGCGACAATCGGCATTAACAGCGCAATTCGCCCCATGTTGGAGGGCATAACAAACGCCAGTGCATAGCTGAGCAGCACCACGCTTGCCACCATCTGCGGCCAGGAGCCGGTCATCTTCGCCGACAGCGCCCGCGCCGCGCGATCCGCCAGCCCCGTTTTACGAATAGCCACGCCAAGCACAAAGCCGCTAAACACCAGCCAGAAAGCGGACGAGGCAAAACCGCCAAAAATCACCTCCGGCGGCGCGATTTTCGCGATCATCGCAGCGGTGAAAAAGAGCAGCGCGGTGATGAACTCCGGCAACAGCGACGTCGCCCAGAGAATAATGGTGATACCGACAATGACAGAGGGAAGGAACAGAGGGTGCGAAAGCCAGAGCGACATGCCTGTCTCCTGTAGATTTTTTCAGCAAGTCTACGGGGACAGGCAGAGTGAGTAAATGCGAATTATGGTGGGGTTATTTGAGGATCTCGCACTGATGATCCTGAATCTCTTCCGCCGATGCGCGGTTCAACGCCAGCAGATTTCGCTCTGTCGCCAGCAGCACAAACGAGCCGTCCGACTGCTGCGCCAGCGCCAGTGCAAAGCGCCCCATATGCGCTTTCGCGTCCGGCACCTCTTCCGCCAGCATCAGGAAGGGGCTGCGCTGCGCCAGCTCTGCCGCCGTTACGCGCCGGGCTAAATACTCATGCCCAAGCAGCCCGCCGGGGAATGCCAGCCACTGGCTACTGATGCGCCCGGCATTCTCATCGAGCTTTTCGCGCACGTCGGTACGCAGGCAGGAGATATGAATATGAAAATGGTTCTGCGTGCGGCCAGAGCGGGAGTTAATCGCCAGCGAGACCGCTTCATCCGGGATCGGGCTGCCGCGGCGGGTGCTCATCACATCCCGTGATTGCCAGGACTGCCAGAAGAAGTTCGGCGTCGCAGGCTTAAGCAGTACCGGGCTTTCGGTGCCGTTAATCAGATAGGTGGGCATTAACAAATACTGCAACGGGCCGTTGCGGTCCTTCATTAACACATAGCCGTTTTTGAAATTAACCTGCTCGCAGGGCGCGGGATTGTTGTGATTACGCATATTGGGCAGGCACTGCTGAAAGACGATTTGGCGCAACGCGTCCGGGTTGCTGGTGAACTTCATCCAAATCCATACACCTGCGGCTGCAACAATAATCAGAACCAGCAGGGCAATAATAAGACGTTTAACAGTTTTCATTTTCCGCTTCCTTTGCTGAAAGAAACGGCATAATAGCGCAAAAATTAAACGAAGTGACACCTTGAATTTGCCGGATAGCACTGATGCCATCCGGCTGGTTTAACAGTGAAAATTAGCGTTTGCTGATCTGATCGAAGGTGCCGCCGTTAGCGAAGTGCTCCTTCTGCGCCTTGCTCCAGCCGCCGAACACATCATCAATGGTGAACAATTTCAGTTTCGGGAATTCGCTGGCGTACTTCGCCGCAACCTGCGCATCACGCGGGCGGTAGAAGTTCTTCGCGGCAATCTCCTGACCTTCTGGCGAGTAGAGATATTTCAGATAGGCTTCGGCCACTTTCTGTGTGCCCTTTTTATCCGCGACTTTATCGACCACTGATACGGTCGGCTCGGCGAGGATAGATTCGCTCGGGGTGACGATCTCAAACTTATCTTTGCCCAGCTCTTTGGTCGCCAGCAGCGCTTCGTTTTCCCACGCAATCAGCACATCGCCAATCCCGCGCTCCACGAAGGTGTTGGTCGCGCCGCGTGCACCGGAATCGAGCACTTCGACATTTTTGTACAGCGCTTTAACAAACTCCTGCGCTTTAGCCTGATCGCCGCCGTTCTGATGCAGAGCGTAGCCCCAGGCCGCCAGGTAGTTCCAGCGTGCGCCGCCGGAGCTTTTCGGGTTCGGCGTGATAATGGAGACGCCCGGTTTTACCAGATCGTTCCAGTCGTGGATCTGTTTCGGGTTGCCTTTGCGTACCAGGAAGACAATGGTCGAGGTGTACGGTGCAGAGTTGTCGGGCAGGCGTTTGATCCAGTTTTTGTCGATACGGCCGCGTTCGGCAATCGCGTCAACGTCATAGGCCAGCGCCAGTGTCACCACATCGGCGTCAATACCGTTGATAACCGAGGTCGCCTGTTTGCCGGAGCCGCCGTGCGACTGGCGGATCACCACATTGTCGCCGGTCTCCTGTTTCCAGTGCGCGCTGAACGCTTTGTTGTACTGCTCGTACAGTTCACGCGTCGGATCGTAAGACACGTTCAACAGTTGGATATCTTTTGCCAGTAGGCTGCTGGAAGCCAGCAGCAGCGTTAAGCCCACGCCCCATTTATTCATTGCCCGCTCTCTTCGGTTGTCAATTTTGATGACACCAGCCTGCCAGAAAGGGATCCGATGATTAAAGAATAAAAAAAGATTGGCTATAACTTTGAGGAATATCTTGCGGTAAAAAAACGCCCTCAGCAGCGAGGGCGTAGTGCAGATTAGTAGAGCTTTTTCGCGCAGTCCAGCCAGTCACCTTTGAACGGACGCTTCATATTTTCAATCGCGTCGATGATGTCATGATGCACCATTTTTTCGTTCTGGATGCCGACGCAGCGGCCGCCGTAGCCCTGCAGCAGCAGATCGATAGCGTAGGAACCCATGCGGGAGGCAAGAATGCGGTCGTAAGGCACCGGCGAACCGCCACGCTGGATGTGGCCCAGCACGGTCGCGCGAGTTTCGCGCTGCGTTTCGCTCTCAATGTACTTCGCCAGCTCGTCGATATCGCAGATGTGCTCGGTGATCGCCACAATCGCGTGTTTTTTACCTTTGGCGATACCGGCTTTGATCTCGGCTACCAGGTCTTCGCGGTTGAACTCCACTTCCGGCAGAACGATAAACTCACACCCACCGGCAATGGCTGCGGCCAGGGTCAGATCGCCGCAGTAACGGCCCATCACTTCAACGATGGAGATACGCTGGTGTGAAGAGGAGGTGTCGCGCAGGCGGTCAATCGCTTCAACCACGGTTTGCAGCGCAGTGAAGTAGCCGATGGTGTAGTCGGTACCGGCAACGTCGTTATCGATGGTGCCCGGCAGACCGATGCACGGGAAGCCCATTTCGGTCAGGCGCTTTGCGCCCATGTAGGAGCCGTCGCCGCCGATAACGACCAGCGCGTCAATGCCGCGCTTTTTCATGTTTTCGATAGCCACGGCACGGATATGCTCTTCGCGGAACTCCGGGAAGCGGGCAGAGCCGAGGAAGGTACCGCCGCGGTTGATCATGTCAGACACGCTGTAGCGGTCGAGCTGGATCATCCGGTCTTCATACAGGCCCAGGTAGCCGTCGTAGATACCTGCAACTTCCAGACCTTCTGTTAATGCTGCACGGACAACGCCGCGGATGGCGGCATTCATGCCTGGCGCATCACCGCCGCTTGTCAACACACCGATTTTTTTAATCATGACTACCTCTGAACTTAGGAATGCAAAATAAAATTCTGTGGCCCGAAGCAACTCCCACGGGGAGCGAACAACAATGCTGCAAATAGTATCTCAATCCATTACTGCTGAATTGATTCAGGTCAGGCGAAATGGGGGTATTTTATACACAACCGCACTGCCTGACCCACACTTAAAAAACGCGTTACGAAAGCCTCTGCGGGCTTATCGTCCTTGAGGAACAACTGAGCACGGATCCTGATGAATAATCACATCGGAACCGGGGAAACGGCGCAAAATCGCCTGCTCGACCTGTTCAGCGACAAGGTGCGCCTCAACCAGCGGCAGGTGATCGTCCATTTCCAGATGTATTTGAATAAAGCGGGTCGGCCCTGACTGCCGCGTGCGAAGATCGTGAGCGCCTCTGACGCCCGGCCAGGAAGTGACAATATCAACAATTTCCTGACGCTCTCCATCGGGTAGTGCGCGATCCAACAGCGCCTGTACCGCCTCATACCCCATACGCAACGCACTGTACAAGATATAGCCGCCGATACCCAGCGCAAACAGCGCATCCGCCCGGTGCCAGCCATACCACGCCAGCCCAAGCGCGATGAGAATAGCGCCGTTCATCATAACATCAGACTGATAATGAAGCATATCCGCGCGCACCGCCTGGCTGTGTGTTTTGCGCACAACCCAACGCTGAAAGGTGACCAGAATCACGGTGCTGATCAGCGCCACCAGCGTGACGGCAACGCCAATTCCCGCACTCTGCAAGGGCTCCGGCCGCGCAAGGTGCTGAATGCCGGTTAAAAAGAGGAACAGCGCGGAGCCGGAGATAAACATACTCTGCGCCAGCGCGGCTAACGACTCCGCTTTGCCGTGCCCGAACGTATGCTCCTCATCCGCCGGTTGCAGCGAATAGCGCACCACCAGCAGGTTGGTGAGCGACGCGGCGATATCCACCAGCGAATCGACCAGCGCCGCCAGAATACTGACCGAACCGGTATGCCACCAGGCGAAAATTTTAATCACCAGCAGCAGCGACGCCATGATGGTTGCCGCCATTGCCGCCCGTGTGACCAGCCGTCCATAAGATGCTTTCATACACGCTCCTGCTTGTCGTTGGCGGAATTATAACGGATAGCAAAAGGAGCAATGGAGAAAATAGGGGCAGGAATTGCGGGCAAAAAAAACCCCCACATCATGTGGGGGAAGACAGGGATGGTGTCTATGGCAAGGAAAAACAGGGGTTGTTACCTGGTACTGCTGCTACTCATTACCGTCAACGGGGAGCTTTTTTGCATCTGCGCAACGTTACGCAGCTTTGCCATCCGTTGTTGGTGCTTCTGGTTTAAAACCGCTTGCTGCTCCGGCGTTAGCAGGTGGTACATCTGGTTGCGGACTTTCGCCATCTCAACCTGGCGAGCGACCTGCTCCTGCGCCATTTTTTCAGCCTGAGCGCGTACAGCGGTTTCATCAAATTTATCTGCGGTGACAAGGCTGTGCATTGTCTCCATTTCGCTAACATTAACAGGTGGCTGGTCGTGCCGCGCCTGTGTCATCAGATCCCGCATCTGCTGGCGCTGATGTTCGGTCAGATTAATACCGTCGAACATATGGCTCTGAACACTGCGCTGTGCAATCCCCTCAGTGGGGTGCCAGTTATCGCCTGTTACGGCTTCAGCAGCCTGGCTAACAGCGCTTAATGTCAGCGTTGAGGCCATGACGGCAGCGGTAACGATGCGCATCATTTACTCCAGTAACCTATTTGTCTCACGAGTGAACGAAAATCAGTCTACGATTCAGGCTGCAAACATGCGTCAGGGGGTGTAAAACAACGTAAAGTCATGGATTAGCGACGCTTGATGACGTAATTTCTGCCTCGGAGGTATTTAAACAATGAATAAAATCCTTTTAGTAGATGATGACCGAGAGCTGACTTCCTTGTTAAAGGAACTTCTCGACATGGAAGGTTTTAACGTGCTCGTTGCCCATGACGGTGAACAGGCGCTCGACCTCCTTGATGACAGCATCGATTTGCTTTTGCTCGACGTGATGATGCCGAAGAAAAACGGCATTGATACCCTTAAAGAGCTACGCCAGACACACCAGACACCGGTAATCATGCTTACAGCCCGCGGCAGCGAGCTGGATCGCGTTCTCGGCCTTGAGCTGGGCGCGGATGACTATCTTCCGAAACCCTTTAACGATCGTGAACTCGTGGCGCGTATTCGCGCGATTTTGCGCCGCTCCCACTGGAGCGAACAGCAGCAGAACAGCGACAGCGGTTCGCCGACGCTGGAAGTGGACGCGCTCAGCCTCAATCCTGGCCGCCAGGAAGCGAGCTTTGACGGCCAGTCGCTGGAGCTTACCGGCACCGAATTCACCCTGCTCTACCTGCTGGCTCAGCATTTAGGCCAGGTAGTGTCGCGT
Organism: Kosakonia sp. S42; assembly: GCF_016624785.1. Classification (NCBI taxonomy): domain Bacteria; kingdom Pseudomonadati; phylum Pseudomonadota; class Gammaproteobacteria; order Enterobacterales; family Enterobacteriaceae; genus Kosakonia; species Kosakonia sp. S42. Next base: position 48,187 of record NZ_JACVTW010000014.1, on the reverse strand, counting down.
GAACATCTGAGCCAGGAAGTGCTGGGTAAACGCCTGACGCCGTTCGATCGCGCCATCGACATGCATATCTCCAACCTGCGCCGCAAACTGCCGGAGCGTAAAGATGGGCATCCGTGGTTTAAAACCCTGCGCGGCCGCGGTTATCTGATGGTCTCCGCTTCATGATAGGAAGTTTGACCGCCCGCATCTTCGCCATCTTCTGGTTAACCCTGGCGCTGGTGTTGATGCTGGTATTGATGGTGCCAAAGCTGGACTCCCGCCAGATGACGGAGCTGCTCGACAGCGAGCAGCGCCAGGGTCTGATGATTGAACAGCATGTGGAAGCGGAGCTGGCTAACGACCCGCCGAACGATCTGATGTGGTGGCGCAGGCTGTTTCGCGCCATCGACAAATGGGCGCCGCCCGGTCAACGTCTGCTGCTGGTCACCAGCGAAGGGCGCGTGATCGGCGCGGAGCGCAGCGAAATGCAGATCATCCGCAACTTTATCGGCCAGGCCGATAACTCCGATCATCCGCAGAAGAAAAAGTATGGCCGCGTCGAAATGGTGGGCCCCTTCTCGATTCGCGACGGGGAAGATAACTACCAGCTCTACCTGATCCGTCCTGCCAGCAACTCGCAATCTGATTTTATCAACCTGCTGTTCGACCGCCCGCTGCTGCTGCTGATCGTTACCATGCTGATCAGTTCACCGCTGCTGCTGTGGCTGGCGTGGAGCCTGGCAAAACCGGCGCGTAAGTTGAAAAACGCGGCGGATGAGGTGGCGCAAGGCAACCTGCGCCAGCATCCGGAGCTGGAAGCCGGGCCGCAGGAGTTTCTCGCCGCCGGGGCCAGTTTTAACCAGATGGTGAGCGCCCTGGAGCGCATGATGACCGCGCAGCAGCGTCTGCTGTCGGACATCTCTCACGAACTGCGCACGCCGCTGACGCGCCTGCAACTGGGCACCGCGCTATTGCGTCGTCGTAGCGGAGAGAGCAAAGAGCTGGAGCGCATTGAAACCGAGGCGCAGCGGCTGGACAGCATGATCAACGATCTGCTGGTGATGTCGCGCAACCAGCAGAAAAACGCGCTGGTCAGCGAAACGGTCAAAGCCAATCAGCTGTGGCATGAAGTGCTGGATAACGCCGCGTTCGAAGCCGAGCAGATGGGCAAATCCCTGACGGTCACCTTCCCGCCCGGGCCGTGGCCGCTGTATGGCAACCCCAACGCGCTGGAGAGTGCGCTGGAGAATATTGTCCGCAACGCGCTGCGCTACTCCCACACCAAAATCGAAGTGAGCTTTGCGGTGGATAAAGAGGGCATCACCATCAACGTTGATGACGACGGCCCTGGCGTCAGCGCAGAAGATCGCGAGCAGATTTTCCGTCCCTTCTACCGCACCGACGAAGCGCGCGACCGCGAATCGGGCGGCACTGGCCTTGGGCTGGCGATTGTCGAAACGGCAATTCAGCAGCATCGCGGCTGGGTGAAAGCGGACGACAGCCCGTTAGGCGGTTTACGCTTAACCCTCTGGCTGCCGCTCTACAGACGCGCATGATAACGCGCCCTCTCCTGCCGGAGGGGGCGTTTTTTTATCCGCGCAGCCGCCGGGCGTTATCCTCAACCTTGCCGCTCAGGCGCCGCTTCTGCATCGTGCGCGTCCAGCTTGCCGATAACCCCGCCGCCGCCAGCAGGCGCTGATACTGCTCATCATCAAACGGTTGATACCAGGCGATCGCTGCTGCCTCATGAACGCTGACATCGCTTACCCTTGATACCAGCTCTAAAGGCGCGTCAGCGGCGACTTTGCCTGCGGCAATCACCCGGTAGAGCCAGCCCATGCGACCGCTCGCCTGCATCTGCGTGGCCATATCCTCAATGCCGAAGTGGTAGTTGAGCTTAAAGCAGGGCGAGCGTGGCTGCGTCACCTGAATCAGCGTCTCGCCCCAGCGAAAGATATCGCCGATAAAGACATTCTGTTCCGTCAGCCCGACGGTAGAGAGGTTTTCGCCGAAGGCGGGCGCGCAAAAGAGTGCGGCCTGTTGCGGGAAGGCTTGCGCCCAGTGCGTGTAGTGTTCACGCGGATAGTGGCACAGCGCGCGATCGGCCCCGCCGTGGTAGCTTTTCTCTGCCTGCTCATCGCCGGCAAGGCCCATTTCGGTCAGAGTCAGTTCCCCCTGCACCTGCAATTTGGCGATGGCGCTCGGTCGGCTGCCCGCATAATCCCTTATCTTGCCCCTGAAAACGTTAACCTGATGGCGCATCTTCCCTCCCGGAATGCCGTTGTTGGTCGCGTTATTAGAGCACACTTTTTTCTCACCCGAAGCGGTGAAAATGAGACATTCATACGCGTGTCTGACGCCCTGCCGTGTTATCACTTACCTTGAGTTTTGAAACGCAATTTCATTAAACGAGGAGAGAGCGACGTGGCCACTACAGTTCCATTTTCCGGCGTCTGGTGCCCTTCCATCACGCCGATGGATCGTGAAGGGAGTATCGATCTGGCAGGCTTAGCGCAACACATTGCCCGCCTGAACGCGGCAAAAGTCGATGTCGTGCTGCTAATGGGCAGCATCGGGGAGTTTGCTTCGTTTTCGCTGGAGGAGCGCTTGATGCTTATCCGCGAAGCGCGGGAGATGACGCCGGGCACGCTGGTAGCAAACGTCTCCTCCCCCTGCTTTTCCGATGTGGTGCGCATGGCGCAGGAGGCCAGGCGCGTCGGGTATGACGCAGTAATGGTGCTGCCACCCTATTACTACGGGCAGACCAGCGGGCAGTTATTGCACTACTTCCGCGCCATCGGCCAGGCGGTTGAGGGCAAGTGGTTCGCCTATAATTTCCCGGCACGCACCGGCTGCGATTTAACGCCGGAGCTGGTCGCCACCCTGGCCGCCGAGTTTCCTGATTTTGCTGGCATCAAAGATACGGTCGATTGTCAGTCCCACACGCGGAACATGATCCTCGCCACCCAGGCGGTACGTAGCGATTTCGCCGTGTTGAGCGGCTACGACGAGTACTACATCCCGAACTTGCTGGCAGGCGGCGCAGGGGTGATCTCCGGGTTGAATAACGTCATGCCAGAGCTATTTGTGCAGGCGAGAGAAGCCTGGCGCACCGGCGATCTCGACGGGTTGAGTAAAGCGCAGCAGGAGATCGGCAAGTTTATGGCGATCTACGCCATCGGGGATGATTTCGTCACCACCATCAAAACCGTGGTATCACGTAAATTTGGCTACTCGACGCCCGTCTCGCGCAACGTCGGCGGCACGCTCAGCGACGCGCAGTGTGCCATCGTCGACCAGCTGTTTAGTATCACCTCGCGAAGGTAAACCGCAGGCAATAAAAAACCCCCGACGGCGAAGCCGGACGGGGGTTGACCTCACGCAAGCGTGGGGAAGTGTGCGAACTTATTTTTTAGCGGCGAAACGTGCTGCTGCTTCGTCCCAGTTCACCACGTTCCAGAACTCTTTGATGTAGTCCGGGCGGCGGTTCTGGAATTTCAGGTAGTAAGCGTGTTCCCACACATCCAGACCGATGATCGGGAAGCCGGATGCGCCAGAGATCGCTTCACCCATCAGCGGGGAGTCCTGGTTTGCGGTAGAGACCACAGCCAGTTTGTCGCCTTTCAGTACCAGCCATGCCCAGCCGGAACCGAAGCGGGTTGCAGCCGCTTTTTCAAATTCAGCTTTGAAGTTGTCCACGGAACCGAAATCGCGCTCGATAGCCGCTTTCAGATCGCCCTGCAGGGTAGTGCCGACTTTCAGGCCTTTCCAGAACAGGCTGTGGTTAGCGTGGCCGCCCGCGTTGTTACGCAGTACGGTTTTCTTGTCGGCCGGCAGCTGGTCCAGCTTGGTGATCAGCTCTTCAACCGGCAGGCTTGCGAACTCCGGCAGGTTTTCCAGCGCGGCGTTAGCGTTGTTTACGTAGGTCTGGTGATGTTTAGTGTGATGGATTTCCATCGTCTGCTTGTCGAAATGAGGCTCAAGGGCATCATACGCATACGGCAGAGCGGGCAGTGTATAGCTCATTTTCATCTCCATTTTTAGTCTGGCGGCTTAATTGTTAACGCCGCGTAAGCAGTTGGATCATTATAGTTAATTACGTGATATTGAAAATGTTTATCAATGCCGTAGTTTCTATAAGGTTATCTATTTTAGTTATGTTCTTGAAATTGTGAAGCTGCTCATTCCCATCATGCCCTGATTGCCAGCGCCAGGCGCAGCGCGGCAATCGTCTCAAGGTTAAATCGTTTACTGATTTTTACACTCTGCGAGTCGGCGACCTCTGTCCCGGCCATAAAAACAAAAGGAGTGCACAATGAGTAACGCGATTACGATGGGTATTTTGTGGCATTTGATAGGCGCGGCCAGTGCTGCCTGTTTCTATGCCCCGTTCAAAAAGGTCAAACAGTGGTCATGGGAGACGATGTGGTCGATAGGCGGCCTCCTCTCCTGGATAGTCCTCCCCTGGAGCATCAGCGCACTGTTACTGCCCGATTTCTGGGCCTATTTCAGCTCGTTTAATGCCTCCACCCTGCTGCCGGTCTTTCTCTTCGGCGCGATGTGGGGCGTTGGCAATATCAATTACGGTTTAACGATGCGCTATCTCGGCATGTCGATGGGCATCGGTATTGCTATCGGCATCACGCTGATTGTCGGCACCCTGATGACGCCGGTGCTCAACGGCACTTTTGGCGTGCTGATCCATACCGAAGGGGGCCGGATGACGCTGCTTGGCGTGCTGGTTGCCCTGATTGGCGTCGGCATTGTGACGCGCGCCGGGCAGTTAAAAGAGCGCAAAATGGGCATCAAAGCCGAAGAGTTCAACCTGAAAAAAGGGCTGGCGCTGGCCGTCATGTGCGGCATCTTCTCAGCCGGGATGTCCTTTGCGATGAACGCCGCCAAACCGATGCACGATGCCGCCGCGGCGCTGGGCATTGATCCGCTCTATACCGCGCTGCCAAGCTATGTGGTGATCATGGGCGGCGGCGCTTTGGTCAACCTTGGCTTCTGCCTTATCCGCCTGGCAAAAGTGAAGAACTTATCGGTCAAAGCGGACTTCTCACTGGCAACGCCGTTGATTATCAGCAATATCCTGCTCTCCGCGCTTGGCGGCCTGATGTGGTATCTGCAATTCTTCTTCTACGCCTGGGGTCACGCCCGAATTCCGGCGCAGTATGACTACATCAGCTGGATGCTGCACATGAGTTTCTACGTGCTGTGCGGCGGCATTGTCGGGCTGGTGCTGAAGGAGTGGAAAAACGCCGGACGCCAGCCGGTCAGCGTGCTGAGCCTCGGCTGCGTGGTGATTATTATCGCGGCCAATATTGTCGGCCTCGGTATGGCGAGCTAATCAGGCAGCGGCGCGACTGCGATGACGCCACTGTCCTGGCGTCATCCCCACTTCGCGGCTAAAGACCACCGAAAAGTAGTTACTGTCCTCAAACCCGCACTGCATGGCGATGTCGCCAATCATCTGCTCCGAGTGCTGGAGCAGATATTGTGCGTGGCAGATGCGCAGCTGGCGCAGATAGTGGTTGATGGTCATGCCGGTCTGGGAGCGAAACTGCTGGCGCAGGGCGCGCTCGCTGCACTGCTCCTGGTCGCAAAACTGTTCAAGCATAAAGCTGCGATTCAGGCTGCCGGAAAGGGCGGTGATCAGCTTATCCAGCAGCGCTTCGCTGTGGGTGGCGGCAAGGTTATCGGCAGCGAAGCGGTGGCGTTTTAAGGTCATCACCAGCTGGGCAAAGAGCATCTCTGCCATTCCATTCGCCAGCGGATCGCTCTTATTGCTCTCATGCTCCAGCTGGGCAATCACCTGGCGGGCCTGCGTCATACCGCTGCTGCCGATGCGCCAGTGCGGGCTCCACGCCCCGCCGCTAAAGCCCGGAATCAGCGCCGCCCAGTCCAGATTGAGCGTCAGCCGCTCCGGGCAGTAGATGATGTTCTGCAACACCAGATCGTTAACCGAGGCGTAAGAGTGGCAATCCTCGGCGCGAATATAGAAGAGATCGCCGCGCGTAATGCGGTACGGGCGGTTGTTGAGCACATGCAGGCCATTGCCGCGCCACACCATCACCAGCTCATTAAACTCGTGGGTGTGTTCGGCAAACACATGTTGCGGGTAGCGATCCGCCACCGCCACCGCCTGACCGGCGCGCGGAAAAAAGTCGTCCCGACGAAGAATAAGCTGGCCTGTCACATCATCACCTCTGCGTGCACTAACCTGACATTATTAGCCAAAGCGCAGCCAAAAATCGGTGATTCTCTTCTCGTTACTGAAGCAGCGTATCGCGGCCCTGGCGGATCTCGCGCGGGGACCAGCTAAACTCGCGGCGAAAAAGGGTCGAAAAGTGGTTACTGTCGCCAAACCCGCAGCGAAAAGCGATATCCGTTACGCTCTCATCGCTGTGGCGCAACATATGACGAGCTTTGATCAGCCGCAGGCGGTTCAGATAGCGCTGCGGCGTCATGCCGGTGGTCTGTTTAAGCTGACGATGCAGCGTGCGCAACGAGAGCGTGAAGCGCTCGGCAAGCGACGCCCAGCAGATATCCTCCGCGAAGTGATCCTCCAGCCACAGCAGCAACTGGTTAAGCCGCGCATCGCTGTTGCCCATCTCCGCCTGCTGGCTGCTACGGCGCAGCAGCACCAGCAGCTGCATAAAGAGCATTTCGCGGTTAGCAATATCGTGAGTTTCCAGTTCCGCGCCCTGCGCCTCCATCTGGCTGATAATGCCGCGCACCTGCCCCAGCGTCTGCTGGCTCACCCGCCAGTGCGACGGGTAGTGCCCCTCCAGCTCCTGCGGTAACAACTGGTTTAACCCGGCAAGGAACTGGAAAGCATCCGGCGAGCGGTAGAGCACGTTGGTCAGGCAGAGATTATCGGTGTGCTCATAGAGGTGACGGTCATGATCGCGCACAAAGCAGACCGTGCCGCCGCTGATGGTGTAAGGCTGACCGTTAAAGACGTGAATGCCGGAGCCATGCTCAACAATTACAATTTCATGAAAATCATGATGATGCTCAGGGAAAGCCGCCTGCGGCAGCCGCGGCTCAATGGCAACCGGTGATTTACCTGGCGGAAAGAAATCGACGCTATGCAGTATGGTCATGATCGCCCCAGCAAATGAGAAACAGTCTCAAAATAGTAATTAAGGGCGGCCAACCTCACCTTTAATTTTCGACGCCATTTCGCGCATAAGCTGCCCGTTTTTCAAGAAACGCCCGGAAAGATCGGGAAATGTGGCGAGAGTCACAATGGCGCAACGCCGCGTCATCACTGGAATTTGTGAACTCTCTCACGTTCATCTTTGCTTTCTTGCCAGCGCCCCTCCGCCACTGTCAGTAGCAAGAAGGTAGACCCCACGCCCCCTTTTTTAGACTGTCCGCAATGACTCTATGAAGGACCTCATCATGACTTTTCGCCACTGCGTCGCGGTTGATTTAGGTGCCTCCAGCGGACGGGTAATGCTGGCGCGTTACGATCGCCAGAGCCGGGCGCTGACGCTTCAGGAAATTCACCGCTTTGTTAACTGCTTACAAAAAGTCGATGGATTCGACTGCTGGGATATCGACCTCCTTGAAGCCGAGATCCGCACCGGGCTGCAAAAGGTGTGCGAATCCGGCGTGCAGCCTGACAGCATCGGCATTGATACCTGGGGCGTCGATTATGTGCTGATTAACCGCGCGGGCGAACGCGTCGGCCTGCCAATCGCCTACCGCGACAGCCGCACCGACGGCATTATGCAGCGCGCTTTCCAGCAGCCGGGCAAAGCCGATATCTATCGCCGCAGCGGCATCCAGTTTCTCCCCTTCAATACTCTTTATCAGCTGCGCGCGCTGGCGGAACAGCAGCCGCACACCGTAGAGCAGGTGGAACACGCCCTGCTGATCCCGGACTATTTCAGCTTCCGCCTGACCGGGCAGCGCAACTGGGAGTACACCAACGCCACCACCACGCAGCTGGTCAATATCAACACCGACAACTGGGACGCCACGCTGCTCGACTGGGCTGGGGTGCCCGCAAGCTGGTTTGGTACACCAACCCATCCAGGGAATGTGATTGGCAACTGGATCTGCCCGCAGGGCAACGCCATTCCGGTGGTCGCCGTTGCCAGCCATGATACCGCCAGCGCGGTGATCGCCTCGCCGCTGGCCGATAACGATGCGGCATATCTCTCTTCCGGCACCTGGTCATTGATGGGCTTTGAGAGCAAAACGCCCTACACCAGCGACGCCGCGCTCGCCGCCAATATCACTAATGAGGGCGGTGCCGAGGGGCGCTACCGGGTGCTGAAAAATATCATGGGCTTATGGCTGCTACAGCGGGTGCTGAAAGAGCAGAACATCAGCGACCTGCCCGCACTTATCGCCCTTACCGAACAGATCGCGGTCTGCCGCTTCATCATCAACCCCAACGATGAACGTTTTATCAACCCGGCGAATATGAGCGCCGAGATCCAGGCTGCCTGCCGCGACGCGGATCAACCCGTGCCGCAGAGCGCGGCGGAACTGGCACGCTGCATTTTCGACAGCCTCGCTCTGCTCTATGCCGATGTGCTGAGCGAGCTGGCAACCCTGCGCGGCAAGCCCTTTACCCGCCTGCACATTGTTGGCGGCGGCTGCCAGAACCAGTTGTTAAACCAGCTTTGCGCCGACGCCTGCGGTTTGCCGGTGGTCGCCGGGCCGGTTGAAGCCTCAACGCTCGGCAATATTGGCGTACAGCTAATGACGCTCGATGAGCTGACCAACGTCGATCAGTTCCGTCAGGTGGTGGCGGCTAACCACCCCCTGCTCACCTTTACCCCCGATTCTGATAATGAAATCGCCCGCTATGTCGCGCGTTTTCAGCAAAAACGACAGACAAAGGAGCTTTGCGCATGACCACTCAACTTGAACAGGCCTGGGAGATTGCCAGAGAGCGTTTCGCCGCGGTCGGCATCGACGCCGAGGAGGCGCTGCGTCAGCTCGATCGCCTGCCGGTCTCGATGCACTGCTGGCAGGGCGACGATGTGGCCGGGTTCGAAAACCCGGAAGGCAGCCTGACCGGCGGTATTCAGGCCACCGGTAACTATCCGGGTAAAGCGCGCAACGCCGCCGAATTACGCGCCGATCTTGAGCAGGCGCTGAGCCTGATCCCCGGCCCTAAACGCCTTAATCTGCACGCGATTTATCACGAAGCCGATGCGCCCGTGGCGCGTAACGAGATCAAACCAGAGCACTTTAAAAACTGGGTTGCGTGGGCGAAAGCCAACAAGCTGGGGCTCGATTTTAACCCCTCCTGCTTTTCGCACCCGCTCAGCGCCGACGGTTTTACTCTCTCCCACGCCAATGATGAGGTGCGCCAGTTCTGGATTGATCATGTAAAAGCCAGCCGCCGCGTCTCTGCCTCGTTTGGCGAGCAGCTCGGCACGCCGTCGGTGATGAATATCTGGGTGCCGGACGGCATGAAGGATGTCACCGTCGATCGCCTGGCCCCGCGCCAGCGTCTGCTGGCGGCACTGGATGAGGCGATGAGCGAGAAACTGAACCCGGCGCACCATATCGATGCCGTGGAGAGTAAGTTGTTCGGCATCGGTGCCGAGAGCTACACCGTCGGCTCGAATGAGTTCTATATGGGGTACGCCACCAGCCGCCAGACCGCGCTCTGCCTGGATGCGGGCCACTTCCACCCGACGGAGGTGATCTCCGACAAAATCTCCGCCGCCATGCTCTATGTGCCGCGCCTGCTGCTGCACGTCAGCCGCCCGGTGCGCTGGGACAGCGATCACGTGGTGCTGCTGGATGACGAAACCCAGGCCATTGCCAGCGAGATCATTCGCCACAAGCTGTTCGATCGCGTGCATATCGGCCTCGACTTCTTTGACGCCTCTATCAACCGTATCGCCGCGTGGGTGATTGGCACCCGCAATATGAAAAAAGCGCTGCTGCGCGCCCTGCTGGAGCCGGTTGAACAGCTGCGCCAGCTGGAGGCCGACGGCGATTACACCGCGCGCCTTGCGCTGCTCGAAGAGCAGAAATCCCTGCCGTGGCAGGCGGTGTGGGAGATCTATTGCCAGCGCCACGACACCCCCGCCGGTAGCCAGTGGCTTGAGAGCGTGCGGGCGTATGAGCAAGCGGTATTACGCCAGCGCCAGTAACGCTGTACCGGATGGCGAATTACAGAGAAACCGATTCACGTAGGCCGGATAAGCGCAGCGCCATCCGGCAACAGAACCAACAGGAACTCCATACATGCAGACCATTATTAACGCCTGGTTCGTCCAGGGGATGATTAAAGCGACGACCGACGCCTGGCTAAAAGGCTGGGACGAGCGCAACGGCGGCAACCTGACCCTGCGTCTCGACGATGCGGATATTGCGCCCTATGAAGCAGATTTCCACCCGCAGCCGCGCTACATTCCCCTCAGCCAGCCGATGCCGCTGCTCGCCAACACGCCGTTTATCGTCACTGGCTCCGGCAAATTTTTCCGCAACGTGCAGCTCGATCCAACGGCCAACCTCGGCGTGGTCAAAGTCGACAGCGACGGCGCCGGTTACCACATCCTGTGGGGGCTGACTAACGAAGCGGTGCCCACCTCCGAGCTACCGGCGCACTTCTTGTCCCACTGCGAGCGCATCCAGGCGACCGGCGGCAAAGATCGGGTGATCATGCACTGTCACGCCACCAACCTTATCGCCCTGACCTACGTGCTGGAAAACAGCTCAGATCTGATTACCCGCAAGCTGTGGGAAGGGAGCACCGAGTGCCTGGTGGTCTTCCCGGACGGCGTCGGCATTCTGCCGTGGATGGTGCCGGGCACCGATGAAATCGGCCGTGCCACCGCCAACGACATGCAGAAACATTCGCTGGTGCTGTGGCCGTTCCACGGCGTTTTCGGCAGCGGCCCGACGCTGGATGAAGCTTTTGGTCTGATCGACACCGCAGAAAAATCCGCCGAGGTGTTAGTCAAAGTCTATTCGATGGGCGGTATGAAACAGACCATCACCCGTGAAGAACTGATCGCACTGGGCAAACGCTTCGGCGTCAACCCGCTGCAATCGGCGTTAGACCTGTACCACTAAAAAAACGCGCCCCGCTCACGCAGACGGGGCGAACTCTGTTCACCTGCAAAAAACCACTCCCTGGTGATTTCGGCAACACGAAAGCGAACGGGAGTGTCATCCGTGGAGTACGAGCAATGAAAACAAAAGCAAGCTTGATCCTCACCGTTGTCATGATGGCGTTATCCGGTTCCGCCATCGCCGAAGTGAAAATCGCCCTGGTGGCGAAATCGTTAGGGAATGGTTTTTTTGAAGCCGCCAACACCGGCGCGCAGGAGGCAGCGAAAGAGTTAGGCGACGTTAAAGTGATCTACACCGGGCCGACCACCACCACCGCGGAAGCGCAGATCGAAGTGCTGAACGGCTTGATCGCCCAGGGGGTAGATGCGATCGCCATCTCCGCCAACGATCCGGACGCGGTAGTGCCGGTGCTGAAAAAAGCGATGCAGCGCGGTATCAAAGTAGTGTCGTGGGACTCCGGCGTGGCGAAAGCCGGGCGACAGATCCACCTTAACCCCTCCAACAACGCGCTGATTGGCGAAACCAACGTCAAGCTTGCCGCCGATGCGCTGAAAGCGTTAAACGTTGAGAAGGGCGACGTCGCCATTCTGAGCGCCACGCCCACCTCCACCAACCAGAATATCTGGATTGCGGAGATGAAAAAGGTGCTGCCGAAGTACCCCTCCGTCAATCTGGTCACCGTCGCCTATGGCGACGACCTCTCCGATAAAAGCTACCGCGAAGCGGTCGGCCTGCTGAAGTCTTATCCGGATCTGAAAGTGATTGTCTCCCCCTCCTCCGTCGGCATTGTCGCCGCCGCGCAGGCGGTGAAGGATCAGGGCAAAATCGGCAAAGTCTACGTTACCGGTCTCGGCTTGCCCTCTGAAATGGCGGGCGCCATCAAATCCGGTGCCAGTAAAAGTTTTGCCATCTGGAACCCGATCGATCTTGGCTATGCCGCCACCTATTTAGCGAACGATCTGGTGAAAGGGACGGCGACGAAAACGGAAGCCAGCATGGGCCGCTTAGGGAAAGTGACGCTGGATGCCGACGGCAATGGCGCGATGGCGCAACCGTTCGTCTACGATGCCAGCAATATTGATAAGTTCTCGAAGATGTTCTGACCCTTTCCCCTCTCTGACGGGAGGGGGCAAAACCGGAGAGTTATCATGACGGCATCCACCCCACTGCTGTCGCTTAAGGGCATCAGCAAGCGCTTTCCCGGCGTGCGCGCACTTGAGAACGTACAGCTTGATCTCTGGCCTGGCCACGTAACCGCCCTGATTGGCGAGAACGGCGCGGGCAAATCGACGCTGGTCAAAGTGATGACCGGCATTTATCAGCCCGATGAGGGCGAGATCCTCTATAAAGCGATCCCCATCTCTCTGCCAACGCCCGATGCGGCGCACAGAGTGGGCATTACCGCCATTCACCAGGAGACGGTGCTGTTCGACGAGCTATCGGTCACCGAAAATATTTTTGTCGGCCACTATCTCTATAAAGGGCTGCTGAAAAAGCTCGACTGGCCCGCCATGCACCAGCAGGCGCGGGCACTCCTCGCCAGGCTGGAGGTGCAGATCGATCCGCGCGCGACGCTTAAAACCCTCAGCATTGCCCAGCGCCATATGGTGGCGATTGCCCGCGCGCTCGCCTTTGACGCGCAGGTGGTGATCCTCGACGAGCCGACCGCTGCCCTCTCACAGCACGAGATCCTGGAGTTCTACCACATCGTTGAGCGCCTGAAGCAGGAAGGCAAAGCGATCCTCTTTATCTCGCACAAGTTCGATGAAATTTTCGAACTGGCGGATCACTACACCATTCTGCGCGACGGTGTCTTTATCGAATCTGGTGCCATTAAGGAGATTACTGAAGCGCGGATGGTGACGTTGATGGTCGGGCGTGCGATTAGCCAGAGCTGGCCGAAAATCGCCTGCGAGCCGGGCGAGGTGGTACTGGAGGTGAAGGATCTCTGCCATGCCACCGAGTTCGCCCATATCAACTTCAGCCTGCGCAAAGGGGAGATCCTCGGCTTTTATGGCCTGGTCGGTGCCGGGCGTACCGAGCTGATGCAGGCGCTCTGCGGCGTAACGCGTCCCGCTTCTGGCGACATTATCCTTAACGGCAAAGCGGTGCAGTTCCGCCAGCCGGCGGATGCGATTCAGGCCGGGATTGTCTGCGTGCCGGAAGAGCGCCAGCAGCAGGGAGCGATCAGCGCCCTGTCGATTGCCCAGAACATCAGCCTGCCGCAACTGAGCACGCTCAACGCCAACGGGGTGCTAAACGATGCCAAAGAGTGGGCGCTGGCTGAGGAGTACGCCCGCCGCTTGCAGGTTAAAGCCTTTAGCTGGAAGCAGGCGGTTGAGACGCTCTCCGGCGGTAATCAGCAAAAGGTGGTGATCGGTAAATGGCTCGCCACCCAGCCGCAGGTGATTATTCTCGATGAGCCGACCAAAGGGATCGATATCGGTTCGAAAGCGGCGGTGCACCAGTTTATGTCCGAACTGGTGGCGCAGGGGCTGGCGGTGATTATGGTCTCCTCCGAACTGCCGGAAGTGATGGGGATGGCGGATCGGGTGATCGTCATGCATGAAGGATTGATGGTCGCGCACTACCGGGCCGGAGAAGCGTCGGCAGAAACCATTGTCAGCGCCGCCAGCGGTGCCGGGCAGGAGGCCGCATGATGAACGCACTGCTTAAACATCGTGAAGCGCTGCTCGGCGGGGTAATTGTGCTGCTGATGCTGGCAATCGGCAGCCGCGTACCTGCCTTTATCAGCCCCGGCAACCTGGTAGAGATGTTCAACGATACCGCCATCCTGATTATTCTCGCCCTCGGGCAGATGATGGTGCTGCTGACCAAAGGGATCGATCTGTCGATGGCGGCAAACCTGGCGCTCACCGGCATGATCGTCGCGCTGATTAACTTCCATCACCCGGATGTGCCGGTGTGGGCGTTGCTGCTGCTGGCAACCGCGCTCGGGCTGGTGATGGGGATTATCAACGGCCTGCTGGTGTGGAAACTGGGTATTCCGGCGATTGTGGTGACGCTCGGCACCATGAGCATCTACCGCGGCATTATCTTTCTCCTCTCCGGCGGCGGCTGGGTGAACGCCAACCAGATGAGCGCCGATTTTCTTGCCGTGCCGCGCAGCGGGCTGTTGGGGCTACCGGTGCTGAGCTGGTGCGCTATCGCCGCGCTGCTGCTGGTCGGCTACTTCCTGCGTTACAGCCGCAGCGGACGGGCGCTCTATACCGCAGGCGGCAACGCCACGGCGGCTTACTACACCGGCATCAACGCCGGAAAGATGCAGTTTGTCAGCTTCTGCCTCTCCGGCGCGCTGGCCGGGTTCTGCGGCTATTTGTGGATCTCGCGCTTCGCCGTCGCCTATGTCGATGTCGCCAACGGCTTTGAGCTACAAGTCGTGGCCGCCTGCGTGATTGGCGGCATCAGCACCATGGGCGGCAGCGGGCGCGTGCTCGGCTGTCTGTTTGGCGCGCTGTTCCTCGGCGTTATCAACAATGCCCTGCCGGTGATTGGCGTCTCGCCCTTCTGGCAGATGGCGATCTCCGGCACGGTGATCGTGATTGCGGTGCTGCTCAACGAGCGTGGCAATAAGCGCAAAGGGCGGTTGATCCTGCGCGATGCGGCGCTGGCCCGGCAGAAACAGGCGGTGAAATCATGAGCAAAATCCTCACTTCTGAAGCAGTAAATAGCCCGGCTTCGCCGACGCCACTCTTGCGCCGTCTGCTCTGCTGGGAGGGGTTTTTACTGGCGGTGACGCTGGCGGTGTTTGTGGTCAACGCCCTCGCCTCGCCCTACTTTCTTAATATCTGGAACCTGTCAGACGCCACCTTCAACTTCACTGAGAAGGCGATCATCGTGCTGCCGATGGCGATGCTGATTATCGCCAGGGAGATCGATCTCTCGGTCGCCGCCACCATCGCGCTCAGCTCAACGGCGATGGGCTTTTGCGCACAGGCGGGCGTCGATACGCCACTCTTAGTCTGCGTGGGATTGGGCGTCGGCTTGCTGTGCGGGTTGTTCAACGGCTTTCTGGTGACCCGCTTCAACCTCTCATCGATTGTCATCACCATCGGCACCATGAGCTTGTACCGCGGCATCTCCTACATCCTGCTGGGCGACCAGGCTCTGAATAGCTGGCCGGAGAGCTTCGCGTGGCTCGGCCAGGGCTACGTCTGGGGCGCGCTGTCGTTCGAGTTTGCGCTCTTTATTGTGCTCGGGCTGCTGTTTGCCTTTCTGCTGCATAAAACCAACTTTGGCCGCCGCACTTACGCCATCGGCAATAACCCGACCGCCGCGTGGTATGCCGGGATCAATGTCAAACGCCACAACCTGATCCTCTTTGCGCTGGTGGGGTTAATGGCGGGGCTGGCATCAGTACTGCTCACTTCGCGCCTCGGCAGCACGCGCCCAACTATCGCGCTGGGCTGGGAGCTTTCCGTAGTGACAATGGCGGTGCTCGGCGGCGTCAATATTCTCGGCGGCTCCGGCAGCATGGTCGGCGTGATTATCGCCGCCTTTTTGATGGGGCTGGTGACCTTTGGCCTGAGCCTGCTCAACGTGCCGGGGATCGTGATGTCAATTATTGTTGGCGCGATGCTGATCGTGGTGATTTCACTGCCGATCCTCACCCGCCGCCTGTTGCAGCGCAGGCGGCTGTAGCGCAGGCATGGCTTGCCGGATGGCGGCTTACATCAAAGCGCCAGCGGGAAAAAGTTTCAACCGGCGACAGGGAGCATTGCCGCTGGTCAGGATCCAATCAAATCAAGGAGAAATACGATGAGCTTTATGTTGGCACTGCCGAAAATCAGCCTGCACGGCGCGGGCGCAATTGGCGATATGGTGAAATTGGTGGCAGACAAAGCATGGGGTAAGGCGCTGATTGTCACCGACGGGCAGCTGGTGAAACTCGGTCTGCTCGACAGCCTGTTTACCGCGCTAAAGGCGCACGAGATGCCCTATCAGCTGTTTGATGGCGTCTTCCCCAACCCGACCGAAGCGCTGGTGCAGGAGGGGTTTGCCGCCTATCAGCAGGCAGGCTGTGACTACCTGATCGCCTTCGGCGGCGGTAGCCCAATCGATACCGCGAAAGCGATAAAAATCCTCACCGCGAACCCCGGACCGTCGACCGCTTACTCCGGCGTTGGCAAAGTGAAACACGCCGGGGTGCCGCTGGTGGCAATCAACACCACCGCAGGAACGGCAGCGGAGATGACCAGCAACGCAGTGATTATCGACAGCGAGCGCCAGGTGAAGGAGGTGATTATTGATGCCAACCTGATCCCCGATATCGCCGTCGACGATGCCAGCGTAATGCTGGCGATCCCCGCCGCGGTCACCGCCGCAACCGGCATGGATGCCCTGACCCATGCGGTCGAAGCCTATGTCTCCGTGGGCGCGCATCCGTTAACGGATGCCAACGCGCTGGAGGCGATTCGCCTCATAAACCAGTGGTTGCCGACCGCCGTTGCCAAGGGCGATAACCTTGAGGCACGCGAACAGATGGCTTACGGGCAGTATCTGGCCGGGATGGCCTTTAACAGCGCCGGGCTCGGGCTGGTGCACGCGCTGGCCCACCAGCCGGGCGCGACCCACAATCTGCCGCACGGCGTCTGCAACGCCATCCTGCTGCCGATCATCGAAAACTTTAACCGCCCCCATGCGGTGGCGCGCTTCGCCCGTATCGCGCAGGCGATGGACGTTGATACCCAAGAGATGAGCGAGGAGGCGGCAAGCCAGCAGGCGATTGCTGCCATTCGGGCGCTGAGTGCCAAAGTCGGTATTCCTTCCGGCTTTAGCGCGCTGGGCGTGCGCGAAGCCGATATCGAAGGGTGGCTGGATAAGGCGCTCGCCGATCCGTGTGCGCCCTGCAACCCGCGCAGCGCCAGCCGCGATGAGGTGCGCGAGCTCTATCTGGAGGCATTATGATCCGTAAAGCGTTTGTTATGCAGGTCAACCCCGATGCGCATGAGGAGTACGCGCGTCGCCATAACCCAATTTGGCCGGAGCTGGAAGCGGTGCTGAAAGAGGCGGGTGCGCACCATTACGCCATCTATCTTGATAAAGCACGCAACCTGCTCTTCGCCACGGTGGAGATTGAATCAGAAGCGCGCTGGGAGGCGGTCGCCCGCACCGAGGTGTGTCAACGCTGGTGGAAGCATATGCGCGACGTGATGCCTGCCAATGCCGATAACAGCCCGGTGAGCGCCGAGCTGGAAGAGGTGTTCTATCTGGCGTAAGCCGCTCCCTTCATCCCCTCACTGCACGCAGGGGATGAAGGCTCAATTCTGCTCGGCAACGAGGATCGCCTGCGTATCTGGCTCCAGCGCTTTAAAGATATGCTCGCGATCCGCCGGGTAACAGATGTAATCCCCTTCGTTTAACTCTTCAGGCGCTTCGGTCAGCCCGACCAGCGCCCGTCCCTGCGTCACAATAATGTGCTCGACGGAACCGGCGGGATGCGGATGGGAGATACGATCCGCACCGGGCTGCGTCAGCAGCAGATAGATATCGCGCCGCGCGCCGGGCGGGCAGGTTGCCAGCAATATCGCCTGGTAGTGCGCCTGCTCGGCAACCACTTTGGTGCCTTCACCGCGGCGAATCACCTGCGTTTGCGGATTTTGCGGCTCCAGCAGGCGGGCAAACGGAATATCCAGCGCCACGCAGAGTGCCCACAGGGTTTCGAGGCTCGGATTACCGTTGCCCGCTTCCAGCTGCGAGAGCGTCGATTTCGCAATCCCGGCGCGGCGGGCGATCTCCGCCAGCGAGAGCCCGGTCCGCTGCCGCTCACGCGCCAGGCTTTTGGCGATAATAGCGATGGGTTGTGTCATACCGGCCTTAATGTTCATTTAATCGAACGTTATGTTCGTCTTGAAAAACGGTCTCAGGGTGTTCATTATAATGGATACACGTTCGATATGGCTAAAAAGCGATGTTCACACAACACTTTTCTTCCCTTACACGCGACACGGTTAGAGCGATTGGGCTGGTCTGCCTGGCGGTCGGCGTTGTCGGCGTCTCCTATGGTTCGCTGGCGATGGCCTACGGCTTTCCGCTCTGGGTACCGCTGATGCTCTCAACGCTGGTGCTGGCAGGCGCCTCGGAGTTTATGTTTATCGGGATTGTGGCAAGCGGCGGTAGCCCGCTGGCGGCTGCGGTCGCCGGGCTGCTGGTCAATGCCCGCCATATTCCCTTCGGCGTGACGGTGCGCGAACTGGTAGGAAAACGAGCCGCCGGGTTATTGGGCTGCCACATTATGAATGATGAGAGCGTGGTGTTCGGGCTTTCACAGTCCACCCCGGAACAGCGCAAAGCCGCCTACTGGCTCTGCGGGCTGGGCGTGGCGCTGCTGTGGCCGGTTGGCGTGCTGATCGGCGCATCGGTCGGGGCTTTTCTTCCCGCGCCGGAAACCATCGGTCTGGACGCAGTGTTCCCGGCGATTTTGCTGGCATTAGTGCTGCCGGCGCTGAAAAAGCGCACCACGCTGATACGCGCCTGTAGCGGCGCAGCGCTCTCGCTGGCAACGGTACCCTTCGCGCCGGTGGGGTTACCGGTGCTGCTCTCACTGCTTGGTTTACTGACGAGGAAGCGATAATGGCAAGCGTTGCACTGACTCTTGGCGGTATCGCCATTCTCTCGGTAGGCACCTATCTGATGCGGCTCGGCGGCGCGAAACTGGGCGGGCGTCTGGCGCTGTCGGAACGCGCGCAGGGGCTGCTTTCGGATGCAGCGACCACGCTTTTGTTCGCTGTGGCGCTGGCCGCAATGCTCTATGAAGGGGATCACTTCGCCGGGATGGCGCGGGTTTGCGGCGTGCTGTTTGCGCTGTTTCTCGCCTGGCGCAAGATGCCGTTAATTGTGGTAATTCTGTCGGCAGCGGTGGTGACAGCTCTGCTGCGTCTGGCGGGTCTGCACTAAAACGAAAAAAGCGCCCGTAGGCGCTCTTTCGACGATGGTGCTTAACTTATTTGGTCAGTTCAGCGGTCATGTGAACCTGGTTACCGTTATACGCTTCGGTGATCTGGTAAGAGGCACCAGCCTGCTGTGCCTGGGCGGCGATTTTCGCTTCAGCACCGCTCAGGGTGGTGTCGGTTGCGGTCACGGTTTGCGCAGCAAAAGTACCGAACGAGGAAGCGAGAG
The DNA here is from genome assembly GCF_016624785.1 of Kosakonia sp. S42. Taxonomy (NCBI): domain Bacteria; kingdom Pseudomonadati; phylum Pseudomonadota; class Gammaproteobacteria; order Enterobacterales; family Enterobacteriaceae; genus Kosakonia; species Kosakonia sp. S42. Next base: position 29,008 of record NZ_JACVTW010000014.1, on the reverse strand, counting down.
CGATAACTGCAACAAAAGTTTTGATGTTTTTCATGAGATAAACCCTTACGTTGTTTTGTTTAATTGAGGCGCCGTGCCTCGATGAAAGTAATGATAGACCTCTACCCTCAAAACAAAAAGCGGAAGGATTTGTTAAACTCTTTCAGTTTTTTTGACGATTATTTAACACCCATTAATCGCTCTGGATGGGTATAAATTGTCGCCCTGCCCGGCTTGCAAAAACCGACCAGCGTCAGGTTACAACGCTCTGCCACTTCTACCGCCAGCGTAGTCGCCGCCGAGACGGCAAAGAGGATTTCGACGCCGCACATCGCCGACTTTTGCACCATCTCATAACTGGCGCGGCTGGAGACCAGCACCGCGCCGGAGGCCCACGTTTCACCGGCGCGCGCCCGGTGCCCAAGCAGCTTATCCAGCGCCACATGGCGACCCACATCTTCATGCCCCCCCGCCAGCTCGCCGGAAGGCAACAGCCATGCGGCGGCGTGAGTACAGCCGCTCAGTTGCCCAATCGGCTGCACGTCGGTTAAGTGCGCGAGCGCATTATCCAGCGCGGCTAAATCAAAAGTCTGGGTGAACGGCAGCGGGGCGATGGGCTTGCCGATATCATTGAGCTGCTCAACGCCGCAGACGCCACAACCGGTGCGCCCCGCCAGCGCGCGGCGACGCTCTTTCAGCCCCATAAAACGGCGGCTGGAGAGATCGATCTGCACCTCCAGCCCGTTACAGGACGGCACAACCTCCATGCCGTAAATGTCGGCGGGGGTTTCAATAATCCCTTCGGATAAGGAGAAGCCGATGGCGAATTCCTCCAGATCTTTTGGCGATGCCATCATCACTACGTGGGAAATACCGTTGTAGACCAGCGCAACAGGCACCTCTTCCGCCAGCATGTCTGGCTGGGCCTGCTGCAGATTGTCACGCTTCCAGAGCACGACTTCGCGTACGCCTGTGACTGATGTTGCATTTTTGTGCTTTTTAGTATGCAAAATGTTCACTTTGTATTAACTACCCTCGAACAAGCGTACCGACATTGTGGTATTCTCCGCGCATATCCTTCTTAAGCAGAGGGATATGCGGCAATTCTGAACCTTTGTGAAATTCACCGCAAAGAAAAAAACGATAAGAGTAATGTCAACCCAGGAGTAACCCATGCAGGTCAGCAGAAGGCAGTTCTTTAAGATCTGCGCTGGCGGTATGGCAGGTACAACGGCTGCAGCACTGGGCTTTGCCCCCAACATTGCACTCGCGGAGACACGGCAATATAAGCTGTTGCGCACCCGCGAAACCCGTAATACTTGCACATATTGTTCCGTGGGCTGTGGGCTATTAATGTATAGCCTCGGCGACGGTGCAAAAAACGCCAAAGCGTCAATTTTCCATATCGAAGGGGACCCGGACCATCCGGTAAACCGAGGCGCGCTCTGCCCGAAAGGGGCAGGTCTGGTGGATTTCATCCACTCTGAAAGCCGCCTGAAATACCCGGAATACCGTGCTCCAGGTTCCGATAAGTGGCAACGCATCACCTGGGAAGATGCCTTTGAGCGCATCGCCAAACTGATGAAAGCCGACCGCGACGCCAACTATGTTGCGCAGAACGCCGAAGGCACCACCGTGAACCGCTGGCTGAGCACCGGGATGCTGTGCGCATCCGCTTCCAGTAATGAAACCGGCTATTTAACCCAGAAATTTACCCGCGCCCTCGGCATGTTAGCCGTCGATAACCAGGCGCGTGTCTGACACGGACCAACGGTAGCAAGTCTTGCTCCAACATTTGGTCGCGGTGCGATGACCAACCACTGGGTTGACATGAAGAACGCCAATCTCATCGTGGTGATGGGAGGGAACGCGGCAGAAGCGCATCCGGTGGGATTCCGCTGGGCGATGGAAGCCAAGATCCACAATGGCGCGAAGCTGATTGTTATCGATCCACGCTTTACGCGAACCGCCTCGGTTGCGGATTTTTATACGCCGATTCGTTCCGGTACTGACATCGCTTTCCTGTCAGGCGTGTTGCTGTACCTGCTGAACAACGAAAAATATAACCGCGAATATACCGAAGCCTATACCAACGCCAGCCTGATCGTGCGTGAAGATTTTGGCTTCGAAGATGGCCTGTTCACCGGCTATGACGCGGAAACACGCAAGTACGACAAAACCACCTGGAACTACGAGCTGGATGAGAAGGGTTTCGCTAAGCGCGATAAAACGCTGACTCACCCGCGCTGCGTGTGGAACCTGCTGAAACAGCACGTTTCCCGCTATACGCCAGAAGTGGTTGAAAATATCTGCGGGACGCCAAAAGCGGACTTCCTGAAGGTGTGCGAGTACATCGCGGAAACCAGCGTGCACGATAAAACCGCGTCGTTCCTCTATGCCCTGGGCTGGACGCAGCACTCCGTCGGCGCGCAGAACATCCGTACCATGGCGATGATCCAGCTGCTGCTCGGCAATATGGGGATGGCAGGCGGCGGCGTAAACGCCCTGCGCGGCCACTCCAATATTCAGGGTCTGACCGATCTTGGCCTGCTGTCGCAGAGCCTGCCGGGTTATATGACGCTGCCGAGCGAGAAGCAGAAGGATCTCCAGACCTACCTGACCGTCAATACGCCGAAACCGCTGCTGGAAGGCCAGGTTAACTACTGGAGCAACTACCCGAAATTCTTCGTCTCGATGATGAAAGCCTTCTTTGGCGACAAAGCGACGGCGGAGAACAGCTGGGGCTTTGACTGGCTGCCGAAGTGGGACAAAGGCTACGACGTTCTGCAGTACTTCGAGATGATGAGCCAGGGCAAGGTCAACGGCTATCTCTGCCAGGGCTTTAACCCGGTCGCCTCGTTCCCGAACAAGAACAAGGTGGTGGCATCTCTGTCGAAACTGAAGTTCCTGGTGACCATCGATCCGCTGAATACGGAAACCTCGACCTTCTGGCAGAACCACGGCGAGTCTAACGATGTCGATCCGTCGACCATCCAGACCGAAGTGTTCCGCCTGCCATCGACCTGCTTTGCTGAAGAGAACGGCTCCATCGTTAACTCCGGCCGCTGGTTGCAGTGGCACTGGAAAGGCGCCGACGCTCCGGGCGAAGCGCTGAACGACGGTGAGATCCTGGCCGGGATCTTCTTACGTCTGCGTAAGATGTATGCCGCAGAGGGTGGCGCGAATCCGGAACAGGTTCTGAACATGACCTGGAACTACTCGACGCCGGAGAATCCGTCGGCGGAAGAAGTAGCAATGGAGAGCAACGGCAAAGCGCTGGTCGATATTATCGATCCGGTAAGCGGCGACGTGCTGGCGAAGAAAGGCAACCAGCTTGGCAGCTTTGCGCACCTGCGCGATGACGGCACCACCTCAAGCGGCTGCTGGATTTTCGCCGGGAGCTGGACGCCGGATGGCAACCAGATGGCGCGCCGCGATAACGCCGATCCGTCAGGCCTTGGCAATACGCTGGGCTGGGCATGGGCGTGGCCGCTCAACCGCCGTATTCTCTACAACCGTGCCTCCGCTGACCCGCAGGGTAACCCGTGGGATCCGAAGCGCAAGCTGCTCAGCTACGCCAACGGCAAGTGGGTGGGTGCAGATATTCCGGACTACAGCACCGCCGCACCTGGCAGTGAAGTCGGGCCGTTTATCATGCAGCCGGAAGGGATGGGTCGCCTCTTCGCTCTCGATAAGATGATGGAAGGGCCGTTCCCGGAACACTACGAGCCGTTTGAAACGCCGCTGGGCACCAACCCGCTGCACCCGAACGTCGTCTCGAACCCTGCCGCGCGCGTCTTTAAAGACGATCTCGCTGCGATGGGTAAAGCCGATAAGTTCCCGTATGTCGGGACCACTTACCGCCTGACCGAGCACTTCCACTACTGGACCAAACACGCGCTGTTGAACTCCATCGCGCAGCCGGAACAGTTTGTGGAGATTGGCGAGAAACTGGCGGGCAAGCTGGGCATTACGCAGGGCGATACCGTGCGCGTCTCCTCCAACCGTGGCTATATCAAAGCCAAAGCGGTGGTGACCAAGCGTATTCGTACCCTGAAAGTGGACGGCAAAGATATCGACACGATTGGTATTCCGATTCACTGGGGTTACGAAGGCGTGGCGAAGAAAGGCTTTATCGCCAACACGCTGACGCCGTTTGTCGGTGATGCGAATACCCAAACGCCGGAGTTCAAGGCGTTCCTGGTGAATGTGGAAAAGGTGTAACGGAGACGACTTATGGCTTATCAATCGCAAGACATCATCCGTCGTTCCGCGACTAACGGTTTCACTCCCGCGCCTCAGGCGCGGGATCACCAGCAGGAAGTGGCGAAGCTTATCGACGTCACCACCTGTATCGGCTGTAAAGCCTGTCAGGTGGCCTGTTCCGAATGGAACGACCTGCGTGATGAGGTGGGGCATAACGTCGGGGTGTATGACAACCCGGCGGATCTGACCGCCAAATCATGGACGGTGATGCGTTTCTCGGAAGTGGAGCAGAACGACAAACTGGAGTGGCTGATTCGTAAAGATGGCTGCATGCACTGCGCCGATCCTGGCTGTCTGAAAGCATGTCCGTCAGAAGGGGCTATCATTCAGTATGCTAACGGCATTGTCGACTTCCAGTCTGAGCAGTGCATTGGCTGCGGTTACTGCATCGCTGGCTGCCCGTTTGATGTGCCGCGCCTGAACCCGGAAGACAACCGCGTCTACAAATGTACGCTGTGTGTTGACCGTGTGACGGTGGGCCAGGAACCGGCCTGCGTGAAAACCTGCCCGACCGGCGCTATCCACTTTGGCTCCAAAGAGGATATGAAAAACCTCGCTGGCGAGCGCGTGGCAGAGCTGAAAACCCGTGGTTACGATAACGCAGGTCTGTACGATCCGGCCGGTGTTGGCGGCACGCACGTGATGTATGTGCTGCACCATGCCAATAACCCGAATCTGTACCACGGTCTGCCGGAGAACCCGGAAATCAGCGCAACCGTGAAGTTCTGGAAAGGGATCTGGAAACCACTTGCGGCGGTCGGCTTTGCTGCCACCTTCGCGGCCAGCATCTTCCACTATGTCGGTGTCGGTCCGAACCGCGCAGAAGAGGAAGAGGACAACCTGCATGAAGAGAAAGACGAGGTGCGCAAATGAGAAAACGTGACACCATCGTGCGCTATTCGGCACCCGAGCGCATCAACCACTGGATCACCGCCTTCTGCTTCGTGCTGGCGTCGGTGAGCGGGCTGGGGTTTTTCTTCCCCTCCTTCAACTGGTTGATGAACATTCTCGGGACGCCGCAGCTGGCGCGTATCCTTCATCCGTTTGTCGGCGTGGTGATGTTTGCCTCGTTTATAATCATGTTTTTCCGCTATTGGCACCATAACCTCATCAATAGGGATGATATCTTTTGGGCGAAGAATATTCGTAAGATCGTCGTCAATGAGGAAGTGGGTGACACCGGGCGCTATAATTTCGGTCAGAAGTGTGTGTTCTGGGCGGCGATTATCTTCCTGGTGTTGCTCCTGGCAAGCGGCGTGGTTATCTGGCGCCCTTACTTTGCACCCGCGTTTCCCATCCCGGTGATCCGCTTAGCGCTGATGGTGCATTCATTTGCAGCAGTTGCGTTAATTGTGGTTATCATGGTGCACATTTATGCCGCCTTGTGGGTTAAAGGCACCATAACCGCAATGGTGGAAGGCTGGGTTACCAGCACCTGGGCGAAGAAACATCACCCGCGCTGGTACCGGGAAGTTCGCAGCAAGACAACGGAAAAACCAACTGAATGAGTATTCGCATAATCCCGCAAGATGAGCTGGAGAAGAGCGAAAAACGCACGGCGGAAGTGATTCCGCCGTTGTTATTCCCCAGACTCAAAAACCTCTATAACCGCCGTGCGGAACGTCTGCGCACGCTGGCAGAGAGTAATCCGCTGGGTGATTATCTGCGTTTTGCCGCGCTTATCGCCCATGCCCAGGAGGTGGTGCTGTATGACCACCCGTTACAACTCGATCTGACGGCGCGTCTTAAAGAAGCTGCCGCGCAGGGCAAGCCGCCGCTTGATATTCATGTCCTGCCGCGCGATACGCACTGGCATAAGCTGCTGCATTCGCTGATCGCCGAGCTGAAGCCGGAGATGAGCGGCCCGGCGCTGGCGGTGATCGAGAACCTGGAAAAAGCTTCCGCACAGGAGCTGGAAGCGATGGCTAGCGCTCTCTTTGCCGCCGACTTCGCCTCCGTCAGCAGCGATAAAGCGCCCTTTATCTGGGCCGCGCTGTCGCTCTACTGGGCGCAGATGGCCAGCCTGATTCCGGGGAAAGCCCGCGCGGAATATGGCGAACAGCGCCAGTTCTGCCCGGTCTGCGGATCGATGCCGGTTTCCAGTACGGTGCACATCGGCAGCAGCCAGGGGCTGCGCTACCTGCACTGCAACCTGTGCGAAACCGAATGGCACGTGGTGCGCGTCAAGTGCAGCAACTGCGAGCAAACCCGCGATCTGCACTACTGGTCGCTGGATAACGAGCAGGCGGCAATCAAAGCGGAAAGCTGCGGCGACTGCGGCACTTACCTGAAGATCCTTTATCAGGAAAAAGACCAGAATGTCGAAGCGGTAGCCGACGATCTTGCGTCGCTGATCCTCGATGCCCGCATGGAGCAGGAAGGGTTCGCCCGTAGCTCCATCAACCCGTTCTTATTCCCCGGCGAAGGGGAGTAAAATCAGCAGGTCGCGGTAAATTTTTGCCCGGCCTGTTACTGATATGGGGTGAAAACCCCTGTTACAGACGCAAAATCTTTGATATTGCGCGTAACGAGGCAACGGCTATGTATCTGAGCTGTTGCAAGAATAATGGCATCGGGCAGCTTCATGCGATACGCCTGGCGCAGCTCAATGCTTCGTTCTGCTATGGGATGGGAAATCTCTATGACCTCAAGCGAATCAAGAAAAGCGCATGTCGCATTTTCCTGCCCTACTTTTTTAGCGCCAACCAGCACTTCAATCCAGCTAATCAGGCTGATGGCGATCCTGCCATTGTAATCTTCAAAAGTGTTAGCAGCCTCTTCCCGGCCATTAAACAGATCAATCAAGATATTGGTATCAAATAACGCAAGGTTGCTCATAGTCACCACTCCTCGCGCAGTTTTCTCTCAAATTCAAGACCATCTTCGCCCTCACCTCCCCATAGACCTAAAGCATTGCGAGCGCTTGTCGTGTTCTGCTTTTCAAGATACTGCTCAACCGCTTCTCGTAATAATTCAGCACGAGGAAGGTTACGCTGCTGCTTTAAGCTATCGAGCCTGCGTATAACATCATCTGATAAATCCAACAAAATACGCCCCATAATCACTCCAGAGAGAACATCCATATATCACCTCAGTATATCGTATGCGTTTATTTTCCAGCCACACGATACGCTGCCATTTTTGCTGGGCAAGTGTCATTTTGAGAAAAAAAACGTTCTTTCGAGCTGGGTTCCACTTTTCATTTTCAGCCCAAAAACCCCGTTTCCATTTCGCAAAAACCAGGCTATAAAACCTGGGTATTTATACAGACAAAGGAATGCGAAATGGCACTGGAACAGGGTATTAGCCAACTGGTAAGCGACTTTATTGCTGCAGGACGGCCCTCCGTCTGCGAGCAGAGTATTGATGACCGGCGCGCGGGGTATCTCGCCAGCACGACGCTGGCAGGCGAGACGGAAACCCGTGTGGAGGTGAGAGAATTCACGCTGGAGAGCATTCGCTTTCGCTGCTACTCGCCGCAAAATGCCACCGATAATCTGCCCGCGCTTATTTACTATCACGGCGGCTGTTTTGTCAGCGGCGGCTTTGATACCCATGATAAACAGCTGCGCCAGCTTGCCTTTTACAGCAGCTGCCGGGTTATCGCCGTGCAGTACCGGCTTGCGCCGGAACACCGCTGGCCAGCGGCACATGATGATGCCCGGCGGGGTGCAGAACTTATCCGGCAAAACGCGCAGCAGCTTGGCATCGATCCTCAGCGCATCACGCTGGCGGGCGATAGCGCAGGCGGACATCTGGCGCTGGTCACGGCGTTGCGCTTAAAAGCCGCAGGTGAGTGGCAGCCTGCTCAGCTGATCCTCATCTACCCGATGCTTGATGCAACCGCCTGGTTCGACAGCTATACCCTTAATGGCGCAGATTATGTGATCACCCGCGAGGCGCTGCTCTCCGGCTATACGCACTATCTTGGCGAGACCGATCGCCTGCTGCCGGATGTCAGCCCGCTGTGGCGCACTGATTTCAACGGCCTGCCGCCGACGCATATTGTGACAGCGGAGTTTGACCCGCTGTGCGATGAAGGTGAGTCGCTCTATCAGCGAATGACCGAACAGGGCGTGGCCTGCTCCTGTTCGCGTTATCTCGGTGTGATACACGGTTTCTTCCAGCTTGCCGGCATCAGCCGCACGGCAGTGGATGTAATCCACGATGTGGCGTCGCGCATCGCCAGGGTGTAACCGGCTATACGGGAAAGCGCGCCTTTCGCGCGCGCTATCGGCAGGCCCAGCGCCTACTCCTCTTCGTTGCCGCCCTCTTCGAACGAGCCGAACGGTTTTGCGGGCAGAACGATATAGATGCCTTCAAAAATCGCGCCCTGCTTATCATCGCCAAACAGCTCTACCTGCATCTGCACGCGCGCTTTTTTCCCGCGCGCCAGGCGGTCGAGATCGCCGCTTAGCGAGCCAAGATCGGCAATCGCGCTCGGTTTACCGCTGATGGGCGAGCTGTAGCGGATATGGGCGTCGGCGAGAATAATTGTGCCGCCGAGATGGCGTTCGCGCAGCATCAGCCAGATAAGACCCCAGCCGGTCAGCGTCGCCAGCGAGAAGAGGCTCCCGGCAAACAGCGTGTGGTGCGGGTTTTGATTGCCGATCTCCGGCATGGTGGTAATAAATTTCTGCCCGGTGTACTGCTGGATGCGCACGCCCATCTTTTCGCTGAGCGGAATATGCTGATACCAGGCCTGTTGCAGCTGACCGCACCAGTCGCCGCGATGAAGAATATCATCCAGCGAGGCGATGGGTTTGATCATCAGAAAATGGCGGATGGGGGTAGTTTGCGGCGCGGTGATTTCGCCTTCGTTGATAAACCCAAGCTTGGCGAAAAAGGGTACCGCATCTTCGCGGGCGCTACAGGTGACGCGCTTAACGCCCTCCTGGCGGGCGACGGATTCCAGGGTCATCGCCATCAGCGTGCCGAGGCCTTTATCCTGTACGGAGGGGTGCACCGCCATAAAGCGAATCGAGCCTTCGTTATCGGCATTGATATAGAGCCGACCAGAGGCAACGATATTACCCTCTTCATCAACCACCATCTGGTGATGCGCCATGGCGTCCCAGGCGTCGCGCTCGGAGCCCTGCGGCTGGTGCAACGGCTTACGTAACATTTCCCAGCGGAACTGGTAGTAACGTTCTAACTCTTCTTCAGTTTGCGGTACGCGAAGATGATACATAGCTGCATTCTCTCTTGTGACCCGGGGCCGCGCCGCAAGCTGGCTCATATCTGTAGCCAGAATGTGACGGGACCATCATTGACCAGCGACACCTGCATATCGGCAGCGAAACGCCCGGTTTGCGTGGCGATTTGCTGACCGCAGTGTGCAACAAAGTGGTTATAGAGCGCCTCGGCTTTTTCCGGCGCCGCGCCGCGCGAAAAGCCCGGACGCATGCCGCGCTCCGTATCGGCTGCCAGCGTAAACTGCGATACCACCAGCACGCTGCCGCCGGCCTGCTGGACATTGAGGTTCATTTTCCCGTCGGCATCGCTAAAGATGCGGTATCCCAGCACTCTTTCACACAGGCGGTTTGCTTTCTGCTCGTCGTCTTCCCTCTCGACGCCCAGTAATACCAGAAGACCCGGGCCAATTTCACCCGTCACCTCTCCCGCCACGCTAACGCTCGCACGGGAAACGCGTTGAATTAATGCAATCATGGTTGGTCTGCTTCTTCTCGTTGTGCTGCTTTTTTAAGTTCGCGGTATTCCCCGAGAGTGACAGTAATTTCAGCCCCAAGCAAGACGATACACCAGGTCCAGTAGACCCAGAGAAACATGATCGGAATAACGGCCAGCACGCCATAAATCAGCTGGTAGGAGGGAAACATGGTGATATATAAGCCAAAACCTTTCTTGCCCAGTTCAAACAGCACCGCCGCAACAAACGCCCCCAGCACCGCATCACGGTTTGGTACGCGCGTAGTCGGAACAATGCTGTAGAGCAGCCAGAACGAGAGCCAGGAGAGGATCAGCGGAAAAATTCGCAGCACATCATCAATCACGCTATTGAGTTCACTCGCCCAGCGCAGCGACAGCAGATAGGAGCTGATTGCCAGACTTGCCCCGGCCAGCAACGGGCCGAGGGTCAGGATCATCCAGTAGACGGCAAATGAGTAGACATGCGGGCGCACGCGGGTGCTGCGCCAGATGGTATTCAGCGCGCTGTCGATGGAGTACATCAGTAAGAGCGAAGTGACCACCAGCCCGCAGGCCCCTACCGCGGTCATCTTCGTCGAGTTAGCGACGAACTGCTCAATGTAGTTCTGGATAACGTCGCCGGTTGTGGGAATGAAATTGGCAAAAATAAAGTGACGCAGCTGGATGCTGATGTCGGAAAACATCGGGAAAACAGCGAACAGTGCGAAGATCACCGCAATCAGCGGCACCAGCGACAGCAGTGAGACGTAGGCGAGATTCCCCGCCAGCGTCGTCATATTGTCATCGTTGATATGTCGCCACAGCAGTTTTGACCAGGCCTGCAGCGACTGCGCACTCCTCTTCGCGCGCTGTTTTACGGCTTCTTTCATAGCAGCTTTGAAAAATAGTCCGGAATGGTGGCCTTGTTAGCGACCAGGATCGACGTAATCCCCACGCGCTCAGCGCCAGCGATATTTTCAGCATTGTCGTCGAAAAAGACGGCATCTTCGGCAGAAAAACCTTCTAGAGTCAGAACCTGCTGATAAATTCTGGATTCGGGTTTACGCATCCCCATCTCTTGCGAGAGATAGATATGATCGGCGGCGGCGCGGATCTCCGGATACTGCTCCGGCCAGAAGGTCGTGTGCAGACGGTTGGTGTTGGACAGCACCACCACACGATCTCCTTTCGCGCGCAGTTTATGCATGATATCGATAACGTCCGGGCGTAGCGCGACGAACACCGCCTGCCAGCCGGTGGAGAATTGCTCATAACTTAACGGCAGCGCCATCTCTTCACACAGGGCTTTGGCGAACTCCTCATCGCTGATCTCCCCGCGTTCATGACGGTGGAAGGCCTCCCCCATGACAAAGTTCTGCTTCAGGGTTGCCAGTGGTACGCGGCTGAAATCGCTCCAGGCTCCGAGCACCCGGTTGAAGTCGATATCGACAATCACATTACCTAAATCAAAGATATAGAGCATTTGCCTCTCCTTGCCTGCCATGGAGAGTTAACTGTAGCGGGAAAGTTTCCGCTTGAATAGCGGGCCCTTTCACGCCCGCGATCGCGGGATAAAAAAAAGCCGCTGATAATCAGCGGCTTTTGTTGGGCTAAAAGAGGAGAATTACTCTTCTTTTGCACCGCGCATGGCGCGTTTACGGTCGTTCTCGGTCAGATGACGTTTACGGATACGAATGGACTGAGGTGTTACCTCTACCAGTTCGTCATCATCGATGAACTCGAGCGCCTGCTCCAGGGTCATCTTGATCGGCGGAACCAGAACCGTTGCTTCGTCCGTACCGGACGCACGCATGTTGGTCAGTTTCTTACCGGTCAGGCAGTTTACCGTCAGGTCGTTAGAGCGGCTGTGAATACCGATGATCTGGCCTTCATACACTTCCGCACCGTGACCGAGGAACAGCTTACCGCGATCCTGCAGACCGAACAGCGCAAACGCAACCGCTTTACCCTGACCGTTGGAGATCAGCACGCCGTTGTTACGCTGGCCTACTTCGCCCGGACGAATATCGTCGTAGTGGCTGAAGGTGGAGTACAGCAGACCGGTACCGGAGGTCATGGTCATGAACTCTGAACGGAAGCCGATCAGACCGCGGCTTGGGATCACGTAGTCGAGACGTACGCGGCCTTTGCCGTCCGGATTCATGTTTTTCAGATCGCCTTTACGCTCGCCCAGTGCCTGCATAACAGAACCCTGGTGCTGCTCTTCAACGTCCAGCGTTACGTTCTCGAACGGCTCTTGTTTGCGGCCGTCGATTTCGCGGAAGATTACTTTCGGACGGGAAACCGCCATTTCGAAACCTTCACGACGCATGTTCTCGATCAGAACAGAGAGGTGCAGCTCACCACGACCAGAAACACGGAACGCATCCGCATCCTGAGTCTCTTCAACGCGCAGCGCAACGTTGTGCACCAGCTCTTTGTTCAGGCGGTCAAGGATCTGACGAGAGGTAACGTATTTACCCTCTTTGCCACAGAACGGAGAGGTGTTGACGTTGAAGAACATGGTGACGGTCGGCTCATCAACGGAGAGCGCCGGCAGCGCTTCAACACTCTGCGGATCGCAGATGGTGTCGGAGATGTTCAGCTCGCCCAGACCGGTGATTGCAATGATGTCGCCCGCTTCTGCCACGTCACTCTCAATACGCTCCAGCCCCAGGTGAGTCAGCACTTTGCCAACTTTACCGTTACGGGTTTTGCCTTCGCTATCGATGATAGTGACCTGCTGGTTCGGCTTCACTTTACCGCGTTTGATACGGCCGATGCCGATTACGCCAACGTAGTTGTTGTAATCGAGCTGGGAAACCTGCATCTGCAGCGTGCCGTCGAGATCGACGTTCGGTGCCGGTACATGTTCAACAATCGCCTGGTACAGCGGGGTCATGTCTTCAGCCATGTTTTCGTGGTCCAGACCCGCGATACCGTTCAGCGCAGAAGCGTAAACGATCGGGAAGTCCAGCTGTTCGTCGGTCGCGTCAAGGTTAACGAACAGGTCGAAGACCTGATCAACAACCCAGTCCGGACGCGCGCCAGGACGGTCAACTTTGTTGATTACCACGATAGGTTTCAGACCATGGGCAAATGCTTTTTTGGTCACGAAGCGCGTTTGCGGCATCGGGCCGTCAAATGCGTCAACCACCAGCAGCACGGAATCGACCATGGACATTACACGCTCAACTTCACCACCGAAGTCGGCGTGCCCTGGGGTATCAACGATGTTGATACGATAATCATTCCATTTGATAGCGGTGTTTTTAGCGAGGATGGTAATCCCACGCTCTTTCTCCAAATCGTTGGAGTCCATCACACGCTCTTGAGTTTCAGCACGTTCGTCGAACGTACCGGATTGCTGCAGCAGCTTGTCAACCAGGGTCGTTTTACCATGGTCAACGTGAGCAATGATGGCGATGTTACGCAGATTTTCGATCACAACTTTGCCTCAGGCATTAGAAATAGCGCGTTATTGTACACGTATTAATCGAAGGACTAAACAGGATCACAAACATACCCTGCAAACAAGTATTGCAGAGTTGCTTTGTGATCGCTTTCACGGAGCGTTAAAAGGGGCAAATAACGAAAATTGCACCAATATGGTGCCCTATGTTTCCATAAAAGCACTATATTGGTGCAAGGTAACCATCATGGTGCAGCCCTTTTGCACTATGCCGAGCATGATAACGCCTTTTTAGGGTGATTTAAAAGTTGGCATAGATTTCGCTTATCCATTGTACGGCAACTACGCCAGATTTACGTAGTAATTAGAAGACCTCGTTACCACGACGACAATGACAATCCCGGGAGAGTTTAAGTATGTCCGCTGAACACGTTTTGACGATGCTGAATGAGCACGAAGTGAAGTTTGTCGATCTGCGCTTCACAGATACCAAAGGTAAAGAACAGCACGTCACGATCCCAGCCCATCAGGTAAACGCTGACTTCTTCGAAGAAGGCAAAATGTTTGATGGTTCTTCGATTGGTGGCTGGAAAGGCATCAACGAATCCGACATGGTGCTGATGCCGGACGCCACTACCGCTGTCATTGACCCGTTCTACGAAGAGTCTACGCTGATTATTCGCTGCGATATCCTCGAGCCAGGCACCATGCAGGGCTACGATCGCGACCCGCGCTCCATCGCCAAACGCGCTGAAGAGTACCTGCGCTCCACCGGTCTGGCAGACACCGTACTGTTCGGGCCAGAGCCGGAATTCTTCCTGTTTGACGACGTGCGTTTCGGCAGCTCCATCTCCGGTTCCAGCGTTGCTATCGACGATATCGAAGGCGCATGGAACACCACCACCAAATATGAAGGTGGTAACAAAGGTCACCGTCCGGCTGTGAAAGGCGGTTACTTCCCGGTTCCGCCGGTAGACTCCTCTCAGGATCTGCGTTCCACCATGTGTCTGGTGATGGAAGAGATGGGCCTGGTCGTCGAAGCGCATCACCATGAAGTGGCGACTGCGGGTCAGAACGAAGTGGCAACCCGCTTCAACACCATGACCAAAAAAGCGGACGAAATTCAGATTTACAAATATGTGGTACATAACGTTGCGCACCGCTTCGGTAAAACCGCGACCTTTATGCCGAAACCAATGTTCGGTGATAACGGTTCCGGTATGCACTGCCACATGTCTCTCTCCAAGAACGGCACCAACCTGTTCTCTGGCGACAAATACGCTGGCCTGTCTGAGATGGCGCTGTACTACATCGGCGGCGTAATCAAACACGCTAAAGCGATCAACGCCCTCTCTAACCCGACTACCAACTCCTACAAGCGTCTGGTCCCGGGTTACGAAGCACCGGTTATGCTGGCCTACTCCGCCCGTAACCGTTCTGCCTCTATCCGTATTCCGGTTGTTGCCTCTCCGAAAGCGCGTCGTATCGAAGTGCGCTTCCCGGATCCGGCTGCGAACCCGTACCTGTGCTTTGCCGCGCTGCTGATGGCGGGTCTGGATGGTATTAAGAACAAAATCCACCCGGGCGAAGCAATGGACAAAAACCTGTACGATCTGCCGCCGGAAGAGGCGAAAGAGATCCCGCAGGTTGCAGGCTCCCTGGAAGAAGCGCTTAACGCGCTGGACGCTGACCGCGAGTTCCTGACCGCTGGCGGCGTATTCACCGACGACGCTATCGACGCTTACATTGCGCTGCGCATTGAAGAGAACGACCGCGTTCGCATGACGCCGCACCCGGTAGAGTTCGAACTCTATTACAGCGTTTAATTACGTTATTAATACTCGGCCGATTTCTCGTCACAGTCAGTTGGCGGCGAGAAATCAGCCAGAGAATTTTTAGTTGCCGTGGAAACTTTGGCCCATCACACGATGGGCTTTTTTCGCCGACAACAACCTGATCTCACGCGCTTTTTCTTTCTATAACGCTATACTGCACAAAATTGGTGCATATCTCCGGGAGACTGCTACATGGCAAGCGGCGCGCTGCCCGATGCTGGGCAGATCCTCAACTCTTTGATCAACAGCATCCTGCTGGTTGATGACGACCTGGCGGTACATTACGCCAACCCCGCAGCACAACAGCTGCTGGCGCAAAGCTCGCGCAAACTGTTCGGCACCCCGCTGCCGGAACTGCTGAGCTACTTCTCCCTCAATATCGACCTGATGCGTGAAAGTTTGCATGCAGGCCAGGGCTTTACCGATAACGAAGTGACGCTGGTCATTGACGGGCGCTCGCATATTCTCTCCCTGACGGCGCAACGCCTGCCGGACGGGCTGGTGCTGCTGGAAATGGCACCGATGGATAACCAGCGTCGTTTAAGCCAGGAGCAGCTTCAGCATGCTCAACAGGTGGCGGCGCGCGATCTGGTGCGCGGCCTGGCTCATGAGATCAAAAACCCTCTTGGCGGCCTGCGCGGCGCGGCACAGCTTTTGAGTAAAGCGCTGCCCGACCCGTCGCTGCTGGAATATACCAAAGTGATCATTGAGCAGGCCGACCGCCTGCGCAATCTGGTCGATCGCCTGTTAGGGCCGCAGCAGCCGGGCATGCACGTTACCGAAAGCATCCATAAAGTGGCTGAACGCGTGGTGAATCTGGTGTCGATGGAGCTGCCGGCTAACGTCACGTTAATTCGCGATTACGATCCCAGCTTGCCGGAGCTGGCGCACGATCCTGACCAGATCGAGCAAGTTTTACTGAATATCGTGCGCAATGCGCTTCAGGCATTAGGGCCGGAGGGCGGCGAAATTATTCTGCGCACCCGCACCGCGTTCCAGTTAACGCTGCACGGCGTACGTTATCGCCTGGCAGCAAGAATCGATGTGCAGGATAACGGCCCGGGTATACCGCAGCATTTGCAGGATACGCTGTTTTACCCGATGGTCAGCGGCCGCGAAGGTGGCACCGGGCTTGGCTTATCGATTGCACGCAGCCTGATTGATCAACACTCAGGCAAAATTGAATTTACCAGTTGGCCAGGCCATACCGAGTTCTCGGTATTCCTGCCTATTCGGAAGTAGAGGTGTTTATGCAACGAGGGATAGTCTGGATCGTGGATGACGATAGCTCCATCCGTTGGGTGCTTGAACGCGCGCTCACCGGGGCAGGCTTGAGTTGTACAACGTTTGAAAGTGCCAATGAAGTGCTTGATGCGCTGACCACCAAAACGCCGGATGTTCTGCTTTCGGATATTCGTATGCCCGGTATGGACGGGCTGGCACTGTTAAAACAGATTAAGCAGCGCCATCCGATGCTTCCGGTCATCATTATGACTGCACACTCGGATCTGGATGCAGCGGTAAGCGCTTATCAGCAGGGGGCATTCGACTACCTGCCTAAACCGTTCGATATTGATGAAGCGGTGGCGCTGGTTGAACGCGCTATCAGCCACTACCAGGAGCAGCAGCAGCCGCGCAATGTGCAGGCTCTCGGCCCGACCACCGATATCATCGGCGAAGCGCCGGCGATGCAGGATGTGTTTCGCATTATTGGCCGTCTGTCGCGCTCATCGATCAGCGTATTGATTAACGGCGAGTCCGGCACCGGGAAAGAGCTGGTTGCCCATGCGCTGCATCGCCACAGCCCGCGCGTCAAAGCGCCGTTTATCGCGCTCAATATGGCGGCGATCCCGAAAGATTTGATTGAATCGGAGCTGTTTGGCCACGAGAAAGGAGCCTTTACCGGCGCTAACACCATTCGTCAGGGGCGTTTTGAGCAGGCCGACGGCGGCACGCTGTTTCTTGATGAGATTGGCGATATGCCGCTCGATGTGCAGACGCGTTTGCTGCGCGTGCTCGCCGATGGGCAGTTTTACCGCGTGGGCGGCTACGCGCCGGTGAAAGTCGATGTCCGTATTATTGCGGCGACGCACCAGAACCTGGAGCTGCGCGTGCAGGAGGGGAAATTCAGGGAGGATCTGTTCCACCGCCTGAATGTTATCCGTGTGCATCTGCCGCCGCTGCGCGAACGCCGGGAAGATATTCCGCGTCTGGCGCGCCACTTCTTACAGGACGCTGCCCGTGAACTGGGTGTGGAAGCGAAGCTACTACATCCGGAAACCGAAGCGGCATTGACCCGTCTGGCATGGCCGGGCAACGTGCGCCAGCTGGAGAACACCTGCCGCTGGTTAACGGTAATGGCGGCAGGACAGGAAGTGCTGATTCAGGATCTGCCCAGTGAGTTGTTTGAAGCCACGGTGCCGGATAGCCCGTCGCAGAGTTTGCCGGACAGCTGGGCGACGCTGCTCGCGCAGTGGGCCGATCGCGCGCTGCGTTCCGGTCATCAAAACCTGCTCTCTGAAGCGCAACCGGAGATGGAGCGTACCCTGCTGACCACCGCACTGCGCCACACTCAGGGGCATAAGCAGGAAGCGGCACGCCTGCTCGGCTGGGGGCGTAATACCCTTACGCGTAAGTTAAAAGAGCTGGGAATGGAGTAAACGTAAAGCGCGATCCGCCCGCGAAAAGTGCTGCTATTTTGTGCTTTACTGTTCGTCGCAGTGCAGTATGATCTTGCGCGTTCAGGGGGGGGTTATCATGCTGGAATCGTTCATTCATCTGGTTACGGCTGGCGCCTCTGCCAGCCATACGCCACAAACGGCTGTCGCAGCGCTGCTTTGTGCAACGCTGGTCGGGCTGTTTAGCTAGCGGTTTAACAGGCCTGGTGCTTTTGCAGGCCTGTTAAATCACCCGCGAGAACTGCTGTAGCCGCGCTTTCTGGCGCAGATAGACATCGAAGCACATGCAGATATTGCGAATCAACAGACGCCCTTTCGCCGTTACCTGAAGCCCCTGCTCATCCCTATCCACCAGCCCATCTTTGATCAATGGCGCAAGCAGTTGCAGATCTTCAGCAAAGTAGTCCTGGAAATCGAGATCCCACGCGCGCTCAATATCGCTGAATGAGAGACGGAAATTGCAGATAAGCCCCTTGATCACATCCCGGCGAATGCAGTCATCGCGGGTCAGCGCAATGCCGCGCCACAGCGCATTTCCCTGCTCATCAACCTGCTGATAGTAGTGTTTGAGCTCTTTCTGGTTTTGCGCATAGCTGTCGCCAATCATGCTGATGGCAGAGACGCCAAGCCCCAGCAGGTCGCTGTCGCCCTGAGTGGTGTAACCCTGGAAGTTGCGGTGCAGCACGCCGTTGCGCTGGGCAATCGCCAGCTCATCATCCGGACGGGCAAAGTGATCCATGCCGATAAACTGGTACCCGGATGCGGTCAGCGAGGAGATGGTCTGCTGCAGGATATCGAGCTTCTGCTGCGCCGAAGGCAGATCCGCATCTTTAATTTTACGCTGGGCAGCAAAGAGCGTCGGCAGATGCGCATAGTTGAAGACGCTTAAGCGATCGGGGCTGAGTTCAGCGACGCGTTGCAGCGTATAGGCAAAACTCTCCGGCGTCTGTTTGGGCAGGCCGTAGATCAGGTCGATATTGGTCGAGGTAAAGCCGATATCGCGCGCGTGGTTAAGCAGAGCAAAGATAAACGATTCATCCTGTTCACGGTTAACCAGCCGCTGCACCTCTTTATTAAAATCCTGCACGCCCATGCTAAGGCGGTTAAACCCTTCCCCGCGCAGATGGTCGAGCACATCCAGTTCAATTTCGCGCGGGTCGACCTCGATGGAGATCTCCGCCTCGGCATCAAAGGCGAAGTTGCCGCGCAGCAGCGCCATCAGGCGGCTGATCTGTGCTTTGTTGAGATAGGTTGGCGTACCGCCGCCCCAGTGCAGCTGGCTGACGTGACGGCCCTTAAACAGCGGCGCGCGGTGGATAATCTCCTGCTCCAGCGCATCGAGGTATTGATCGGCTTTATGCTGTTGGCGGGTAACAATTTTATTGCAGCCGCAGAAGTAGCAGAGCTTGTGGCAAAACGGGATATGAACGTAGAGCGAAAGCGGACGTTCAGGATAACGCGCCACGGCGCGGTGAAAATCCGCTTCGCCGAAGGCGTCAGAAAACTCAAGCGCGGTGGGATAGGACGTATAACGCGGCCCGGAATAGTTATATTTCTGGATCAGGGCCAGATCCCAGTCGATGACGTGCTCAGACATTGCTTACTCCTTCCGATGACGCCGCTGGCGATACCGGCGGCCTGGGCCGATCCCCTTTCGGGTTATCAGCCGGTTGCGCAGCCACTGTTTGCGCCGCGACAACCGCTGTAGTTTAACGAATAACCACACCAGATAACATATAACCGGAAGGGTTATAAGCAGGACGGGAAGCCCCATAAGAAAGGATTAGTTGCCGCCCTTGAGCAGACGCATCATATCTTCCTTACGCTCCTCTTCCTCTTCTTCTTCGTCATCATCGTAAGAGAGGCCCAGCTTCTGCATCAGCTCATCAATACGATCCAGTTTGGCATCAACCCATTTCTGCTCGTCGGCGCTCAGGGTTTCACCCTCTTCAAGACGTTCAAGTAGCGCATCCAGGCGCTCATCCGTTTCCAGCATCTCTAATTCAGCCTGCGGTGAAAGCATAGGTTTCTCACTCTTCGGTTTGTGCTGCTTAGTGACTGGCGTGTCGGTAACACCCAGCGGAATCGGTGTTTTACTGCCAATACGCGGATCTTTCTGTGCTTTGCCCTTGCCGGAGCCTGAAGCGTTATCGCCACCGTTCGCGCGGCTGCCTGAAGCGTTGCCGCGATGCCGTTTATCACGCTTACGTTCGCGGCCTTCCTGGTTCAACTCTTCACGGGTTTTACGGCGCACTTTGCCGCGCGGTTGGGTAGACGGTTTTTTCATCATAGGGGTCTTAGGTGGTTTTTCATCAGTATAGAATTGCGGCGGAATCTAGCAGAAAGCAAGCAAAGAAAAAAGGCGGCAGTGTAAACTGTCGCCTTTTTTCTTGACCCTGACCCGTAAAGGGCTCTACGTTCCCTGTTTGCTGTCAACGTGCCCTGTTTTTCCATTAGCATCAACACTCCGTGTTGCGGTCCCTCTCCTTGTGAACGTCTCCTGACGTTTTCCTCTGGTCTTCGCCTCCTGGCGCTCCCGACCCCTCGATCCGTGAGTTATCCTTTCCTGTAAAGCGTCCTGCTACGGGGCGTTACTTTACCTGTCTCAGAGAAAGAGACAAGTACGAATACCCTTACAAAGGATAAATTAAGAGAATTCCATAAAAATAAGTTATTGATTTTATTATTTATAGCTATTTTTTAACCTGCAACTACTCCGAAAATTCGCAACGTATAAAGGGCAAATATCCTACAAAGCGCGCGGCAATCACCTACAAAGAGGAATGATGCGAGAAAAACAGTCTTTTACGTGGGTTCAGGTATAATCCCCGCATGCTTTAACGATGGAGACGACCGTTTTGACTAACCTGAATTACCAACAGACGCACTTTGTCACCAGTGCGCCTGATATTCGCCACTTACCCGCCGATACCGGCATTGAAGTGGCATTCGCTGGCCGCTCCAACGCCGGAAAATCGAGCGCACTCAATACGCTAACCAATCAAAAGAGCCTGGCGCGCACCTCTAAAACGCCGGGCCGTACCCAGCTAATCAACCTGTTCGAAGTCGTAGAAGGCAAACGCCTTGTCGACCTGCCCGGCTACGGTTATGCCGAAGTGCCGGAAGAGATGAAAATCAAATGGCAGCGCGCGCTGGGTGAATATCTGGAGAAACGTCAGTGCCTGAAGGGGCTGGTCGTACTGATGGATATCCGCCATCCGTTAAAAGATCTCGACCAGCAGATGATCCACTGGGCGGTAGCAAGCGAGATCCCTGTGCTGGTGCTGCTGACCAAAGCGGACAAGCTCGCCAGCGGCGCGCGTAAAGCGCAGGTTACGATGGTGCGGGAAGCGGCAATTGCCTTTAACGGCGATGTGCAGGTTGAAGCGTTTTCGTCGCTGAAAAAACAGGGCGTGGATAAACTGCGCGAGAAGCTGGATAGCTGGTTCTCATCCATTGCGCCAGCAACAGAAGACGCCGGCGAATAACCCTTCTGGCGCGGCGTCCGCTGCGCTTTATTGCTCTCTTTCGCGCAATAAAAAACGCCCCAGTCATTACTGACTGGGGCGGCTAAATATTCAGCCAAATCCGATTACGTGAAGTAAAAGGTCTGAAAGATAGAACATCTTACCTCTGTACCCTACGCGAATAACTCTACTCCCTTTTTGGATCTGGAAAAAGGACTTTTTGTAATTTCTTTTCAACTTTTACATACGGAATTCTAATGATTGTCACAAAAACGCCGTGTTATGTTGCTTAGTTACAGAAAAGTCCCTTTCCTGCCGCACGCTTAGTGCGCTTGATCCCAGTTTGGCCCGCTTCCCACTTCCACCAGCAGCGGCACATCGAGTTGGGTACTGCTCTCCATTAGTTCATGGATCTTCTTCGTGACCGCCTCGATATCCTCTTTATGCACCTCGAACACCAGTTCATCGTGTACCTGCATGATCATCCGCACGCGCGGCTTCTCTTGCTGTAACCACGCATCGACGGCGATCATCGCACGTTTGATGATATCTGCTGCGGTGCCCTGCATCGGGGCGTTGATCGCCGCGCGCTCGGCACCCGCACGGCGGGCAGCGTTGCTCGCTTTGATGTCCGGCAGATAGAGGCGGCGACCATCGAGCGTTTCAACATAGCCGTTCTCTTTCGCCTGCGCGCGGGTACGCTCCATATACTCCAGCACGCCAGGATAGCGCTCGAAGTAGAGATCCATATACTTCTGCGACTCTTTGCGCGGAATATTGAGCTGGCGCGAGAGACCAAAGGCGCTCATGCCGTAGATCAGACCAAAGTTGATCGCTTTCGCGCTGCGGCGCTGTTCATTGCTTACGCTATCCAGCGGCAGGCCAAACACTTCCGCCGCCGTTGCGCGGTGAATATCCTGACCTTCAGAAAACGCTTTCAGCAAGCCCTTATCCCGTGAGAGGTGCGCCATGATGCGCAGTTCGATCTGCGAGTAGTCGGCAGAGACGATGACGTAATCTTTCGGCGCGATAAAGGCCTGACGAATACGACGTCCCTCTTCATTACGCACAGGAATGTTTTGCAAGTTGGGATCGGTAGAGGACAAGCGCCCGGTCGCGGTCACTGCCTGGTGGTAAGAGGTATGTACGCGCCCGGTTTTTGGGTTGATCATCAGCGGCAGCTTATCGGTGTAGGTCGATTTAAGCTTCGCCAGACCGCGATATTGCAGGATCACTTTTGGCAGCGGGTAATCCAGCGCCAGCTCTTCCAGCACCTCTTCTGAGGTTGACGGCGCGCCGCCCGGAGTTTTCTTCAGCGGTTTAATGCCCTGTTTTTCAAACAGAATAGTTTGCAGCTGCTTAGTCGACGAGAGATTAAACGCTTCGCCCGCGATCTCATGTGCTTTTTGCTCCAGCTCCGCCAGGCGCAGGGTCAGCTCCTCAGAGTGCTTGTGCAGCACAGCCGGATCGATATTGACGCCGTTGCGTTCGATACGCGAAATGACCGGCACCAGCGGCATTTCAATATTCTGGAAGACATTCAGCGGGCCGGCGTGCTGTTGTAGCTCTGGCCACATCGCCAGATGGAGTTGCAGCGTGACATCAGCATCTTCCGCCGCGTAATGCCCGGCCTCTTCCAGCGCAATCTGGTTGAAGGTCAGCTGATTTTTACCTTTCCCGGCAATCTCTTCGAAGGTCACAGTTTTGTGCTTCAGCCAGCGCTGAGAGAGGCTGTCCATATCGTGACGGCCAACAACGCTATTGAGGATGTAGGACTCAAGCATGGTGTCGAAGGCGATACCGCGCAGTTCGATGCCGTAATTTTCCAGCACGCCGCGATCGTATTTCAGGTTCTGGCCCACTTTAAGAAGCTTTTCATCTTCCAGCAGCGGTTTCAGCAGTTCCAGCGCGCGGTCGCGCGGGATCTGATCCGGCGCATCAAGGTAGTCATGGGCAACCGGTACATAGGCCGCCACGCCCGGTTCGATAGCAAAGGAGATGCCGACCAGATTGGCACTGATGTTATCCAGGCTGTCCGTTTCGGTATCGAAGGCAAACAGCGCCGCGCTTTTCAGTTTGCCAATCCAGCTCTGCAACGTCTCTTCATCAAGGATGGTGACGTAGTTTTCAGCGGAGAGGATAGCCGTCGGGATATCGGGCTCCGCTTCTACCACAATCGTCTCCTGCGGCTTCGCGGCTGGCTTGCTTCCTCTCGCCTGCAGCCATTTTCCGGCTTCGACATCCGCCGTCCAGCGCTTAAATTCGTAACGCTTAAAGAGCTCCACCAGCTCTTCGGTGGCCGGTTGCTGAACTTCAAGCTGTTCGCTCGTCAGCTCCAGCGGAACATCGGTTTTGATGGTCGCCAGCTGGTAGGAGAGGTAGGCAACCTCTTTATTCTGCTCCAGCTTCGCCGCCATGGTTTTCGCACCACGGAAGCTCAGTTCGGCAATTTTTTCCGGCGCGGCATAGAGCGAGTCGAGACCGCCCAGCCCTTGTAACAGCGCCTGCGCGGTTTTTTCACCCACGCCAGGTACGCCCGGGATGTTATCGGAGGAGTCGCCCATCAGCGCGAGGAAGTCGATAATCAGCTCTGGCGGTACGCCATATTTGGTAACGACCTCTTCCGGCCCCAAAATGGTGTTGGACATGGTATTGATCAGCGTGACGTTCGGCGTCACCAGCTGCGCCATATCTTTGTCGCCGGTACTGATCAGCACCGGGCGCCCTTTTTTGTCCGCTTCACATGCCAGCGTGCCGATAACGTCATCCGCTTCAACACCCGACACCGCCAGCAACGGCAGACCCATCGCTTTCACCATTGCATGCAGCGGCTCAATCTGCGCACGCAGATCGTCCGGCATCGGCGGGCGGTGGGATTTGTAATGTTCGAACAGCTCATCACGGAACGTCTTACCCTTCGCATCAAACACCACTGCGACATGCGTCGGCTGATACTGCAGCAACAGGCTGCGCAGCATATTCAACACGCCGTACATTGCGCCGGTGGGTTCCCCAACGCTGTTAGTCAGAGGTGGAAACGCATGATACGCGCGATAGAGGTAAGAGGAGCCGTCAACAAGAATGAGTGGGTTTTCGGGGATCTGAACCATGATATCCATGCCTGTTTTTTCAATTTACGCTAAAGGATGCCACAGACAGGATGAAAACATGAGTTTTTCCCGGTAAATGGCGGAAAAGATTTCGCGATCGTCGGGATCCCTCGCAGAAACATCCTGTGGATAAGTTTGTGCACAGTTTTTAATTGGCTGGATTTTTGTGGCTTTTCGTGGATCGTAAAAATATACAAACCTATTTAAATCAATACATTGAGAAGATAAAAAGGATCGCTGTTGCTTTTTGGTGATAATCTGCTCTGTGTGGATAGAAGAAAAAGGGCATTGCATTCTTCTTTACTATCTATCAAAAGCGCTGAATAAGGTTTCCCCATTGCCGCTCTTGCTTTTCTGATAAAATCTGCGCCTTGCACACCTTTTAGCGAGCATTTTGCTGCTAACTTTTTGAAATATTTAATCATGTCGAGACTACCCGCGGTTATTACGCTCTTTTTTAGCGTTCTGTTAACCATCCTGCTTACTGTTGTTTGCTCCGTGCCGATTATTATCGCCGGCCTGATAAAACTGTTTATTCCGATCCCGCGTTTTTGGCGGGCGATCTCTGCATTCTGTAATGTGATGATGGCTTGCTGGTGCGAAGGCCTCTACTGGCTGCTACGCCTCAATCCCCGGCTGGAATGGGATATTCAGGGGCTGGAGGGGTTGAATAAGAGAAACTGGTATCTGCTTATTTGTAACCACCACAGCTGGGCAGATATCGTGGTGCTGTGTGTCCTGTTCCGCAAACAGATCCCGATGAACAAGTACTTCCTGAAGCAGCAACTCGCCTGGGTGCCCTTTATCGGCCTGGCGTGCTGGGCGCTGGATATGCCTTTTATGCGCCGCTACTCACGAAGTTATCTGTTGAGGCATCCTGAAAGACGGGGTAAGGATGTTGAGACAACGCGCCGTTCGTGTGAGAAGTTTCGCCTGCATCCGACGACAATGGTGAATTTTGTTGAAGGATCGCGTTTTACAGAAGAGAAACGGCGTCAGACACGCTCTTCGTTTAAGCATCTGCTGCCGCCAAAAGCGGCGGGTATCGCGATGGCGTTAAACGTTCTGGGTAAACAGTTCGACAAAATGCTGGATGTGACCCTTTGCTACCCGGAGAACGATCGCACGCCCTTTTTCGATATGCTCAGCGGCAAATTGACGCGTATCGTGGTGCGTATTGATTTGCTGGCGGTTCACGATGGGTTGCATGGCGATTATATTAATGACAAGAATTTCAAGCGCAGCTTTCAGCAATGGCTGAATGGGTTATGGCTCGCTAAAGATGAACGTATAGACGCCATCAAAGCCACCTGTAAAAACGCCGGTCAGTGACCGGCGTTATCTTTACTTTTTCTCAACCAGGAACTTCACCGTATCAGCGTAGCTTTTCACAAACGCATCAAGGCTGCTGCCGTCCATACCGCGTTGATCGATCTGGTATTTACCGTTGACGAACATTGCGGGTACACCCTGCAACTGCAGATCGGCCGCAGCTTTCTCTTGCTGGGCAACCAGTGATTTCACCACGAAGCTGTTCCAGGCAGCGTCATACTCTTCGCCCTTCACGCCGGCTTTGATAAATACGTCACGAATGTCAGCAACGGTTTGAACAGTCTGCGTTTTTTGTACCGCCTCAAACATCGGAGAGCTGATTTTATCTTCCACGCCCAGCGCCATCGCTACGGCCCAGGCCTGCGTCATCTCTTTGCCCAACGGCCCCAGGAACTCGACGTGGTATTTGGTCATTTTTGTCCCCTGCGGCAGTTTCTTTTTCACCGCTTCGGAGACGTGCCAGACCTGCTCAAAGTCGTAGCAGTGCGGGCAATAGAATGAGAAGAACTCCAGCACCTGCGGTTCACCGGCGACCGGCTTATCCAGCGTGTTGTACTGCTTACCTTCGGTAATGTCTGCTGCCGAAGCGCTAAATGCCAGAATCATTCCTGCCAGCGCCAGCCAAATCTTCTTCATGGTCAACTCTCTCCGTTTAATACATGGGGGTTAATGCTAAAGGGGGTTCTTGCAGAACCTTCACCTGTTCAAGAAAAATGTGCGTCTGATTGCGCCAGTGATCTTCGCTGTTCAACCAGGGGAAATTTTTGGGAAACGCGGGATCGTCCCAGCGGCGGATAAGCCACGCCAGATAGTAGACCAGACGCATGGCGCGCAGCGGTTCAATCAGGGCAAGCTCCGCGGTATCAAACTCACAAAACTCTTCGTAGGCTTCGACGATCATCTCCAGCTGCATGCGCTGCTCGGCTTTATCACCGTGCAACAACATCCATAAATCTTGTACCGCCGGGCCATTACGCGCATCGTCTAAATCGACAAACATTGGGCCATCTCGCCAGAGAATATTCCCGGCATGACAATCCCCATGCAGACGCAGCACGTTGGCGCGATTATGCCACTGCGCCATAACGGCATCGATAAGCTTATCAACTGCGCGCAAAAACGCCTCTTTTAAGCTTGCCGGGATTAGCGAGGTGGTCTCAAAAAGCTGGCGCGGCTCGCGCAAATATTCGTTAACGCCCATGTCAGGACGATGGGTAAAACGCTTTTGACGGCCGGTCTGGTGCAGACGACCAAGGTAGCGGCCAACCCACTCCATCTGATCGAGATTGTCCGCTTCAAACTGGCGGCCACCAACGCTCGGGAAAACGGCAAAGAGGAAATCCTGGTGGGTGAGTAAGGTTTCATTATTAAACGCGAGCGGTGCAGCGACCGGCACATCATTCTCTTGCAGGTCGAGCGCAAACTGATGCTCTTCGCGTATCTGTTCCGCTGACCAGCGCTGCGGGCGGTAGAACTTCACGACATAGCGGCGGCGATCTTCGTCCTGAAACTGATAAACACGGTTTTCGTAGCTATTAAGCGGAGTGAGGCCGGAATCGACCCGGATCCCCTGCGCGAAAAGCGCATCCATGATGGTATCCGGGTGAAGCGTCTGGAAAGTAAAAGCGTTACAGGTCATCCTGGGATCCGAAAATACGACGAATGATTCAGGATATCATTTTGGGCCGTTTTCGGTGGCTCCTCTTACAAGGTTTTACTCTTTAATCACGCCGCGGGCGCGCAGCAACGCGGTTTTGAAATCCTCTTCGTAATCTTTTTGAATGCCAGGGATTGCTGCGTCTTTTGCCGAGTCGCGCATTTTCAGGTGATAGATCAGGATGTCATCACTTAAATCGGCCAGTTCGCCCTCATAACCTGACTCTTGCGCCAGTTTCTGTAAAAATTGCATTAAATTGAGTTCTGGCTCTTTCTGCCAGGCTGGCTGGAGAAGTTCGATAACTTCGTTGAGGCGTTTACATTTCATGTATCTGCTCCTTATTTTGTGTTCCGACACGTTAGCAGGGTCAATCCCACAATAAAAGAGGCGTTACTGGTGAAGGATAGCAGTGCAGTACTCGGCGTCGTGCTGGCTGGCGGCAAAGCCGCGCGTATGGCGGGCAAAGACAAAGGGTTGCTGGAGCTTAACGGTAAACCGCTCTGGCAACATGTCGTCGGGCGATTAGCATCCCAGGTTAAGAGCGTGGCAATCAGCGCCAACCGCAATCTTGATACCTATCGCCTCAGCGGCCTGCCGGTCATTGAGGACACTCTACGTGACTTCCCGGGCCCGCTTGCAGGGATGTTGGCTGCTTTGCAACAGTGCGAAGCCGAATGGTTCCTCTTTTGTCCCTGTGATACGCCCTATATTCCGGACGATCTCTTATCGCGTTTACTGGCCGGCCGCGGTCAGGCTCCGGCAGTGTGGGTACATGATGGCGAACGCGACCACCCAGTGATTGCTCTGCTTCATCAGGACCTTTCATCGCAGCTGGAAGCGTGGCTGGCACAAGGTGAACGCAGGGTAATGATGTTTATGCGTGAAGCAGGCGGGCATGCGATAGATTTCAGCGATCGGCGCGCGGCATTCGCCAATGTGAATACGCCTGACGATCTGGCGCGTTGGCAGGAGAGATGATGATACCATTACTTGCGGTGGCGGCCTGGAGCGGAACGGGTAAGACGACACTGTTGAAAAAGCTGATTCCGGCGCTGTGCGCACGAGGCATTCGTCCCGGCTTAATCAAGCATACTCATCATGATATGGATGTTGATACGCCGGGCAAGGATAGTTATGAGTTACGTAAGGCAGGCGCAGCACAGACGCTGGTCGCCAGCAGCCAACGATGGGCATTAATGACGGAAACCCCTGATGAAACTGAGCTGGATCTTAACTGGCTGGTCAGCAGGATGGATGCGACAAAGCTGGATCTGGTGCTTGTCGAAGGCTTTAAGCATGAACCGGTGCCTAAGATCCTGCTCTGGCGCGCAGATTGTGGGCATGACATTGATGAGTTAACGATAGATGAACATACGATCGCGGTTGCGAGCGATGTTGAGCTGGCGCTGTCTGTACCGGTGCTGGATCTTAATGATATTGAGAAAGTTGCGGAGTTTGTCTTGCAGTGGTTAGCGCAGAAAAAGGCTGTTTAAGCGCTACTTGCCATTTTATTGGGTGTTTTTTTCGCGCAGAAAGCAAAAAACCCCAGCCGTGAGGCTGGGGTTCTTCTTATTTGATGCCTGGCAGTTCCCTACTCTCGCATGGGGAGACCCCACACTACCA
>NZ_JACVTW010000140.1:0-205 GCF_016624785.1 Kosakonia sp. S42 | reverse complement strand
AATGACAAGGTCTGGACGCCATGGATGGCGGACAGAGGCGAACCGAGACAGACAAAATTGCCGGGAGCAATTTTGAACAGCGCTTGCGCTGGCCCCGAAGGGGCGAGTCCCATGGATGGGACGAGTAAACCGAGTTCCAGAATGGAACGAGGAAGTCGAGTCGAGCCGGCCGCAGTCAGGCTCGCGGGAGGTGAGCGCAGTGCGC
>NZ_JACVTW010000013.1:0-109786 GCF_016624785.1 Kosakonia sp. S42 | reverse complement strand
GTCCAGACCTTGTCATTCACGCTTCGGTTCGCCGATTTCAGCGGGGACACACCCCCATCGCTGCCATATCGCAGATAAAAACAACGCTGGTGTCGCTGTAGGCTCGCTTTTGTAGGCCGGATAAGGCGTAGCCGCCATCCGGCAATGGTGCGGCGGGGAAAATGCCGGATGGCGCTGGCGCTTATCCGGCCTACAAAACGTTCATTTTCCATCCATTTTTATACTTTTTTTACACCTCGCCCAGGGATTTTTGCGAAATCTTTGCGCCTGAAAAATTAGCCTCTCTGCACATCCTTAAATCACCCCGGAGGTGAACTGTGAGTGCAGGCGTGCTAATCGGCATCGTGCTGGTTTTCCTGTTATTGGGCTACCTGATTTACGCCCTGATAAACGCGGAGGCATTTTAATGGCCGCTCAAGCGTTTCTTCTGGTTGCCGGCTTTTTGCTGGTGCTGTTCCTGCTGGCGCGTCCGCTTGGATCGCTGCTGGCGAAGCTGATTGCCGGGCAGCCGTTGCCGGGCGTGGGTGCCATGGAAAACTTGCTCTGGCGCGGGTTGGGTATCGACACCCGTGAAATGAGCTGGCGACACTACCTGTTGGCGATCCTGTGGCTTAACCTGCTGGGCCTCGCCCTGCTGTTTGCCCTGCTGATGCTGCAAGGCATCCTGCCACTGAACCCGCAGAACCTGCCTGGCCTCTCCTGGCACCTGGCGCTCAACACTGCGGTCAGCTTTGTCAGCAATACCAACTGGCAATCCTATGCCGGTGAAAGCACGCTGAGTTACTTTAGCCAGATGGTCGGCCTGACGGTGCAGAACTTCCTCTCTGCCGCCACCGGCATCGCGGTAGTGTTTGCGCTGATCCGCGCCTTCGCCCGCCGCAGCATGGAGACGCTGGGCAACGCGTGGGTCGATCTGACGCGCATTACGCTCTGGGTACTGCTGCCGCTGGCGCTGCTGATCGCCCTATTTTTTATCCAGCAAGGGACGCTGCAAAACCTGCTCCCCTACCAGCCCTATACCTCTCTCGAAGGGGTTCAGCACCTGATGCCAATGGGCCCGGTCGCCTCGCAGGAAGCGATTAAAATGCTGGGCACCAATGGCGGCGGTTTCTTTAACGCCAACTCCTCCCATCCGTTCGAAAACCCTACCGCGCTGACCAACTTTGTGCAGATGCTGGCGATCTTCCTGATCCCTGCCGCGCTCTGTTTCGCCTTTGGTGAAGCGGTGAGCGACCGCCGTCAGGGGCAGATGCTGCTGTGGGCGATGTCGATAATCTTTGTCGTTTGTGTGGCAATTGTGATGCGGGCCGAGTGGCTAGGTAACCCGCACTTCCTGACGCTCGGCGGCGACAGCACCATCAACATGGAAGGTAAAGAGAGCCGCTTCGGCATTCTCGCCAGTAGCCTCTATGCCGTGGTCACCACCGCCGCTTCCTGCGGTGCGGTCAACGCCATGCATGACTCCTTTACCGCACTCGGCGGCATGATCCCGATGTGGTTAATGCAGATTGGCGAAGTGGTGTTTGGCGGCGTCGGCTCAGGCCTCTACGGCATGCTGCTGTTTGTCCTGCTGGCGGTGTTTATTGCCGGGCTGATGATTGGCCGCACGCCGGAGTTCCTCGGTAAAAAAATTGATGTCCGTGAGATGAAGATGACCGCGCTGGCAATCCTCGTCACCCCGGCGCTGGTGCTGATTGGCACGGCGCTGGCGATGATGACCGATGCCGGACGCAGCGGCATGTTCAACCCCGGCATTCATGGCTTCAGTGAAGTGTTGTACGCCGTCTCCTCCGCCGCCAACAACAACGGCAGCGCCTTTGGTGGCCTGAGCGCCAACACGCCTTTCTGGAACTGTCTGCTCGCCTTCTGCATGTTTGTCGGCCGCTTCGGCGTGATTGTGCCGGTGCTGGCGATTGCTGGCTCGCTGGTGAGTAAAAAGATACAGCCCACCAGCTCCGGCACCCTGCCGACCCACGGCCCGCTCTTTATCGGCCTGCTGATCGGCACCGTGCTGCTGGTTGGCGCATTGACCTTTATTCCTGCCCTGGCCCTTGGTCCGGTGGCGGAATACCTTCAGTTTTGAGTCTGGCGGAGACCACTATTATGAGTCGCAAACAACTGGCCCTGTTTGACGCGAACCTTGTTCGCCAGGCGCTGATGGGTTCCTTAACCAAATTGAGCCCGCAGGTGCAGTGGCGTAACCCGGTGATGTTTATCGTCTGGATCGGCAGCCTGCTCACCACCCTACTGGCGATCGCCATGGCAACCGGTCACTTGGTCGGTAACGCGTGGTTTACCGGTGCAATCAGCCTCTGGCTGTGGGTGACGGTGCTGTTTGCCAACTTCGCCGAAGCGCTGGCGGAAGGGCGCAGTAAAGCGCAGGCCAACAGCCTGAAAGGGGTGAAAAAGACGGTCTTTGCCCGCAAACTGCGCGCGCCACAGCACGATGCACCGATGGATCATGTTCCGGCAGATGAGCTGCGCAAAGGCGATGTGGTGCTGGTTGAAGCGGGGGATATTATTCCCTGCGACGGCGAGGTGATCGAGGGCGGCGCGTCGGTGGATGAGAGCGCTATTACAGGTGAGTCCGCACCGGTGATCCGCGAGTCTGGCGGCGACTTTGCCTCCGTGACCGGCGGCACGCGCATTCTGTCTGACTGGCTGGTGATCCAGTGCAGCGTTAACCCAGGCGAGACCTTTCTCGATCGCATGATCGCCATGGTTGAGGGTGCCCAGCGCCGCAAAACGCCTAACGAGATCGCGCTGACCATTCTGCTGGTGGCGCTGACCATTGTCTTTCTGCTGGCGACCGCCACGCTGTGGCCTTTCTCCCTTTACGGCGGCACGGCGGTCAGCGTCACGGTGCTGGTTGCGCTGCTGGTCTGCCTGATCCCGACCACCATCGGCGGCCTGCTGTCGGCAATTGGCGTGGCGGGGATGAGCCGCATGCTGGGTGCGAATGTGATCGCCACCAGCGGTCGCGCCGTCGAAGCGGCGGGCGATGTCGATGTGCTGCTGCTGGATAAAACCGGCACCATCACCCTCGGCAACCGCCAGGCGTCGGACTTTTTGCCCGCGCGCGGCGTCGATGAGAAGACGCTGGCCGATGCGGCCCAGCTCTCTTCGTTGGCCGATGAAACCCCGGAAGGGCGCAGCATTGTGATCCTCGCCAAGCAGCGCTTTAACCTGCGCGAGCGGGATATGCAGAGCCTGCAAGCAACCTTCGTCCCCTTTACCGCGCAAACGCGCATGAGCGGGATTAATGTGCAGGATCGCATGATCCGCAAAGGCTCAGTGGATGCGATTCGTCGCCATATCGAGGCCAATGGCGGCACCTTCCCGGCGGATGTTGAGATGGTGGTGGAAAATGTGGCCCGCCAGGGCGCGACGCCGCTGGTGGTAGCGGAAGGGGCTAACGTACTGGGCGTTATCGCGCTGAAAGATATCGTCAAAGGCGGTATTAAAGAGCGCTTCGCCCAGTTGCGTAAGATGGGCATCAAAACGGTGATGATCACCGGCGATAACCGCTTAACCGCCGCAGCAATTGCCGCCGAAGCGGGCGTGGATGACTTCCTCGCCGAAGCGACGCCGGAAGCAAAGCTGGCGCTGATTCGTCAATACCAGGCCGAAGGTCGGCTGGTGGCGATGACCGGCGACGGCACTAACGATGCCCCAGCGCTGGCGCAGGCGGATGTTGCGGTGGCAATGAACTCCGGTACCCAGGCGGCGAAAGAGGCGGGGAACATGGTCGATCTCGACTCGAACCCGACCAAGCTGATTGAAGTGGTACATATCGGCAAACAGATGCTGATGACGCGCGGATCGCTCACCACCTTCAGTATTGCCAATGATGTGGCGAAGTATTTTGCCATCATCCCTGCGGCGTTTGCGGCCACCTATCCGCAGCTCAACGCGCTGAATGTGATGCATCTGCACTCCCCCTCTTCGGCGATTTTAAGTGCGGTGATCTTTAACGCGCTGGTGATTGTGTTCCTCATCCCGCTGGCGCTGAAAGGCGTGAGCTACAAGCCGCTGACCGCCTCGGCGATGCTGCGCCGCAACTTGTGGATTTACGGTCTGGGCGGTCTGCTGGTGCCGTTTATCGGTATCAAAGCAATCGATCTGCTGCTCACGCTGTTTGGCCTGGTTTAAGGAGTGAAAAAGATGGCTTTATTACGTCCCGCCTTTCTGCTTTTAATACTGCTGACGTTTATTACCGGCGGGCTTTACCCGCTGCTGACCACCGCCCTTGGGCAGTGGTGGTTTCACGACCAGGCGAACGGCTCGCTGATCGAGCAAGGCGATACGGTGCGCGGCTCCCGTCTGCTGGGCCAGGATTTCACCGCACCGGGCTATTTTCACGGTCGCCCTTCCGCGACCGCCGATGCGCCCTATAATCCGATGGCTTCGGGCGGCAGTAATCTGGCGGGCAGCAACCCGGAGCTGGATAAGCAGGTGGCCGAACGCGTGGCGCAGCTGCGCGCGGCGAACCCGCACTCACCAAAAGCGATTCCGGTGGAGCTGTTAACCACCTCCGCCAGCGGGCTGGATGGTCAACTCTCGCCGCAGGCGGCCAGCTGGCAGATCCCGCGCGTGGCGCAAGCGCGCGGCTTGTCGGTGCAGACGGTCAATGATTTGGTTAATAGATACACCGAAACACCGCTGGTTAACTTCCTCGGTCAGCCGGTGGTGAATGTGGTTGAACTCAATCTGGCGCTGGATGCGCTGAAGGATAAATAACGCATGAGTGATGAGCCGTTGCGCCCCGATCCCGACCGCCTGCTGGAGCATGCCGCTACGGCACACCGGGGCAAACTGAAGATCTTTTTCGGTGCCTGCGCCGGGGTGGGTAAAACCTTTGCCATGTTGCAGGAAGCGCAGCGGCTACGGGCGCAGGGGCTGGATGTGCTGCCAGGCGTGGTAGAGACGCACGGGCGCAAAGAGACCGCCGCGCTGATGGCGGGCCTGCCCCTGCAACCCGTGCGGCGCATTGCCCATCGCGGGCGCGTGGTACATGAGTTTGATCTGGACGCCGCCCTCGCGCGGCGTCCGGCGCTGATTCTGATGGATGAGCTGGCGCACAGTAACGCTCCCGGCTCGCGTCACCCAAAACGCTGGCAGGATGTGGAGGAGCTGCTGGAAGCCGGCATCGACGTTTTTACCACCGTCAATGTGCAGCACCTGGAGAGCCTGAATGATGTGGTCAGCGGCGTGACCGGCATTCAGGTGCGCGAAACGGTGCCCGATCCCTTTTTTGATAGCGCCGATGAGATTGTGCTGGTCGATCTGCCGCCGGACGATCTGCGCCAGCGGCTGCACGAAGGCAAAGTCTATATTGGCGGCCAGGCGGAGCGCGCCATTGAGCACTTCTTTCGCAAAGGTAACCTGATTGCGTTGCGTGAACTGGCGCTGCGGCGCACCGCCGACCGGGTCGATGATCAGATGCGTGCCTGGCGCGATCGCCTCGGCGAAGAGAAGG
The DNA here is from genome assembly GCF_016624785.1 of Kosakonia sp. S42. NCBI lineage: Bacteria > Pseudomonadati > Pseudomonadota > Gammaproteobacteria > Enterobacterales > Enterobacteriaceae > Kosakonia > Kosakonia sp. S42. The sequence continues at coordinate 104,307 of NZ_JACVTW010000013.1, read as the reverse complement.
TGTGGCATACGCGCGACGCCATTCTGCTCTGCGTCGGTCACGGCGCGGGCAATGAAAAGCTGATCCGCACCGCAGCGAGGCTGGCGGCCAAACTCGGCAGCGCCTGGCATGCGGTCTATGTTGAAACCCCAACCCTGCACAAATTACCGGAGTCACAGCGGCGGGCGATCTTAAGCGCCCTGCGTCTGGCCCAGGAGCTGGGCGCAGAGACCGCAACCCTCGCCGACCCGGCGGAAGATCGCGCGATACTGCGCTACGCCCGGGAACATAACCTCGGCAAAATCCTCATTGGCCGCCGCGATAACCGCCGCTGGTGGCACCGCGAATCCTTTGCCGACCGCCTGGCGCGCCGCGCGCCGGATCTCGATCTGGTGATTATCGCCCTGCAGGAGAGCACCCAGCCGCTGCCGGCGCGCAGCGGTGATTCGCGCCCCTTTTTCGACCGCTGGCGCGTGCAGCTTACCGGCTGCGCGGTCGCGCTGGCGCTGTGCGCGGCAATCACCTTTATCGCCTTGCAGTGGCTGACGGCCTTTGAGGCCACCAACCTGGTGATGATCTACTTGCTGGGCGTGGTGCTGGTGGCGCTGTTCTATGGCCGCTGGCCATCGGCTTTCGCCACGGTGATTAACGTGATCAGTTTCGATCTCTTTTTTATCTCGCCGCGCGGCACGCTAGCGGTGTCGGATGTGCAATATCTGCTCACTTTCGGCGTGATGCTGACCGTCGGGCTGGTGATTGGTAACCTCACCGCTGGGGTGCGTTACCAGGCAAGGGTGGCGCGTTACCGTGAGCGGCGCACGCGTCATCTCTATGAGATGTCGAAAGCGCTGGCGGCGGGGCGCAATAATCAGGATATCGCCGCCACCAGCGAAACGTTTATTCACTCCACCTTTGAGGCGCGCAGCAAACTGCTGCTGCCGAACAGCGAAGGTAAACTGGCGGCGGTAACGGAAAACCAGGGCATGACGCCGTGGGATGATGCCATCGCCCGCTGGAGTTTTGATAAGGGACAGCCTGCGGGCGCGGGTACCGATACGCTGCCCGGCGTGCCGTATCAAATTTTGCCGCTGAAAAATGACGATACGGTGTATGGCTTGCTGATTGTCGAGCCAGCGAATCTGCGCCAGCTGATGATCCCCGAGCAGCAGCGTCTGCTGGAGACCTTCACCCTGCTGGTGGCGAATGCGCTTGAGCGCCAGGCGCTGGCGACGCGCGAAGAGCAGGCGCGGCTTGCCAGCGAGCGCGAGAGCCTGCGTAACTCACTGCTGGCCGCCCTCTCCCACGATCTGCGCACCCCACTGACGGTGCTGTTTGGTCAGGCGGAGATCCTGACGCTGGATCTCGCCAGCGAAGGGTCGAAACATGCCCCGCAGGCCAACGAGATCCGCCAGCATGTGCTTAACACCACCCGGCTGGTCAATAATCTGCTGGATATGGCGCGCATCCAGTCCGGCGGCTTTAATTTAAAACGTGAGTGGCTGACGCTGGAAGAGGTGGTCGGCAGTGCGCTGCGTACCCTTGAGCCAGTGATGGGCGGGCGGCAGATTGCGCTGTCGCTACCCGACCCGCTGATGCTGGTACATGTTGATGGCCCGCTGTTTGAGCGCGTGTTGATCAATCTGCTGGAAAACGCGGTGAAATATGCCGGATCCGGTGCACAGATTGGTATTGAATCGCACAGCACACCGACCGACTGGACGCTGGAGGTGTGGGATAACGGGCCGGGGATCCCGCCGGGCCAGGAGCACGCCATTTTTGAAAAATTTGCGCGTGGCACCAAGGAGTCGGCCATCCCCGGCGTTGGCCTGGGGCTGGCGATTTGCCAGGCGATTGTCGAGGTGCACGGCGGCACCATCGACGCGCAAAACCGTCCGCAGGGAGGCGCGCGCTTTTATGTTACACTCGCGCGGGAAACGCCCCCGCAACTGGATGAATTACCCGAGGATCTGTGATTAACGTTCTGATTGTCGAAGATGAACAGGCCATCCGCCGCTTTCTGCGCACCGCGCTGGAAGCTGAGGGGCTGCGCGTGCACGAAGCGGAGACGCTGCAGCGCGGGTTAATTGAAGCGGCAACGCGCAAGCCGGATCTGGCGATCCTCGACCTCGGTTTGCCGGACGGTGACGGTCTCGATTTTATTCGCGATGTGCGCCAGTGGAGCCAGATGCCGATTATTGTTCTGTCGGCACGCATCGAAGAGAGCGACAAGATCGCCGCGCTGGATGCCGGCGCGGATGATTACCTCAGCAAACCTTTCGGCATTGGTGAGTTGCAGGCACGGTTGCGTGTCGCGCTGCGCCGCCATGCCGCCAGCACGCCGGGCGAACCGGTGATCACCTTTGGTGATATCCGTGTTGATCTCGCCAGCCGCCGCATCCAGCGCGGCGATGAGGAGATCCACCTGACGCCGATTGAGTTTCGCCTGCTGGCGGTGCTGCTCAATAATAACGGTAAAGTGCTGACCCAGCGGCAATTGTTAAGCCAGGTATGGGGGCCAAATGCCGTTGAGCACAGCCACTATCTGCGAATTTATATGGGGCATTTGCGCCAGAAGCTGGAGAGCGATCCAGCGCGCCCACGTCATCTGTTGACCGAGACCGGGATCGGGTACCGGTTTATGTTGTGAGGCGTGATTTGCACGGCTGATTGCCGGATGGCGCTGCGCTTATCCGGCCTACGGGTTACGCCTTCCGCACCGTTTGACTGCCGGATGGCGCTGCGCTTATCCGGCCTACGGGTTTCGGGTTTAGCGTTTGATGCAGTTGTAGGTCGGATAAGGCGTCAGCCGCCATCCGACACAAAAAAGGCTCCCGAGGGAGCCTTTTTACTGTGCCGCGATTTACGCGTTTTTCAGCACTTCGCTGACAATTTCTACCGCTTCTTTCTCAATCAGCTTACGGTGTTCGTCGCCGAGGAAGCTTTCGCAGTAGATTTTGTAGGCGTCTTCGGTGCCAGACGGACGCGCGGCAAACCAGCCGTTGTCGGTCATCACTTTCAGGCCGCCAATCGACGCACCGTTGCCCGGTGCTGCGGTCAGGCGAGCAGTGATCGCATCCCCTGCCAGCGTGCTGGCACTTACCATTTCAGGCGAGAGCTTAGAGAGCGCCGCTTTCTGTGCGGAAGAGGCCGCAGCCTGCAGACGGTTGTAGCTTGGCGCGCCAAAGCGGGCAGCCAGTTCGTCATAGTGCTGCTGCGGGTTTTTACCGGTCACCGCAGTGATCTCCGCTGCCAGCAGGCACATGATGATGCCGTCTTTATCCGTGGACCACGGCGTACCGTCAAAGCGCAGGAAGGAAGCGCCCGCGCTCTCTTCGCCACCGAAGCCGAAGCTGCCGTCGTGCAGACCATCCACAAACCACTTAAAGCCCACCGGCACTTCCACCAGCTTACGACCAAGGTCGTTAACCACGCGGTCGATCATTGCAGAGGAGACCAGCGTCTTACCGACTGCAACATCTTTGCCCCACTGCGGGCGATGCTGGAACAGATAGTTGATCGCTACCGCCAGGTAGTGGTTCGGGTTCATCAGGCCAGCCGGGGTGACGATGCCGTGGCGGTCGTAATCCGGATCGTTGGCGAAGGCGAGGTCAAACTTATCGCGCAGCGCCAGCAGACCGGCCATTGCACACTCGGAGGAGCAGTCCATACGGATCGCGCCATCTTTGTCGAGATGCATAAAGCGGAAAGTCTGGTCGACTTCATCATTCACGATGGTGAGGTCGAGCTTGTAGTGCTCGGCGATACGTTTCCAGTACTCAATACCGGAGCCGCCCAGCGGATCGACGCCCAGTTTCAGGCCCGCTTTCTGGATCGCCGCCATATCGACGATCTCCGCCAGCCCTTCAATAAACGGCTGCACCAGATCTTTTTCAGTGACGTGACCGGAGGCCATCGCTGCATCCAGCGAAATACGTTTCACGCCTTTCAGACCGTCGGCCAGCAGCGCGTTAGCGCGATCTTCTACCACTTTGGTGACGTTGGTGTCGGCCGGGCCGCCGTTTGGCGGGTTGTATTTGATGCCGCCATCTTCCGGCGGGTTATGGGACGGCGTGATCACGATACCATCCGCCTGCGCGCCACCGTTTTTGTTGTGCACAAGAATGGCGTTAGAGATGGCAGGCGTCGGCGTAAAGCCGTTATTTTCCTGCACGATGATATCAACGCCGTTGGCAGCCAACACTTCCAGCACGGAGATAAACGCCGGCTCAGAGAGGGCGTGGGTGTCTTTACCAACATAGCACGGCCCGGTGATGCCGTTTTTCGCACGCTCTTCGGCAATCGCCTGGGCGATTGCAAGAATGTGCGGCTCGTTAAAGCTGTGACGCCATGCGCTACCACGGTGACCTGAGGTACCAAATTTCACCGCATGGTCAGCATTGCCAACTTCCGGTTTCAACACATAGTACTGCGCAGTTAGCTGCGCGACGTTAATCAAATCGCCCTGTTGTGCAGGTTGCCCGGCACGCGGATGGTTTGCCATTGCTTCGTCCTTTTAATGCAAGGATTAAATTGTGCCGCAAACTTTCTCAATCAGCTCCGCCGGGAACTGCATTGACTGCATGATGTGTTCAATCATGCTGCATTTACGGCCCGTATTCGTGTTGGTGATGACCCAGTAAGGGGTGTTCGGCACTTGCTTCGGCTTGGTCTGGTTGCCGTTCTGCAGCAGGGTGCGCTCATCAGCGGCAAAGTATACGCGCGTGCGACCGTGCAGAGATTCAGTGGATTCCGTAAACCCTTTGTCATCGAGTGAATAGAGTGTAGACAGGATTAGCAGAAAGCGATTAACCGCTTTTTTCTGCTCGGCGTATTCGTCGGAGAGCAGAAGCTCGCGAACCGCACGGACTTTATCCCGGGTGGTGTTGGCCGGTTTCACCTCTTCGACAACGCTGGCAGCGCGTGTCTCTTTCACCGGCGCGGCGGGCGCTGCAGAGGGAGACGATGATGCGGCGGAGAACTTGAGCATACGCCGTAAAATCTCGGATGCGCTCTCGCCAATATGCTTAGTATGGCTGGCAATGTAACTGTAGAGCTCATCATCAACTTCAATCGTTTTCATCTTAATCCAGTGCTATATAAAATCTGAATACAAGTATTGGGATTATAAAGTGAAATCCCAACAGCGGATAGGTACACCCCAGGATGGCGGCAAAACTCAGAGTAATGCTTAGCCTTGCAGCCGGGCGGCAGAATGTTCACCATAATAACCTAACCCGTTGGAGTGAAAAAAAGAACTTTGCCATGAAATTGAACACGCGCGCGCAAACTGCACAACATCCGCACAACAATTCCCCGATTGTGCTGGTTCACGGCCTTTTCGGCAGCCTCGATAACCTCGGCGTGCTCGCCCGTGAGCTGGTGCAGGATCACGATGTGCTGCAGGTGGATATGCGTAATCACGGCCTCTCCCACCGCTCACCGGAGATGAACTACCCGGCGATGGCGCAGGACCTGCTTGATACGCTGGATGCTCATCAGATTGAAAAAGCGACCTTTATCGGCCACTCCATGGGCGGCAAAGCGGTGATGGCGCTAACTTCACTGGCACCCGATCGCATCGACCGCCTGGTGGCGATTGATATGGCACCGGTGGATTATAAGGTGCGCCGTCACGATGAGATCTTTGCCGCTATTAACGCCGTCAGCGAGGCGAAGGTTTCGTCGCGCCAGCAGGCGGCGGCGCTGATGCGCGAGCAGCTTAATGAAGAGGGCGTGGTTCAGTTTTTACTGAAATCCTTCGTCGACGGTGAGTGGCGCTTTAACGTGCCGGTGCTGTGGGATCAATATGCCAATATTGTTGGCTGGGAGAAAATTCCGGCGTGGGATAAGCCTGCCCTCTTCGTCTGCGGCGGTAACTCCTCTTATGTCACCGATGCCTACCGCGATGCGCTGCTGGCGCAGTTTCCCCAGGCGCGGGCGTATGTCATTGCCGGTGCCGGGCACTGGGTGCATGCAGAAAAATCTGACGCGGTGCTGCGTGCCATCCGCCGTTACCTGGCAGAATAAGGCCAACTGATTAAAAAGGCGGCGACCGGTCGTTTCAACGCGCCCGGTCATTGGCGTGCCGATGTTGGTGATGTATGATGGCGCGCTATTCAGCCCGGGCAGCGGCCCGATTGCGTGTTTTCCCGTAGTATTCATATCATGGCTAAAGAACAAACGGACCGTACGACACTAGATCTCTTCGCGAATGAGCGTCGCCCGGGACGGCCGAAGACCAACCCGCTCTCGCGCGATGAACAGTTGCGCATTAATAAACGCAACCAGCTCAAACGCGATAAGGTTCGCGGGCTTAAGCGCGTCGAACTGAAACTGAATGCGGAAGCGGTGGAAGCCCTAAATGAGCTGGCCGAAGCGCGCGAGATAAGCCGCAGCGAACTTATCGAAGAGATGCTGCTGGCGCAGCTTAAAGCCCTGCGCGGATAGCGATTCTTCTGAATCATCATCAAATTCCCCTTTTCATGTGGCATACAGTGCAGTCCGCGGCAATAGCAGTTTCCGCGTTCTTCTCTGTTCTGCTATGATTGCCCTTATCTGTGGGCTTAGCGCTCCCCCTATACTCATTAAGATTCAAGAGGTTATTTTACTCATGGCAATTACAGGCATTTTCTTCGGCAGCGACACCGGCAACACCGAAAACATCGCCAAAATGATCCAGAGCCAGCTTGGTAAAGACGTCGCCGATGTTCATGACATTGCCAAGAGCAGTAAGGAAGATATCGAAGGGTATGACATCCTGTTGCTCGGCATTCCGACCTGGTATTACGGTGAAGCGCAGTGCGACTGGGATGACTTTTTCCCGACGCTGGAAGAGATTGATTTTAATGGTAAGTTAGTGGCGCTGTTCGGCTGCGGCGATCAGGAAGATTACGCTGAGTACTTCTGTGATGCGCTGGGCACCATTCGCGACATTATCGAACCGCGCGGCGCGACGATTGTGGGTCACTGGCCGACTGCTGGTTACCATTTCGAAGCTTCAAAAGGCCTGGCGGATGACGATCACTTTGTTGGTCTGGCGATTGATGAAGACCGCCAGCCAGAACTGACCGCCGAGCGCGTACAGAAGTGGGTGAAGCAGGTTTCTGAAGAGCTGCATCTGGATGAAATCCTGAATGCCTGATTTTTATGGCGCAATCTGCTGGTTGCGCCGTATCAATAGGTAAAAGCAATCGAAATAATTGCTACATTTTTTTAACTTTCCTATTCATCCCTGTACAATAAGCCCTGCTTAACGCGTTACGCTCGACCGGGAGTTGTCGGCGATACCACGTTTTAAAAGCTTACTTTACTTGAGGGCTTGCAGTTTTCATTTATACATGGCAGTTCTATAATGATACGCATTCGCCCGGGTGCATTCCTTATAACTTCCGAGAAGGAAGTGAATCGTATAGCAACAGGACAGATTCCGCATGACTGACAACAATACCGCATTAAAGAAGGCCGGCCTGAAAGTCACGCTTCCACGGTTAAAAATTCTGGAAGTGCTTCAGGAGCCGGATAACCATCATGTCAGTGCGGAAGATCTTTATAAGCGTCTGATCGACATGGGTGAAGAGATTGGTCTGGCAACGGTGTACCGCGTGCTGAACCAGTTTGATGACGCCGGGATTGTCACCCGTCACAACTTCGAAGGCGGCAAGTCCGTTTTTGAACTGACGCAGCAGCATCACCACGATCACCTTATCTGCCTCGACTGCGGTAAAGTCATCGAATTCAGTGATGATTCCATCGAATTGCGCCAGCGCGAAATTGCCGCTAAACACGGTATCCGCCTGACGAACCACAGTCTCTACCTTTACGGCCACTGCGCCGAAGGCGACTGCCGCGAAGATGAACACGCGCACGACGCAAAATAAGTTCTTCTGAACGTTAAAAGCCAACCGTCAGGTTGGCTTTTTTTATGCCTGCGGCTGAGCGGCGCGTTAAAAGGTTACGCCGCTCAGGGTGGAAAGCGATCAGGCTTTCAGCGTGTCGACACGGCTGACGCGTGTGCCGTCCGGGCTTACGGTGCGCACCTGAATTTCTCCTTTAACCTGTGGATGGGATTTCGCTTCGTAGCGCTGCCATGTTTTGCCGCGATCGAGGGAGTACTCCACCACCAGCCCCGGGAGGCGAGTGTTGACCTCCAGCACACCGTCAACAATTCGCGCTCCTGGCACCGGCAGGCGATAATGGATGCCGGCTTTATCCAGCTTCGCCAGCTCGCGATGTCCTAACAGGTTGGCAAAACGCTGCCAGTCAGCCGTAAGCGCCTTCTGATCGACCCACTGCGTCTCGCCGCCTTTGTATTCGCGGCCTGCCTGATAATCCAGCTCCCAGCTTGCGCGATGCCATGCCCGCTCTGCCACGGCGACCAGACGCGGATAGATCATATACTCCATCTGCTCATCCGTGCGCACCACTTCGCTCCACAACTCAGCGGAAAGCCCATAAGCACCCGGCCACGGCTTGTCTGATTTAGCGCTGAATGCATTGCCATCCCGATCGACCGAGGTTTCCGCATTCTGCGGCATGTTGTCCGGCGCGAAGCTGAAGATTTTGCGCTCATCGCTGAAACGCGTCCCCCAGTAGTAGCCGCTCTCATCCGGGTGAACTTCACTCGGGAAGTCGAGATAGACGTAGTCCGGGTTGGAGACCACCACGCGGAAGCCCTTATTCGCCCAGTCGTTGACGGAATCGAAACCGCCCCAGTAGAGCGCATCCCAGAAGTTGACATTCACATGTTGGGTGGCAAACACAGAAGCGTCTTTGGCATCTTTTAGCCCATCCTGCCACGCCTGCATCACATTGATGCCGTGCGCCTTAACCAGCTTGCTTACCTCTGCGCCAAAGTAGCTGGAGAGGTGTTCAACATCGCTCACTTTCCCGGCTTTAATCATCGCCTGGCAGGCCCCGGATTTCGCCCACGGCTTATCCTGCTTGCTCTGATCGATGATGCCTTTACCCGGCTGCGGATTATTCACATCCGTATATCCGGCACCGAGGTAGATATTTTTTGCTTCATCGCCGCCAAAGTGCCAGGTGCGCAGCGGCAGACCTGCTTCTCTGTGCATCTGCAGGATTTCGCCCATCACCTTATCGACGAAGTTGCGCGAGGAGTCCAGGCACGGATTGAGGTAGCCGGTGCGATCGTAGAACTGCACGCCAGCGGTAACAGAGGTATCCGTCGGATCGAGCAGGCGGTAGCGGCTCGCCTCGCTCTCATCCTTACCCTCTTTTATCAGGCGATCGTAACGTGCTTCCATTGAGATTACGGCAGCGCGCGCATGGGCAGGCATGTCGATCTCCGGGATCACCTCAATATGTCTCGCTTTGGCGTATTTGAGGATCTCGATGTAGTCGGCGCGGGTAAAGTATCCGCTGCCGTTGTTATCACGATCCGGCCCGGATCCCAGCTGCGGCAGCAGGCACTGCTTCTCGCTCAGATCGTGGCAGCGCTGGCTGCCAATCGCAGTCAGCTCCGGCAGCCCTGGAATCTCAATACGCCACCCTTCATCGTCCGTCAGATGGAAGTGGAATTTATTCAGCTTGTAAGCCGCCATCTGATCCAGCAGGCGCAGCACCGCCGCTTTGCTGTGGAAATTACGCCCGACATCCAGATGAATACCGCGGTAGTCGAAGCGCGGCGCATCTTTCGCCATCAGCGTGGGGAGCGTCATCGACCCCTGGGCGGGGAGAAGCGAAAGCAGAGATTGCAGGCCATAAAATACGCCGCTCTGATCAAAACCGGTCACTACCGCCTCTTTCTCGCTGATACGCAACTGATAGGCACCGTTGATCGCCTCGTCACCCCTGAACGCTTTACGGGCAATCTCGGTACGTAGCGGATAACTCCCCTCTTCCACACCGAGCATGGCGAAGCGCCCTTTGATGGCGTTTTGCGCATCGGGCATCAGTGCCGAGAGGTCAAACTTCACTCCCTGGCTGAGATCGATATCCCGACCGTAGATTTTTACCTCGCGCGGCGTCGGCACAATCTGCCCGCGCAGCGAGGCGAGGTTTATTGTTTTGATATCGCTGTTTTGCGCAAAGCGCGCTTCAGCGGTCATCAGGATATTTTTATCGTCCGGCGTTCGCTTCCAGTGCTCGCCCAGCGGCGTGACGAACTGGGCAAGATCTTCCGTATTGGTATTGGCGATGGTTTTTGGCGTCGCTTCCTCTCCTGTGACATACCAGCGCGGCAGCACGTCGGTAATAAAGAGTTGCCAGTACTCATTAATAATCGGGATCTCAACGGAGTGCTTCGCCGGAAAACCAGTAAATTGCCCGGTAGGCTCAAGCTTATGCAGGTCGCCCATAATATGGGTCACTTTGAACTGCGGGTTCGCGACTTGCAGAATGGGACGAATGCTGTGGAAGTAGATCGCCCATGCGTTATCGGTCACCGCCTCGCCTTTGTTGGTCAGCGTGATCACTGCTTTGTTGCAGGAAGCCCAGTCAGCGCCGAGCTTCGCGCAATCAACGCCATGCTGGGCGGCAAAGTTATCTTTTACGGCGTAGTTCAGATTGAACTGGCTGATGGCGTCAACCGTGCTCTGGCTTGCCAGTGCCGCGCCGCTGCTGAGCAGCGCTGTGATGGCGCCCGCCAGCAGGCTTAAACGTGCTGTATGCATGCTCTGTTCCTTAAGGTTGCCAATGCCCGGCAACAAATGACTTAGAAAAGGGTAAACGGCGCGATGACCATCAATTTCACGTCTCGCTCATCCTGGAAAATGTTGCCGTAACCACCGGCATAGCTCGGGATAGCAGAGTGGTTGTCATACTGGGTAAAGTGCAGCTTAAACATCGTCCCTTTGGCGCGCCCCTCTTGCAGGGTATAGATGGCATCGAGGCTGTAAGCGGACTCTTTCAGACGATAGTCGGCGTTGTACCACGCATCCGGCACGGCCATTTCGGCCGGTTTTGCGCCCCACGCGTAGGCGTAAGAGGCCCCGATTTGCCAGCCGGGCAAGTTGTAACTCTCCAGATCGTACATCGCCCCCAGGAAGAGCGCTTTTTCGCCGTTGGCATTGAAGTCGGAGCGGTTATCCCACCAGATATCGAGACGACCATTGGAAGAAGCGTAGGTTGGCGTCATGCGTTGCAAAAAGTAGCCCTGCTGGCCTTCTGCTTTTACCCATGTTCCTTCGAGGCGCAGCGCGAGTGGCCCGACCGTGTAACCGAAGGTTAGTGCCTGTAGCCAGGCGGTGCCGTCGTAAAGATCGTTGATGCCGCGATCGCGAACTTTGTCGCGGGCACCATAAAACTGATAGCTGGTGCTGAGCGGTTGATGTGCTACATCCAGCTGGTAGCTGGCTTTTGCAAAGTACTGATCGACATAGCCCTGCGCCTGGCCAAATGCAGCTTCCAGCACCAGATTGTTTTTGAAGTCGTATTTTGCGCCGAGCGAATGGAGATAATCGACCCTTTGCTCTCTGTCGTTTTGCCAGAAATTATCCATCTCGATATGCCACGGCGCTTTATATCCATTGGCCCACATATAGGAGACGCTCAGCGCACCGGCATCGCCATAATCATTACTAATGCCCGCTTCCGCGCCCTGGTAGGTGCCCGGCATAAAACTCCAGTGCGGCGCTAATAGCGTCTGCCCGGTGGGCTGAATATAACCTGCTCGCGCCCAAAGAGCGCCATATTTGAATTTTGCTGCGGCTTTATAGAGGCTGACTCCGCTCTTATCGCCGGACCAGCGCTCTTTATAAGCTTTATTGCTGGCGGAGAAAGCAATTTCATTTGGGTGAGCGCTATCGCCATTTTCCGCCATTTCGATTGCCGTGAAAGCAGCGATATCCAGGCCAAACATATCTGCCGCAAAGCCTGACTGGAAATCCAGATTCGCATTCCACGTGGCGTGAGAGAGATTCGTTTTATATTTATTATTGAGAATATCCTTACGGTCGCGCTCACGCTGCCAGTAATAGACCCCACCGGCCAGCGTGGAGTCATCAATAAAACCGCTTGCCTGCGCCTGCGCGGGAAGCGCCAGGCCTGACATGGCGGTTACTGCGGCAATAGCCAGCGAAAGCGTACTCCGTTTACCTGCAAACGCACGCATACATTGATTCCTTTTAAATGTAAAAAACCCCGCCACGGCGGCGATAAAAATTAACATCAGGAAGCCGTTACGGATATTCCCTAAATAAACAACAGCACAAAGCCTATTTTTCGCCTTGCGAATTATCAATGTGTTTTTAAGCAAAAATAACGGAGTATGACGAAGTGCACAGAATTAAATGAGGATGATAGTTCGTTTCATAAATCACGCAAATAAATAACCAAACCATATTCACTCGATATTTAATTCTTTATCGGAAAGAGCGATTTACTACTATTCTGATTCCTGCATTTGCAAAGTTTCAGGAATAAAAAAAACAGCACACCAACAGGGGGCGGAATTAATTTTCAGCACGAATATGTATTAATTGTAATTCGGTGGTTAATAAATAAAAAACGCCGCGGGAAGCGGCGTTTTTAAATAGCGATCGCTGATTGAGGTAATCAGTCGCCGATTTTTGCCCAGGTATCACGCAGGCCTACCGTGCGGTTAAACACGAGTTTGTCCGCGGTGGCATAGCGGCTGTCGAGGCAGAAGTAGCCTTCGCGCTCGAACTGATACGCTTTGCCCGCCTGCGCCTCTTTCAGCGATGGCTCGGCAAAACCCTGCTTAATGACCAGCGATTCCGGGTTGATAGTGGCGAGGAAATCCTCGGCGGCGCCCGGGTTTGGCACGCTGAACAGACGATCGTAAAGACGAATTTCAACCGGCTGCGCATGCTGCGCGCTAACCCAGTGGATCACGCCTTTAACCTTGCGGCCATCGGCAGGATCCTTACTCAGCGTCTCGGCGTCGTAAGAGCAGAAAATGGTGGTGATGTTGCCTTCGGCGTCTTTCTCAACGCGTTCCGCTTTGATCACATACGCATTGCGCAGACGTACCTCTTTGCCCAGCACCAGACGTTTGTACTGCTTGTTGGCTTCTTCGCGGAAATCAGCGCGATCGATCCAGATCTCACCGCTAAACGGCACTTCACGAGTGCCCATTTCCGGCTTGTTCGGATGGTTCGGCATGGTGACGATTTCGCTGCTGCCCTGCGGGTAGTTTTCGATAACCAGTTTCACCGGGTCGATAACCGCCATCGCGCGCGGCGCGTTTTCGTTGAGATCTTCACGGATGCAGGATTCCAGCGACGCCATTTCAATGGTGTTGTCCTGCTTGGTCACGCCAATGCGCTTGCAGAACTCACGGATAGAAGCCGCGGTGTAGCCACGACGGCGCAGGCCAGAGATGGTCGGCATACGCGGATCGTCCCAGCCCTCGACGTGCTTGTCGGTCACCAGCAGGTTGAGCTTACGCTTGGACATCACGGTGTATTCGAGATTCAGGCGCGAGAATTCGTACTGGCGCGGATGAACCGGAATGGTGATGTTATCCAGCACCCAGTCATACAGACGGCGGTTGTCCTGGAACTCCAGCGTGCAGAGCGAATGGGTGATCCCTTCCAGCGCATCGCTGATGCAGTGGGTGAAGTCGTACATCGGGTAGATGCACCACTTGTTGCCGGTCTGATGGTGTTCAGCAAATTTAATACGGTAGATAACCGGGTCGCGCATCACGATAAATGGCGAAGCCATATCGATTTTTGCACGCAGACAGGCTTTACCCTCTTCAAAACCACCCGCACGCATCTTTTCAAACAGTGCCAGGTTCTCTTCTACGCTGCGATCGCGGTACGGGCTGTTTTTACCCGGCTGCGTCAGCGTGCCGCGGTATTCGCGAATTTCGTCGCCGGTCAACTCGTCAACGTAGGCCAGGCCTTTGTTGATCAGCTCAACTGCGTAGCTATACAGCTTATCGAAGTAGTCTGAGGAGTAGCAGATGTCGCCAGACCAGTGAAAGCCCAACCACTGCACGTCGTTTTTAATTGATTCAACGTATTCGATATCTTCTTTTGCCGGGTTGGTATCATCGAAACGCAGGTTGCACTGGCCGTTATAGTCCTGTGCGATACCGAAGTTCAGGCAGATGGATTTCGCGTGGCCGATGTGCAGGTAGCCATTCGGCTCCGGCGGAAAACGGGTATGGACGGTGGTGTGTTTACCACTGGCCAGATCTTCATCAATGATCTGGCGGATAAAGTTAGTCGGGCGGGCTTCAGCCTCACTCATCACAGGTTCCTCAAGGCGTAAACAACGTATAACGGCATATGATCTAATAAGAGGACGCAGGAAACAACCTTTACTTATACAAATCACTGATGCTCAGGGGAAAGGTATTCTTCCGCATAGTGTGCCTGCCGACAGCGGAGATCCTGCGTGGTCGGCGTGAGGATCACAGGGCTGACGATCTCATCACCTCTTCCACTGCGAGGGAGATAACCGGGCGCTTCAATACACCAGCCCCACGAGTAGAAATTGGTGCCGTGAAGAAAGAAGATCATATTTTCCCACTGGGATTTTTTCTCAACATCAATATGGCCCTGCCTGTCGGCGCGGAACTCCTCCGGTGCGGGATAGTATCCCGGTGAGGAACGCCCGGTGCTGACCCACATCATCGCTGTTGGCAGCGGCTCTCCGGCCGGATTGCGCACATCCACTTCATAATGCGGACGTATGGTTGCGTAACGCGGGATACAGCCGCTAAGCGCCGTCGTTATCACCAGCGCGTATAAAATCCTTTTCATTATTCACCTCTGTAAAATAGCGGCCACCAGTATGGCATTCATTAAACGGCGGGTAAAAAAAAGCGGCGGAGGAGATCCCCCGCCGCTTAAGGCTAATGTGCCGACTCAGGAGCAATCAGCCTTTAATTTCGTATAACGGCGTCTGACCCGCAACGACATGGCCTTGCGCCTTAATGACAAGACCACTGAAATCATCAATATTGCTGACGACAACCGGGCTAATCATTGAGCGGGCATTGGCATTGAGGTATGCCAGATCCATTTCTAGGATCGGTTGACCAGCAACCACTTCTGCGCCCTCTTCCACCAGACGGGTAAAGCCCTGGCCGCCCAGCGCAACCGTATCAATGCCCATATGGACAACGATCTCGGCGCCTTTTTCGGTCTCCAGGCAGAACGCATGGTTGGTGTTGAAGATTTTCACAATTGTGCCAGCTGCCGGAGATACCACGGTTTTGTCGGTCGGTTTTACCGCTACGCCATCGCCTACCGCTTTGCTGGCAAAGGCTTCGTCCGGCACCTGCTCCAGCGCCACCACTTCACCAGTAACCGGCGATAAGAGCTCAGCAATCACGACTGAATTCGGCACCGCCTGCGGTTTTGCGGCGGCTACTGGCGCGGCCTGAGCCGGCGCTGCGCTGCTGCTTGCCGCTGCCGGGACATCCCCTGCCGTTTTCATCGCGTTGGCAATTTTCTCAGCCACAAAGCCGACGATAATCTGCACGCTGGTTTTATTAAGACGAATCACACCAGTTGCGCCAAGGCGTTTCGCCATCGTTTCGTTGACCAGAGAAGAGTCATTCACGTTAAGGCGCAGACGGGTAATACAGGCATCAATACCGGTCAGGTTCGCCGAGCCGCCGACGGCAGCAATGTATTGACGCGCCAGGCCGCTGACATCCTGCTCACTATTAGCGCTGATATTGACATCCTGCCCATCGGTTTCATCCCCGGCGACAGCCAGTTCACGACCCGGGGTCAGCATGTTGAATCGCTTAATGGTGAAGCGGAATACCACGTAGTAGATAACAAAGAACACCAGACCCTGCGGGATCAGCATCCACCACTGGGTCGCCAGCGGGTTACGCGAGGAGAGCACCATATCCACCAGCCCGGCGCTGAAACCGAAACCGGCAATCCAGTGCATGCTGGCTGCGATATAGACGGAGATACCGGTCAGAATGGCGTGAATGACATACAGCACCGGCGCCACGAACATAAAGGAGAATTCCAGCGGCTCGGTGATGCCGGTAAAGAAGGCGGCGAAGGCGCCAGCCATCATAATCCCCAGCACTTTGGCTTTGTTCTCAGGACGCGCGCACTGATAGATCGCCAGCGCCGCACCCGGCAAGCCGAACATCATGATCGGGAAGAAGCCCGCCTGATAACGCCCGGTGATCCCCACCGTCGCTTTACCGGCTTCGATAGACTGCGCGCCGCCGAGGAAGTTAGGGATATCGTTAATGCCCGCCACGTCGAACCAGAAGACCGAGTTCAGGGCGTGATGCAGACCGACAGGGATCAGCAGACGGTTGAAGAAGGCGTAAACACCCGCGCCGACAGAGCCGAGTTTCTGAATATGTTCACCGAAGCTAACCAGGCCACTAAAGACCACCGGCCAGATAAACATCATGATAAAGGCCACAGCAATCATCACAAACGAGGTGATGATCGGCACCAGACGGCGGCCGCTAAAGAAGGAGAGCGCTTTCGGCAGTTCGACGGTGCTGAAGCGGTTGTAAAGCTCAGCGGCGATGATCCCGACCAGAATACCGACAAACTGGTTTTCAATTTTGCCGAAGGCCGCAGGGACCTGATCCAGCGGAATTTTTTGAATCATCGACACCGCGGCAGGCGAGCAGAGGGTCGTTAACACCAGGAAGCCGACGAAACCGGCCAGCGCCGCAGCGCCATCTTTATCTTTGGACATCCCATAAGCGACGCCGACCGCGAACAACACGCCCATGTGATCGATGATCGCCGAACCGGATTTGATAAACAGCGCGGCCAGGGCGTTTTGGCTCCCCCAACCAACAGGGTCGATCCAGTAGCCGACCCCCATCAAAATCGCTGCCGCAGGCAGCGTGGCGACCGGCACCATCAGCGCGCGGCCAACCTTCTGTAAATAGCCTAAAATACTCACTTTATTCCCCCTATGAGCTCAACGTGAGCCCACTGAAACAGTTGTTTTTTATTGTGTAACGAACCCTGAACTGATGCCTGTTTTTCCACTACCTGACGAAGTGTCTGCAAAATTAATTCGCCTCGCAAATTAAACACGCATTTTCTGTGATTAAAATCACTAACTATCGTTATCACCACTCCTCAATACTGGCAAACAACAAAAACTTATTTTAAGATCAAAAATATCAAAGCGGATCGCTCCCTTTTTATGACGAAACCAGGTTACGCTTAACGCTGAGCCAGAAGGCGCACCGCCAATGCTTTTCATTAAACTTTGAGGTGAACAATGAGACTG
Source organism: Kosakonia sp. S42 (assembly GCF_016624785.1). Lineage (NCBI taxonomy): Bacteria > Pseudomonadati > Pseudomonadota > Gammaproteobacteria > Enterobacterales > Enterobacteriaceae > Kosakonia > Kosakonia sp. S42. The sequence goes on along the minus strand of NZ_JACVTW010000013.1, from coordinate 87,150 downwards.
ATTCCCCTGGCGACAGCTGAACAGGTCGGTAAATGGGCCGCCCGCCATATCGTCAACCGCATTAACGCATTCAACCCCACCGCCGATCGCCCTTTTGTACTTGGCCTGCCAACGGGCGGCACACCGCTTACGGCCTACAAAGCATTAGTTGAAATGCACAAAGCGGGCCAGGTCAGCTTTAAGCATGTCGTCACCTTTAACATGGACGAATATGTAGGCCTGCCGAAGGATCATCCGGAGAGTTACCACAGCTTTATGCACCGTAATTTCTTCGATCACGTTGATATTCCTGCTGAAAACATTAACCTGCTCGATGGAAACGCGCCCGATATTGACGCAGAATGCCGTCGTTACGAAGAAAAAATTCGCGCTTACGGCAAAATTCACCTGTTTATGGGCGGTGTGGGCAACGATGGTCATATCGCTTTTAACGAACCGGCGTCGTCGCTGGCATCGCGTACGCGTATTAAAACGTTAACCCACGATACCCGTATAGCGAACTCGCGCTTCTTCGACGGCGATGTTAATCAGGTGCCAAAATATGCCCTGACCGTAGGCGTTGGCACGCTGCTCGATGCCGAAGAGGTGATGATTCTGGTGCTGGGCAACGTTAAGGCGCAGGCACTGCAGGCGGCCGTTGAGGGTAACGTCAACCATATGTGGACCATCAGCTGCCTGCAGCTGCATCCGAAAGCGGTCATCGTCTGCGACGAGCCGTCCACGATGGAGCTGAAAGTCAAAACGCTGAAATACTTCAACGAGTTAGAAGCGGAAAATATTAAAGGTCTGTAAGTCTGTTTCCGCTTCGCAGGCCACTGCGGAGCGGCACTCATCGTTAACCGGGGGTTGTTATGTATGCTTTAACTCATTGCCGAATCTTCACCGGCCATGAAATTTTGGATGACCATGCGCTCGTTGTAGCCGATGGCCTGATTGAACGCCTTTGCCCACAGGCTGAGCTACCAGCGGATATTGAACAACGTTCGCTGAATGGTGCCCTCCTCGCCCCTGGTTTTATTGATGTGCAGCTCAACGGCTGCGGCGGCGTGCAGTTTAACGATACCGCCGAAGCTGTCAGCGTTGAGACGCTGGAGATCATGCAGCGCGCTAACGAGAAGTCCGGCTGCACCAGCTACCTGCCGACGCTGATTACCACCAGCGATGACCTGATGAAGCAGGGTGTGCAGGTGATGCGCGACTACCTGGCAAAATACCCGAACCAGGCGCTGGGCCTGCACCTGGAAGGGCCGTGGCTCAACATCATCAAGAAAGGGACCCACAATCCCGACTTCGTGCGCAAACCGGATGCGGCGCTGGTCGATTTCTTATGTCAAAACGCGGATGTGATCACAAAAATCACCTTAGCCCCCGAAGTGGCAGGATGTGAGGTGATCCGCAAGCTTGCCGACGCGGGGATTGTGGTTTCCGCCGGTCACTCCAACGCCACGCTGAACGAGGCGAAAGCCGGTTTCCGCGCCGGTATCACCTTCGCCACCCATCTTTATAATGCCATGCCGTACATCACCGGACGCGAGCCGGGGCTGGCGGGCGCCGTGCTTGATGACACAGATGTTTACTGTGGCGTGATTGCCGATGGGTTGCATGTCGACTACGTTAATATTCGCAATGCGAAGCGGCTGAAGGGGGACAAGCTCTGTCTGGTTACCGATGCAACCGCGCCCGCAGGTGCACATATTGATCAGTTCATTTTTGCTGGCAAAACAATATACTACCGGAATGGATTGTGCGTAGATGAAAACGGAACGCTGAGTGGGTCGGCCCTGACGATGATCGAAGGGGTGCGTAACCTGGTCGAGCATGTCGGTATTGCGCTCGACGAAGCGCTGCGTATGGCCACGCTCTACCCGGCTCGCGCCATTGGCGTTGACAAAAAGCTGGGCACTCTCGCCGCAGGCAAGGTGGCGAACCTGACCGCATTTACGCGTGATTATGAAATTATCAAGACCATCGTTAATGGTAACGAGGTCGCCACTGCATAAAGAGACGGTATGACATCAGGCGGACAAGCTCAAATTGGTAACGTTGACCTCGTAAAACAGCTTAACAGTGCGGCGGTTTACCGCCTGATTGACCAACACGGCCCCATCTCACGCATACAGATTGCCGAGCAGAGCCAGCTTGCACCCGCCAGCGTGACAAAAATCACGCGTCAGCTGATTGAACGCGGGCTGATCAAAGAAGTCGATCAGCAGGCCTCCACCGGGGGCCGCCGCGCCATCTCCATTATTACCGAAACCCGCAATTTTCAGGCCATCGGCGTGCGCCTCGGGCGCAACGACACCACCCTCACGCTCTACGATCTGAGCAGCAAGGTGCTGGCCGAAGAGCACTACCCGTTGCCGGAGCGCACCCAGGAGACGCTGGAGCACGCGCTGCTCAACACCATCAGCCAGTTTATCGACGCCAGCCAGCGTAAAATCCGCGAGCTGATCGCCATTTCGGTGATCCTGCCGGGGCTGGTCGATCCGGAGAGCGGCGTAATCCGCTATATGCCGCATATTCAGGTGGAGAACTGGGCGCTGGTTGAGGCGCTGGAAAAACGCTTCAAATTGACCTGTTTCGTTGGGCACGATATTCGCAGCCTGGCGCTGGCCGAGCACTATTTTGGCGCAAGCCAGGATTGTGAAGACTCCATTCTGGTGCGCGTGCACCGCGGCACCGGTGCCGGGATCATCTCCAGCGGCCGCATCTTTATCGGTCGCAACGGTAACGTCGGCGAAATTGGTCACGTGCAGGTAGAACCCCTCGGCGAACGATGCCACTGCGGTAACTTCGGTTGCCTGGAGACGATTGCCGCCAATGCCGCCATTGAGCAGCGAGTCCGCCATCTGTTACAGCAGGGTTATCAGAGCCGCCTGAAAGAGGAGGATTGCTCAATCAAGGCTATCTGCAAAGCCGCTAACAAAGGCGATGCGCTGGCCTGCGAAGTGATTGAGTACGTCGGGCGTCATCTCGGTAAAACTATCGCTATCGCCATTAACCTCTTCAACCCGCAAAAAGTGGTGATTGCCGGCGAGATCGTTGAAGCGGAAAAGATCCTGCTGCCCGCCATTGAAGCCTGTATTAACACGCAGTCACTGAAGGCGTTTCGCAAAAATCTGCCGGTTGTGCCCTCCACCCTCGATCACCGCTCTGCGATTGGCGCCTTCGCGCTGGTGAAACGGGCGATGCTGAACGGTCTGCTGCTCCAGCGGTTGCTGGAAAACTGACAGGGTTTATAGTTAACACTTATTTTTTTATCCGGACACTCCATGACCATTCAGAATGTAATCTGCGATATTGATGGCGTGCTGATGCACGATAACGTTGCCGTTCCCGGCGCTGCCGAGTTTGTTACCCGCATCCTTGAGAAAGAGATGCCGCTGGTATTGCTGACTAACTACCCTTCTCAGACCGGTCAGGATCTGGCTAACCGCTTTGCCTCGGCGGGAATTGATGTGCCCGCCAGCGTCTTTTACACCTCGGCGATGGCAACGGCAGACTTCCTCAAGCGCCAGGAGGGGAAAAAAGCCTATGTCGTCGGCGAAGGCGCACTGATTCATGAGCTTTATAAAGCTGGCTTTACCATTACCGACATCAACCCGGATTTTGTCATCGTCGGCGAAACCCGCTCCTATAACTGGGAGATGATGCACCGCGCGGCCTTCTTCGTCGCCAACGGCGCACGCTTTATCGCGACCAACCCGGACACGCACGGCCGCGGCTTCTACCCCGCCTGCGGCGCGCTCTGCGCGGGTATTGAGAAGATCTCTGGCCGCAAGCCCTTCTACGTTGGCAAACCGAGCCCGTGGATCATTCGCGCCGCGCTGAACACCATGCAGGCGCACTCGGAGCAGACGGTGATTGTTGGCGATAACCTGCGCACAGACATTCTGGCTGGCTTCCAGGCCGGCCTGGAGACCATCCTGGTGCTCTCCGGCGTCTCGCGGCTCGACGATATCGACAGCATGCCGTTCAGGCCATCGTGGATTTACCCCTCGGTCGCCGAAATTGATGTTATCTGAACGTAACCACGCCTTTGGGCGTGGTTTTTTATTTTTGCCGCCACAAAAAAACCGCTTCGTTTAATAAACACCGCTTAATTTTGAAGAATCATCAATAAACCAGCGCAATACATACGCAATTTTCAGCATTCCTTAATCACCGTTGCACTTTTTCATTTCCTGCCGCTAAAAGGCTTGCGCCCTGCCCGTCTTTTGCGGCATTTTGGCTACAAGCACACAACATTACAGCAATGCCCTCAAGGTTAACGGAGAAGTCTATGTGTTCAATTTTTGGCGTACTGGATATCAAAACCGACGCAGGCGAATTACGTAAAAAAGCGCTCGAATTATCCCGTCTGATGCGCCACCGCGGCCCGGACTGGTCCGGCGTTTATGCCAGTGACAAAGCGATTCTCTCCCACGAGCGTCTGTCGATTGTCGACGTCAACGCCGGTGCACAGCCGCTCTATAACCAACAAAAAACACATGCGCTGGCCGTTAACGGTGAAATTTATAACCACCAGGCGCTGCGCGCAGAGTACGGCGACCGCTACGCCTTCCAGACCGGATCCGACTGCGAAGTGATCCTCGCGCTCTATCAGGAAAAAGGGCCAGCATTCCTTGACGAATTGCAGGGCATGTTTGCCTTCGTGCTTTACGACAGTGAACAGGATGCTTACCTGATTGGCCGCGACCATATCGGCATCATCCCGCTCTATATGGGCCATGACGAACACGGCAACCTCTATGTTGCTTCTGAAATGAAGGCGCTGGTGCCGGTTTGCCGCACCATTAAAGAGTTCCCCGCGGGCAGCTATCTGTGGAGCAAAGAGGGCGAAATCCGCTCCTACTATCAGCGCGACTGGTTCTCTTATGACGCCGTAAAAGATAACGTTACCGACAAAGAGGTGCTGCGCCAGGCGCTGGAAGATGCGGTGAAGAGCCACCTGATGTCCGACGTGCCCTATGGCGTGCTGCTCTCCGGCGGGCTGGACTCCTCGGTTATCTCTGCGATCACCAAAAAATTCGCCGCCCGCCGCGTGGAAGACCAGGAGAAATCAGAAGCCTGGTGGCCGCAGCTGCACTCTTTCGCCGTCGGCCTGAAGGGCGCGCCGGATCTGAAAGCGGCGCAGGAAGTGGCGAACCATCTCGGCACCGTGCACCATGAAATTCACTTCACCGTGCAGGAGGGTCTGGATGCGATCCGCGATGTGATCTATCACATTGAAACCTATGACGTAACCACCATTCGCGCCTCGACGCCGATGTATCTGATGTCGCGCAAAATCAAAGCGATGGGCATCAAAATGGTGCTCTCCGGCGAGGGCTCTGACGAAGTGTTTGGCGGCTATCTCTATTTCCATAAAGCGCCGGATGCCAAAGAGCTGCACGAAGAGACGGTACGTAAACTGCAGGCGCTGCATATGTTTGACTGCGCCCGCGCCAACAAAGCAATGTCCGCCTGGGGCGTGGAAGCGCGCGTGCCGTTCCTCGATAAAAACTTCCTCGACGTGGCGATGCGCATCAACCCGCAGGATAAGATGTGCGGCAGCAACGGTAAGATGGAAAAACATATCCTTCGCGAATGTTTTGAATCCTACCTGCCGGCAAGCGTGGCGTGGCGTCAGAAAGAGCAGTTCTCCGACGGCGTGGGCTACAGCTGGATCGACACCCTGAAAGAGGTGGCGGCGCAGCAGGTGACGGATCAGCAACTGGCGACCGCCAGCTACCGCTTCCCGTATAACACCCCTTCGTCGAAAGAGGCTTATCTGTACCGTGAAATCTTTGAAGAGCTGTTCCCGGTCGCCAGTGCCGCCGAGTGTGTGCCGGGCGGTCCGTCCGTGGCCTGTTCATCGGCTAAAGCGTTCGAATGGGACGAAGCGTTCAAAACCATGAACGATCCATCGGGCCGCGCTATTGGTGTTCACCAGTCAGCCTACTGATGAGCGATGGTTATGCATACAGGCCCTGCGGGGCCTGTTGTTTTTGTGTCGCTGATTTCACGCAGAAAATCGTTTTTTGCTGAATAAAGCGACATGCTGTTCGCAACCTAACCAAACAGTCACATTCCGGCAATTTTCGATGAAAAAGGTGTTGACGCTCTCAGGCTCAATACGCATAATGCGCCCCGCAACGCCGATAAGGTAACGCGAAAAAAAAGATGGCTACGTAGCTCAGCTGGTTAGAGCACAGCACTCATAATGCTGGGGTCACAGGTTCGATTCCCGTCGTAGCCACCATCTTTTTTTGCGGGAGTGGCGAAATTGGTAGACGCACCAGATTTAGGTTCTGGCGCCGCAAGGTGTGCGAGTTCAAGTCTCGCCTCCCGCACCATTCCCAAAGAAGCGTTGCACGGATGGGGTATCGCCAAGCGGTAAGGCACCGGTTTTTGATACCGGCATTCCCTGGTTCGAATCCAGGTACCCCAGCCATCTCTTCTTCGACTCCTGCGTGTTAACGCGTTAGTCGTTGGGGTATCGCCAAGCGGTAAGGCACCGGTTTTTGATACCGGCATTCCCTGGTTCGAATCCAGGTACCCCAGCCAGTCGATGACTGGGTAAGCAGTAAAATTTGGCTACGTAGCTCAGCTGGTTAGAGCACAGCACTCATAATGCTGGGGTCACAGGTTCGATTCCCGTCGTAGCCACCATATTCAAGGCGTAATGCTCAGGCATTAAACCGAAAAAGATTTGTTGGGGTATCGCCAAGCGGTAAGGCAGTGGATTCTGATTCCACCATTCCGAGGTTCGAATCCTCGTACCCCAGCCAACTTCAAAGACGTTTGTTCCGGCAAGCGCACTTTTGGGGTATCGCCAAGCGGTAAGGCAGTGGATTCTGATTCCACCATTCCGAGGTTCGAATCCTCGTACCCCAGCCAATCAAAACAAAAAAGCTCGCTTCGGCGGGCTTTTTTGTTTTCTGCCTCCTGACAATCAGTAGCTGTTAAGCGCCTGAACGGCATGCTAATTTGAGCCATCTTTCCCCCGTCGGTGCGCACCATGAATTACCAAACTACGGCTCTGTGGTTTTACTCTCCCTATCACCTGCTGCTGGTGTTCGCGGTTATTGCTGCAACATTTCTCGGCCTGACCGCGCCAATCCTCTATTTTCTGGTTATCGGGCTGCTGTTTCCGGTGCTGGTCTCCATGCGCCTGCATATCCTGAGCGAGAACGGCAAAGCAACGTTGATAAAAGAGCGCGAGGATTGGATGGTCTACGTGCAGGGGATTCCGGTGCATGAGAAGCGCGCCTCGCTGAAAAACCCCTGTTTCGCCACGCCTGAGCGGCTGCGCCAGTTTTTTATACGCGGTTTTATCGCAAGAGCGCTGATCCAACTCGCGGCCATCGCGATGTTGATCGACCAGGCACGCGCCAATCCGCTGGTGAGTTATGAAGGGCTGGCGGCGGGCACCATGCTGGTTCTGCTGCTGATACCGCTCTACCGCACAGCGCGCGCCATCAGCGACGTGCACGCAGGGAAATGGGCGTTACAGGAGATTGATGCGACAACAGGCTATCAGGCCTATTTCGTTGACAACAAACAGGTGAAGACGGCACTCGACAGGATGCTCTCGGTGCCGTAACAGTGTGCGCGAGCGGCCTGTCGCTCGCGCTTTCTTACAGGCCTAAGGCGTATTTCAGCGCCTGGCGTTTCAACCCTCCGGCGCGCTCTGCCGCCATCAGGCCAATATTGCGTAACACGCGCAGCGGGCCAAGATCGTTACTGAACCCGGCATAAAAGAGATCCATCCCGCTCTGCATAATGAAGTTATCCGCCCTGCGCCGCGTCTGGTAGCGTTGCAGTACCTCGCGGCTGGCCCAGGCTTCACCGTGGCTGCGGGCGCGCGACAGCACATCCAGCAGCGCATCAACGTCGCGATAACCAAGATTGACACCCTGCCCTGCCAGCGGATGAATGGTGTGCGCCGCATCGCCCACCAGCGCCAGCCCCGGCTGCACATATTTCAGCGCATGGCGACGCACCAGCGGGAACGACGCCGCAGAGACCGCTTTAACGCGCCCCAGCCGCGGCGGAAAGTTGCGGGCGATCTCCTGCTCCAGCTGCGTCATGGAGAGGGTCTGTAACTGGCGAATGCGCGCAGGCGTGTCGTACCACACCAGCGACGCCCAGCGATCATAAAGCGGTAAAAAGGCGTGCGGCCCGTTCGGCGTAAAGTGCTGCCAGGTCGACTCGCCCGCCTCCTGCTCACACTCGACGCTTATCAGCATGCAGGATTGATCATATTGCCAGGCGTGAATCCCGATCCCGGCCGACTGACGCACCCAGGAGTTGGCACCATCCGCGCCAATCAGCAGTTGTGCCGTTAACGTATCGCCATTTTCAAAACGAATGGTTTGCCTCTCATCACTGGCTTCACGCCCGCTCAGCGTCCCGGTGCTCAGCGTCACCTGCGGATGCGCCTGCAACGCTTGCCATAGGGCGTACTGCAGAACGCTGTTTTCCACCATATAGCCGAGCAGCGGCAGCTTCAGCTCGCTGGCGTCAAACAGCACGTGGGCGTTTTCCCACTCCCACGTCTCCAGCTGTCGGTAGGGGTGGCAACGCATCGCCTCGATGCTCTCCCAGACGCCCAATCCGCGCAGCAGCTCGACCGAAGCGGCGCTGATCGCCGAGATGCGCACATCCGGCGGCGCGCTGGCATCAAAGGGCGCGGGGATCTGTTTATCAATTACCGTGACGGCAAAACCCTGTTGCGCCAGCCCTAATGCCAGCGCCCCGCCGACCATACCGCCGCCAACAATAGCGACCTCTGTGGAGTGATTTGTCATGGCGAAGTGTCCTTTTAGATGAATGGCCTAAGTCTACCGGATTTTTGCGCTCTTGCCGCCCCGCCAACCGTCATACTGGTCAGGGCGCAACCAAAGCATTACAATACGCGGCCTGCAATCCTGGCTTATACCCGTCATACTCCGGGTATACGAACTTACGCAAGAGCAAGTCGATGACAAAAAAACTCCATATTAAAACCTGGGGCTGTCAGATGAACGAATATGATTCATCAAAGATGGCCGATCTGCTGGATGCCACCCACGGCTATCAACTGACCGAGGTTGCGGAAGAAGCGGATGTGCTGCTGCTCAATACCTGCTCAATCCGCGAAAAAGCCCAGGAGAAAGTTTTCCATCAGTTGGGCCGCTGGAAGCTGCTGAAAGAGAAAAACCCGGAGCTGATTATTGGCGTCGGCGGCTGCGTGGCCTCGCAGGAGGGCGATCACATTCGCCAGCGCGCCCACTATGTCGACATCATTTTCGGGCCGCAGACCCTGCACCGTCTGCCGGAGATGATCAACTCCGTGCGCGGCAACCGCAGCCCGGTCGTCGATATCAGCTTCCCGGAAATTGAAAAATTCGACCGCCTGCCGGAGCCTCGCGCCGAAGGCCCGACCGCCTTTGTCTCGATCATGGAAGGGTGCAACAAATATTGCACCTACTGCGTGGTGCCTTACACCCGCGGCGAAGAGGTGAGCCGTCCTTCCGACGACATCCTGTTTGAGATCGCCCAACTGGCGGCGCAGGGTGTGCGTGAAGTGAACCTGCTTGGCCAGAACGTTAACGCCTGGCGCGGTGAAAACTATGATGGCACAACCGGCACTTTTGCCGATCTGCTGCGTCTGGTCGCCGCGATTGACGGCATCGACCGTATTCGCTTTACCACCAGCCACCCGATTGAGTTCACAGACGATATCGTTGATGTCTATCGCGATACGCCGGAGCTGGTGAGCTTCCTGCATCTGCCGGTGCAGAGCGGTTCCGACCGCGTACTGAACCTGATGGGACGTACCCATACCGCGCTGGAGTATAAAGCGATCATTCGTAAGCTGCGCGAGGCGCGTCCCGATATTCAGATCAGCTCCGACTTTATCGTCGGCTTCCCGGGCGAAACCACTGATGATTTTGAGAAGACCATGAAGCTGATTGCCGACGTCAATTTTGACATGAGCTACAGCTTTATCTTCTCTGCGCGTCCGGGCACCCCGGCTGCCGATATGGTTGACGACGTGTCGGATGAAGAGAAGAAGCAGCGTCTCTATATCCTGCAAGACCGCATTAACCAGCAGGCGATGGCCTGGAGCCGCCGCATGCTGGGCACCACGCAGCGTATTCTGGTGGAGGGTACTTCGCGTAAGAGCATCATGGAGTTGTCCGGGCGTACCGAGAACAACCGCGTGGTGAACTTCGAAGGCTCGCCGGAGATGATCGGCAAGTTTGTCGACGTCGAGATCGTGGATGTTTATACCAACTCCCTGCGCGGCGTGCTGGTACGTACCGAAGAGGAGATGGGGCTGCGCGTTGCGGAATCTCCGGCTTCGGTGATCGCCCGTACCCGTAAAGAGAACGAGCTTGGCGTAGGCACTTATCAGCCGTAAAACCTCAGGCCTGCCATTTCTGGCAGGCCTTGCTTTTCCCCGCGATCACCCCAACATGCTGTCTGATGCTTGCGACTTCTGGCTATGCCGTAAATACTTGCCAGAGAGACGCTATGGCGACACATATCAAAGAGGAACAGTTTGAACATAGATACGCGTGAAATCACCCTTGAGCCAGCGGACAACGCACGTCTGCTAAGTCTGTGCGGCCCGTTTGACGACAACATCAAACAACTGGAGCGGCGACTGGGCATCGAAATCAACCGCCGCGATAATCACTTCAAACTCACCGGACGCGAAATTTGCGTCAACGCGGCTGCCGATATTCTGCACACGCTGTATGTCGACACTGCGCCGATGCGCGGTCAGACCCAGGACATCGAGCCGAACCAGATCCATCTCGCGATCAAAGAAGCGCGCGTGCTGGAGCAGAGCGCCGAGAGCGTGCCGGAGTACGGTAAAGCGGTCAACATCAAGACCAAGCGCGGCGTTATCAAGCCACGCACGCCGAACCAGGCGCAGTACATCGCTAACGTGCTCGATCATGACATCACCTTCGGCGTTGGCCCGGCGGGTACGGGTAAAACCTACCTCGCAGTCGCAGCCGCCGTGGATGCGCTTGAGCGCCAGGAAGTGCGTCGCATTCTGCTGACCCGCCCGGCGGTGGAAGCGGGTGAAAAACTCGGCTTCCTGCCCGGCGATCTCAGCCAGAAGGTCGACCCTTACCTGCGCCCGCTCTATGACGCGCTGTTCGAGATGCTCGGCTTTGAGCGCGTTGAGAAGCTGATGGAGCGCAACGTCATTGAGGTCGCCCCGCTCGCCTATATGCGCGGTCGCACCCTAAATGATGCCTTTATCATTCTCGATGAGAGCCAGAACACCACCATCGAACAGATGAAGATGTTCCTGACGCGTATTGGCTTCAACTCGAAAGCGGTGATCACCGGCGACGTCACACAGATTGACCTGCCGCGCAGCACCAAATCGGGCCTGCGCCACGCTATCGAAGTGCTGGCGAATGTCGATGAGATCAGCTTTAACTTCTTCCACAGCGAAGACGTGGTGCGCCACCCGGTGGTAGCACGCATTGTTATCGCTTATGAAGCCTGGGAAGAAGCGGAGCAAAAACGGAAAGCAGAACTGGCCGCCGAGCGTAAGCGCGAAGCCCAGGATCAGGAGCAGAAATGAGTCAGGTGATCCTCGATTTACAGCTGGCCTGCGAAGATAACAACGGCCTGCCGGATGAAGCACAGTTTCAGGCGTGGCTGGATGCGGTGATCCCGCAGTTCCAGCCGGAAGCGGAAGTGACCATCCGTCTGGTTGACAGCGCAGAGAGTCACGAGCTGAACCTGACCTATCGTGGGAAAGATAAGCCGACCAACGTGCTCTCTTTCCCGTTCGAAGCGCCGCCCGGCATCGAAATGCCGCTGCTGGGCGACCTGATCATCTGCCGCCAGGTGGTTGAGCAGGAGGCGCTCGAACAGGTTAAACCTCTCGAAGCCCACTGGGCGCATATGGTGATCCACGGCAGCTTACACCTGCTGGGGTATGACCATATCGAGGATGAGGAAGCGGAAGAGATGGAAGGGATCGAGACAGAGATAATGCTTGCTCTGGGCTATGAGGATCCGTACATTTCCGAGAAGGAGTAGTCTGTGCGCCAGTTCGCTGGCGCATTGGCACAAAATGCCGTCCGGCGCTGAGTTTACGCGTGACGAGCGACAATTCAACCAACATGAGAACCCACACGACGCCATGAGCGACGATAACTCACACAGTAGCGACAACACCAACAGCAAAAAGGGATTCTTCTCCCTTTTACTCAGCCAGCTCTTTCACGGCGAACCGAAAAACCGTGATGAATTACTGGCTCTGATCCGAGACTCCGGGCAGAACGAGCTTATCGATGAAGATACGCGCGACATGCTCGAAGGGGTAATGGATATTGCGGACCAGCGCGTACGCGACATCATGATCCCCCGTTCACAAATGATCACCCTGAAACGCAACCAGACGCTGGACGAGTGTCTCGATGTCATTATCGAGTCTGCCCACTCGCGTTTCCCGGTCATTAGCGAAGACAAAGATCATATCGAAGGGATTCTGATGGCCAAGGATCTGCTGCCGTTTATGCGCAGCGATGCCGAAGCATTCAGCATGGAAAAAGTGTTACGCCCGGCAGTGGTGGTACCGGAGAGCAAGCGCGTTGACCGCATGCTCAAAGAGTTCCGTTCCCAGCGCTACCACATGGCTATCGTTATTGATGAGTTTGGTGGTGTCTCCGGTCTGGTCACTATCGAAGATATTCTTGAGCTGATCGTCGGCGAAATCGAAGATGAGTATGACGAAGAAGAGGATATCGATTTCCGCCAGCTGAGCCGTCACACCTGGACGGTGCGCGCGCTGGCGCCGATTGAAGACTTTAACGACACCTTCGGTACCCACTTCAGCGATGAAGAGGTCGATACCATTGGCGGTCTGGTGATGCAGGCGTTTGGTCACCTCCCCGCGCGCGGCGAATCTATCGACATTGATGGTTACCAATTCAAAGTCGCTATGGCAGACAGTCGACGTATTATTCAGGTCCATGTCAGAATGCCGGATGATTCTCCGCAACCGAAACTGGATGAGTAATGTAAATGGTATTTGACGCCTTGTTTGAGCGCCAGCGCGTCCGTCTGCTGCTGGCGTTACTGTCCGGAGCCAGCGGAACGCTGGCTTTTTCACCTTATGACCTCTGGCCCGCCGCGCTTCTCTCCCTGATGGGCCTGCAGGGCTTAACCCTTAACCGCCGTCCGTTACAGGCCGCCTGGATTGGCTACGCCTGGGGGCTTGGCCTGTTTGGCAGCGGCGTGCACTGGGTCTATGTCAGCATCGCGCAATTTGGCGGCATGCCTGGCCCCATCAACGTCTTTATCGTCGCGCTGCTGGCGGCTTATCTCTCGCTCTATACCGGCCTGTTTGCTGGCCTGCTCGCGCGCCTGTGGCCAAAAACCAGCTGGCTGCGCGTGGCGGTTGCCGCGCCGGTGGTGTGGCAGATCACCGAGTTCCTGCGCGGCTGGGTACTGACCGGCTTCCCGTGGCTGCAGTTTGGCTACAGCCAGATTGACGGCCCATTAAAAGGCCTGGCACCGGTACTCGGCGTCGAGTCGATTAATATCCTGCTGATGGTCGTTAGCGGCCTGCTGGTGCTGGCGCTGGCAACCCGTAACTGGCGTCCGCTGGCGACGGCGGTTGTGCTCTTCGCCCTCCCCTTCCCGCTGCGTTTTATTCAGTGGTATCAGCTGCTGCCAGATCGCACCACCCAGGTGACGATGGTGCAGGGCAATATTCCGCAGTCGATGAAGTGGGACGCGGGTGAGTTGCTCAATACGCTGAAGATTTATGCCGGAGCGACTGAGCAGGTGCTGGGCAAGTCGCAGCTGATTATCTGGCCGGAGTCGGCAATCCCGGATCTGGAGATTAACCAGCAGGGTTTTCTCAACCAGATGGATAAAACCCTGCGGGCGAACAATGCCACGCTGATCACCGGTATTGTTGATGCGCGTCTCAATCAACAGAATCGCTACGACACTTACAACGCGGCAATTACGCTGGGGACCGGCAGCCCGTACAGCTATCGCTCAACGGATCGCTACAATAAAAATCACCTCGTGCCGTTTGGCGAGTTTGTGCCGCTGGAGTCGATTCTGCGACCACTCGCGCCCTTCTTCGATCTGCCAATGTCATCCTTTAGCCGCGGCTCTTATGTGCAGGCACCGCTGTCGGCTCATGGTTTAAAACTGACGGCGGCGATCTGCTACGAGATTATTCTCGGCGAGCAGGTGCGGGATAACTTCCGTCCGGACACCGACTTCCTGTTGACCATCTCCAACGATGCCTGGTTTGGTAAGTCGATTGGGCCATGGCAGCACTTCCAGATGGCGCGTATGCGTTCGCTGGAGCTGGCGCGCCCGCTGCTGCGCAGCACCAATAACGGCATTACCGCCGTGATTGGGCCGCAGGGGGAGATCCAGGCGATGCTGCCGCAGTTCACCCGCGAGGTGCTGACGGCGAAAGTCACCCCCACCAGCGGGTTAACGCCGTATGCGCGAATGGGTAACTGGCCGGTGTGGATTATCACGGTTCTGCTGGGCTTTGCCGCGCTGGTGTTGGGCCTGCGTCAACGCCGTCGTTAATTTCTGCCTTAGATTGCCGGATGGCGCTGCGCTTAACCGGCCTACAAATTTCGCACTTCCCTTGTAGGCCGGATAAGGCGTACGCCGCCATCCGGCAGTGGTCTCATATCTTTGCCGGATGGCGCTGCGCTTATCCGGCCTACAAAATTTTGCACTTCCCCGTACGCCGGAAAAGGCGTGCGCCGCCATCCGGCAGTGGCCTCATATCTTTGCCGGATGGCGCTGCGCTTATCCGGCCTACAAATTTCACACTCCCCCGTAGGCCGGATAAGGCGTAAGCCGCCATCCGGCAATTTCTTCTGCATCCACCAAACTGGCATGCTGCTTGCTTATATCTACCCTGTGACGACCAAATCTGCCCGTGCGTAAACGGGTCGCACCGGCAGGGATCGGTCGCAGCACTATTCTGGTGCAATGTGAGATTTTTGCCTCTAAACGGTGCGGCGCGCCTCGCAAAAATAAACAATACCGCAGCAAATTCTTTACATTAAGCCAGACTAAATGTAACAAACACACACGACACTGCACGAATATGTAGCAGCACATAACAACAACACAACGGGTATCACTGTGCTTTACGCACTGACGATAAAGGAGTCTGGATATGCAATTACGTAAACTGGCCGCCGCCATGCTGGTGATGGGACTGTCCGCCGGTCTGGCACACGCCGAAGAGGCGAAGCCTGCCGACGCAGCGGCTCAGCAATCGACGCTGGATAAAATTGCCAAAAACGGCGTTATCGTCGTCGGTCACCGTGAATCTTCCGTACCGTTCTCCTATTACGACAACACACAGAAAGTTGTCGGTTATTCACAAGACTACTCCAACGCTATCATTGAAGCGGTGAAGAAGAAGCTCAACAAGCCGGATCTGGCCGTTAAGCTGATTCCTGTCACCTCGCAGAACCGCATTCCGCTGCTGCAAAACGGCACCTTCGATTTTGAGTGCGGCTCCACTACTAACAACGTCGAGCGCCAGAAACAGGCGGCCTTCTCTGACACCATTTTCGTGGTTGGCACCCGTCTGCTGACCAAAAAAGGCGGCCCGATCAAAGATTTCGCCGACCTGAAAGGCAAAGCCGTGGTTGTCACCTCCGGCACCACCTCCGAGATCCTGCTTAACAAGCTGAACGACGAGAAGAAGATGGATATGCGCATCATCAGCGCGAAAGATCACGGCGACTCCTTCCGTACGCTGGAGAGCGGTCGCGCGGTGGCCTTTATGATGGATGATGCCCTGCTGGCCGGCGAGCGCGCGAAGGCGAAGAAACCGGATAACTGGGAGATCGTCGGCACGCCGCAGTCGAAAGAGGCTTACGGCTGTATGCTGCGTAAAAACGACCCGGAATTTAAAAAGTTGATGGATGAAACCATCGCGCAGTACCAGACCTCCGGCGCGGCGGAAAAATCGTTCACCAAGTGGTTTAAAAACCCGATTCCACCGAAAAACATGAACCTGAACTTCGATCTTTCTGACGACATGAAAGCGCTGTTCAAAGAACCGAATGACAAAGCTCTGAACTAATTACAACCATTAGGGGCGGGTTTACCTGCCCTCTCGATTGTCGAAGTAGCACGGACAGACTATATGCTGAGTGGTCGTTCCCCACTCAACACGAAAACTCGCTCTTCACACAATCTTCGAGGGTAGCGCTGCTACCCTTTTTTTTCCGGAGTAGATTTATGTCCATAGACTGGAACTGGGGAATATTCTTTGAACAGGCCCCGTTCGGCAACACCACCTATCTTGGCTGGCTATGGAGTGGTTTTCAGGTCACCATCGCGCTTTCCGTGACGGCCTGGATTATCGCTTTCCTGGTCGGTTCCCTGTTTGGCATCCTGCGCACCGTCCCTAACCGTTTCTTGTCCGGCATTGGCACCCTTTATGTCGAACTGTTCCGCAACGTGCCGCTGATCGTGCAGTTCTTTACCTGGTATGAAGTGGTACCTGAATTGCTGCCGGAAGATATTGGCATGTGGTACAAGTCGGAACTGGATCCGGATATTCAGTTCTTCGTCTCCTCAATGGTCTGCCTGGGGCTGTTTACCGCAGCGCGTGTTTGCGAGCAGGTACGCGCCGCGATTCAGTCGCTACCGCGCGGGCAGAAAAACGCCGGTCTGGCGATGGGGCTGACGCTGCCGCAAACCTACCGTTATGTATTGCTGCCAAATGCCTATCGCGTGATTGTGCCGCCGATGACCTCGGAAATGATGAACCTGGTGAAAAACTCGGCCATCGCGTCCACCATCGGGCTGGTCGATATGGCGGCACAAGCGAGCAAATTACTGGATTACTCGGCGCATGCGTGGGAAACCTTCACTGCCATTACCATCGCCTATGTATTGATTAACGGCGTCATTATGCTGATGATGAGCCTGGTTGAACGCAAAATTCGCCTGCCGGGCAATATGGGAGGCAAATAATCATGTACGAGTTTAACTGGGACTCAATTCTCCCTTCCCTGCCCTATCTAGTGGCAGGCTTGATGATGACGCTGAAGATCACGGCGATTGCGATTGTTGTCGGTATCGTCTGGGGAACACTGCTGGCGGTATTGCGCCTGTCCACTTTCGCCCCGCTGCGCTGGTTCGCCAAGAGCTACGTTAACGTGTTCCGCTCCATTCCGCTGGTGATGGTGCTGCTGTGGTTCTATCTGATCGTGCCGGGTTTCCTGCAAAACGTGCTGGGCCTGTCGCCGAAAACTGATATCCGGCTTATCTCCGCGATGGTCGCCTTCTCGATGTTTGAGGCGGCGTACTACTCAGAGATTATCCGCGCCGGGATCCAGAGTATCTCCCGCGGGCAGTCGAGCGCGGCGCTGGCGCTCGGCATGACGCACTGGCAGTCGATGAAGCTGATTATTCTGCCGCAGGCGTTTCGCGCCATGGTGCCGCTGCTGCTTACCCAGGGCATCGTCTTATTCCAGGACACCTCGTTAGTGTATGTTCTGAGTCTGGCGGATTTCTTCCGCACGGCGACGAATATTGGCGATCGCGACGGGACTCGAGTTGAAATGATCCTGTTTGCCGGTGCTGTCTATTTTGTTATCAGTTTGAGTGCTTCGCTGTTGGTCAGCTGGCTGAAGAAAAGGACCGTCTAATGATTTCCCTGAAAAATGTTTCGAAATGGTATGGCCACTTTCAGGTGTTGACCGACTGCTCCACCGAAGTGAAAAAGGGCGAGGTGGTGGTGGTTTGCGGCCCGTCGGGTTCCGGTAAATCGACGCTGATCAAAACCGTCAATGGCCTTGAGCCGGTGCAGAAAGGCGAGATCCTGGTAAACGGCACCAAAGTGAACGACAAGAAAACCAACCTCGCAGAGCTGCGCTCCCACGTGGGTATGGTGTTCCAGCACTTTGAGCTCTTCCCGCACCTGTCGATTATCGAAAACCTGACGCTGGCGCAGGTGAAAGTGCTGAAACGCGACAAAGCGGCGGCGCGCGACAAAGGGCTGAAGCTGCTGGAGCGCGTTGGGCTGACGGCACACGCCAATAAGTTCCCGGCACAGCTCTCCGGCGGTCAGCAGCAGCGCGTGGCGATTGCTCGTGCGCTCTGCATGGATCCGGTAGCGATGCTGTTTGATGAACCGACATCAGCGCTCGATCCGGAGATGATCAACGAAGTGCTCGACGTGATGGTCGAACTGGCTAACGAAGGGATGACGATGATGGTGGTAACCCACGAAATGGGCTTCGCCCGTAAAGTGGCGAACCGCGTGATCTTTATGGATGAAGGCAAAATCGTCGAAGACTCGGAGAAGGATGCCTTCTTTAACGATCCGAAATCGGATCGCGCAAAAGACTTCCTCGCCAAGATCCTGCATTAATTCCCTTACGCCTGCCCGCGCGATGTGGGCAGGCGCTGGCTGTTAAGGTTCGAACGGACGGCGCTGGAACTGATCGTGACCGCATTTCGGGCATAACGGCAGCACATCCGGCGTGTAGACCGCCAGATGGAAATGGCACTTCTCGCAGACCAGATTTCCCAGCCCGACCACCTCCCCGCTGTGATAGACGCCGTGATGGTTGAGATCCTGAAACACCTCGCGCCACTCCAGCTGGGTTTTATCGGTAATATCCGCCAGCTCCTGCCAGATGCTCTCTTTAATTACCCGCATAAAGACGCCGTCGGTGACCTCACTCTGGCTTTCGTTGTAGCTGCGGGCGAACTCTTCCAAATCGCGACGAATGGCGCGCATTAACTCATCCGTCTCGGTTCGCGTTAACTCACCGGTCTGTGTGACCCTCAGGCGAGCCTGTTCAACCAATGCGTCAATATCGCGATCGCCATTACGCAGGCGCTCGGTCAGTGAAGCGACCAGTTCACGGTAAA
Organism: Kosakonia sp. S42; assembly: GCF_016624785.1. Classification (NCBI taxonomy): domain Bacteria; kingdom Pseudomonadati; phylum Pseudomonadota; class Gammaproteobacteria; order Enterobacterales; family Enterobacteriaceae; genus Kosakonia; species Kosakonia sp. S42. Next base: position 68,247 of record NZ_JACVTW010000013.1, on the reverse strand, counting down.
ATTGCGCAACCTTGTTCATCGTTTCGCCTCCGGTTAAGTGATTCATTTTAATGATAGACGTTAATTTCCCCCGCCTCTGCCGAGCCGTCTGTTGCGTGATGAAAAAGTGATGTGGCGCAGAGAAGGGCTATTTCACCAGCGCTTTTCGGAAAGGCTGTTTTGAGGCTGGCGTTTGGGCTATGCTATGCCGACTAAAAACCACCTATTAACGCTACATTTGTAGCTGTAGCAAAAACAGGACTACTGGCTGCCATGCAAGAGCAATACCGCCCGGAAGAGATAGAATCCACCGTACAGCGTCACTGGGAAGAAAAGCGCACATTCGAGGTCACCGAAGACGAGAGCAAAGAGAAATATTATTGCCTGTCGATGCTTCCCTATCCTTCTGGCCGACTACACATGGGCCACGTCCGTAACTACACCATTGGCGACGTGATCGCCCGCTACCAGCGCATGCTGGGTAAAAACGTGCTGCAGCCGATTGGCTGGGATGCGTTTGGCCTACCGGCTGAAGGCGCCGCGGTGAAAAACAAAACCGCCCCTGCACCGTGGACCTACGACAATATCGCCTACATGAAAAACCAGCTCAAAATGCTGGGCTTCGGCTACGACTGGAGCCGTGAAGTGGCGACCTGCACCCCGGAATATTACCGCTGGGAGCAAAAATTCTTCACCGAGCTCTATAAAAAAGGGCTGGTCTACAAAAAAACCTCTGCGGTGAACTGGTGCCCGAATGACCAGACCGTACTCGCTAACGAACAGGTTATCGACGGCTGCTGCTGGCGCTGTGATACCAAAGTTGAGCGTAAAGAGATCCCGCAGTGGTTTATCAAAATCACCGCCTATGCCGACGAGCTGCTGAACGATCTGGATAAACTGGATCACTGGCCGGATACCGTGAAAACGATGCAGCGTAACTGGATCGGCCGTTCTGAAGGGGTGGAGATCACCTTTGATGTGCAGAACAGCGATGAGAAGCTGACCGTTTACACCACCCGCCCGGACACCTTTATGGGCGTGACCTATCTGGCCGTTGCCGCTGGTCACCCGCTGGCGCAGCAGGCTGCCCAGAGCAACCCGGAGCTGGCGAGCTTTATCGATGAATGCCGCAACACCAAAGTCGCGGAAGCCGAAATGGCGACGATGGAGAAAAAAGGCGTCGATACCGGGCTGAAAGCGATTCATCCGCTGACCGGCGAAGCGATTCCGGTCTGGACGGCGAACTTTGTGCTGATGGAGTACGGCACCGGCGCGGTGATGGCCGTACCGGGTCACGACCAGCGCGACTACGAGTTTGCCAGCAAATATCAGCTGAATATCAAGCCGGTCATCCTGAATGCCGACGGCAGCGAGCCGGATCTCAGCGCCCAGGCGCTGACCGAAAAAGGCGTGCTGTTTAACTCCGGCGAGTTCGACGGTCTCGACTTCAACGCCGCTTTTAACGCCATTGCTGACAAGCTTGCAGAGAAAGGCGTCGGTGAGCGTAAGGTGAACTTCCGTCTGCGCGACTGGGGTGTTTCCCGTCAGCGTTACTGGGGCGCACCCATCCCGATGGTGACCCTTGAAGATGGCACCGTGATGCCGACGCCGGAAGACCAGCTGCCGGTGATCCTGCCGGAAGATGTGGTGATGGACGGCATTACCAGCCCGATCAAAGCCGATCCAGAGTGGGCGAAAACCACCGTTAACGGTCAGCCTGCGCTGCGCGAAACGGATACTTTCGACACCTTTATGGAGTCCTCCTGGTACTATGCGCGCTACACCTGCCCGCAGTACAACGAAGGGATGCTGGACCCGAACGCGGCGAACTACTGGCTGCCGGTTGATATCTATATCGGCGGTATCGAACACGCCATCATGCACCTGCTCTACTTCCGCTTCTTCCACAAGCTGATGCGCGATGCGGGCATGGTCACCTCTGACGAACCGGCTAAACAGCTGCTGTGTCAGGGCATGGTGCTGGCAGATGCCTTCTACTACCTCGGCGAAAGCGGCGAGCGTAACTGGGTGTCACCGAAGGAAGCTATCGTCGAGCGTGACGAGAAAGGCCGTATCGTGAAAGCGACCGATGCCGCGGGCCATGAGCTGGTCTACACCGGTATGAGCAAGATGTCGAAGTCGAAAAACAACGGCATCGACCCGCAGGAGATGGTAGAGCGTTACGGCGCGGATACCGTGCGCCTGTTTATGATGTTCGCCTCCCCGGCAGATATGACGCTGGAGTGGCAGGAGTCCGGCGTTGAGGGGGCAAACCGCTTCCTGAAACGCGTCTGGAAACTGGTCTACGAACACACCGCCCAGGGTGCCGTTGCGACGCTGGATCTGGCTGCGCTGAATGACGATCAGCAGGCGCTGCGCCGCGATGTGCATAAAACCATCGCCAAAGTCTCCGATGATATCGGCCGTCGTCAGACCTTCAACACCGCCATCGCGGCGATTATGGAGCTGATGAACAAACTGGCGAAAGCGCCGCAGGAGAGCGAGCAGGATCGCGCTCTGATGCAGGAAGCGCTGCTGGCCGTGGTGCGTATGCTCAACCCGTTCACCCCGCACGCCAGCTTCACGCTGTGGCAGGAGCTGGGCGGTGAAGGCGACATCGATAACGCGCCGTGGCCGGTTGCCGACGAGAAAGCGATGGTTGAGAACACCACGCTGGTGGTGGTTCAGGTCAACGGCAAAGTGCGCGGTAAAATTACCGTCGCTGTTGATGCAACAGAAGAACAGGTTCGTGAACGCGCAGGCCAGGAGCACCTGGTGGCGAAATATCTTGAGGGCGTTACCGTACGTAAAGTGATTTATGTACCGGGCAAACTGCTCAATCTGGTCGTTGGTTAAGCGCGGGAGGAAGCGTGCGATATCTGGCAACACTGTTCGTAACCCTGGCGGTGCTCGTCACCGCCGGATGCGGCTGGCATCTGCGCAACACAACTCAGGTGCCGCCGGAAATGAAAACGATGATCTTTAACTCCGGCGATCCAAATGGACCGCTGAGCCGCGCTATCCGTAGCCAGCTGCGCCTCAATGGCGTCACGCTGCTGGATGAGAGCACAACGCGACAGGATGTGCCGTCGCTGCGTCTGGGCTCGGTGTTTATGGGGAATGATACTGCATCCGTGTTCCAGAATGGTCAGGCTGCAGAGTATCAGATGGTGCTGACTGTTACCGCATCGGTGCTGATCCCGGGTCACGATATCTATCCGATCAGCACCAAAGTGTACCGGTCATTCTTCGATAACCCGCAGAAGGCGCTGGCAAAAGCGGCCGAGCAGGAAATTATCGTTCAGGAGATGTACAACAAAGCCGCAGAGCAGCTTATTCGCCAGTTGCCGAGCGTGCGCACGGCGGACGAAAAAAACACGCAAAATGAGATATCTTCATCCTCACGCGTAAAGCCCGCCCCGGCAACGCCAGGTAGCTAATGCTCAGGCTTTATCCGGAACAACTCCGCGCACAGCTCAATGAAGGGCTGCGCGCGGCCTATCTGCTGCTCGGTAACGACCCGTTACTGCTGCAAGAGAGCCAGGATGCAGTGCGGCAGGTTGCCGCTACGCAAGGCTTCACGGAACACCACACCTTTTCGCTTGATGCCAGCACCGACTGGGATGCCATCTTCTCTATTTGCCAGGCGCTGAGCCTGTTCGCCAGCCGACAAACCCTGCTGTTACAGCTGCCGGATAACGGCCCGAACGCCGCGATGAACGAACAGCTGGCAAAGCTGGTTGGCCTGCTGCATGAGGATCTGATCCTGATTGTGCGCGGCAATAAGCTTACCAAAGCGCAGGAGAACGCTGCCTGGCTTAGCCAGCTTAATACGCAGGTGGTGCAGGTCAGTTGCCAGACGCCCGAACAGGCGAACCTGCCACGCTGGGTGGCAGCACGGGCAAAACAGAACAAACTGGAGCTGGACGACGCCGCCAATCAACTCCTCTGCTACTGCTACGAGGGGAATTTGCTGGCGCTGGCGCAGGCGCTCGAACGCCTGGCGCTGCTGTGGCCCGATGGCAAGCTCACCCTGCCCCGCGTCGAGCAGGCGGTTAATGATGCCGCGCACTTCACACCGTTTCACTGGGTCGATGCCCTGCTGGCCGGTAAGAGCAAGCGCGCGTTACATATTCTGACCCAGCTGCGGCTGGAGGCGTGCGAGCCGGTGATCCTGCTGCGTACCGTGCAACGCGAGCTGCTGCTGCTGGTCACGCTGAAACGCCAGATGACGCAGATGCCGCTGCGCGCGCTGTTTGATAAGCACCGGGTGTGGCAAAACCGCCGCGGCACCACCACGGAGGCGCTGAACCGGCTGAGTGCCGATCAGCTTCGCCAGGCAGTGCATCTGCTGAGCCGTATTGAGCTGATCGTCAAGCAGGATTACGGTCAGTCGGTCTGGGCGGAGCTGGAGGGGCTCTCTCTGCTACTCTGTCACAAAGCCCTCGCTGACATCTTTATTGATGGTTGATATGAAACAGTTACAAGCGCTGTTTGGCGGCACCTTCGATCCTGTCCATTACGGTCACCTGAAACCGGTGGAAGCGCTGGCAAATCTTATTGGCCTGTCAAAAGTGACGATCATGCCCAATAATGTGCCGCCCCATCGCCCGCAGCCGGAGGCGAACAGCCAGCAGCGCAAAACCATGGTCGAGCTGGCAATCGCTGATAAACCGCTCTTCACCCTTGATGAGCGTGAACTGATGCGCGATGAGCCCTCCTACAGCGCGGATACGCTGCAGGCGTGGCGGCAGGAGTCTGGCGAGCAGGCTCCGCTGGCATTTATTATTGGCCAGGACTCGCTGCTCACTTTCCATAGCTGGCATCGCTACGACACCATTCTTGATAACTGCCACCTGATTGTCTGCCGCCGCCCGGGTTATGCCCTCACGATGCGCGAAGAGGCACACCAGCGCTGGCTGGACGCACACCTTACAACCCGCGTAGAGGATCTGCACACTCTGCCCGCCGGTAAAATCTATCTTGCCGAAACGCCGTGGTTTGATATCTCCGCCACGCGTATTCGCCAGCGGCTGGCGCACGATGAGCCGTGCGACGATCTGCTGCCTGCTGCCGTGCTTGAGTACATCCATCAGCAGGGCCTCTACCGCTAAACCGCGCGATCAACAGGAGAAGTGTATGCGACTCTGGTTAATACGCCACGGCGAGACTGAAGCGAACGTGGCCGGGCTCTACAGCGGACATGCCCCGACGCCCTTAACGCCAAAAGGATTAGCGCAGGCGCAAACCCTTCACGACCTGCTCCACGCCGTGCCCTTCGATTATGTGCTCTGCAGCGAACTGGATCGCGCCCGGCAGACGGCTGCGCGCGTGCTGGCATCGCGCGATATCGACACTCACACCACACCCCTGCTTAATGAGATGTTTTTTGGCGACTGGGAGATGCGCCACCACCGCGATTTAACGCACGACGATCCCGAGCGCTACGCCGCATGGTGTACCGACTGGCAGCATGCGGTTCCGACTAATGGTGAAGGTTTTCAGGATTTTTCGGCCAGGGTCGAGCGCGTAGTGACGCTATTGCAGGATCTAAAACAGACCCAGAAAAATGTGCTCATTGCCAGCCACCAGGGGGTTATCAGCCTGCTGATTGCCCGTTTACTGAGTATGCCCGCCTCGTCGCTGTGGCATTTCCATATCGACCAGGGCTGCTGGAGCCGGGTGGATCTGCGCGACGATTTTGCCACGCTGCGGGTGCTAAACAGCCGTGCGGTCTGGCATCCTGACGATAAGTAGCCGCTTTTTCATCCATCTTTTAAGCTGTAGTGATTCGGTGATTGACAGGACCCCGCAGGCTGCTATTCTCCGCGCGCAGAAATTGTTTTACAAAATTGGCGATGCAATCGCGCGGCCAGGATGGGATGATAGCCCACTTTTCATGTCGCGAAGCCTGGACTTTTGTCCCGACATTCGCCGTCTTTCAGGTATAATGTCAGGCTGTTTATGACCAGTACATTTTTTACTCACCCAGGGGGAACACTTGCAGGGTAAAGCACTCCAGGATTTTGTTATCGACAAAATTGACGACCTGAAAGGTCAGGACATCGTCGCCATTGACGTTCAGGGCAAATCGAGCATCACCGATTGCATGATCGTCTGTACCGGCACTTCAAGCCGCCATGTTGCTTCTATCGCGGATCACGTGGTTCAGGAGTCCCGCGCAGCGGGCATGCTGCCACTGGGCGTAGAGGGTGAAAGCGCCGCCGATTGGGTGGTGGTTGATCTGGGCGATGTGATGGTCCATGTCATGCAGGAAGAGAGCCGTCGTCTGTACGAGCTGGAAAAACTCTGGGGTTAATGCGTGAAGCTGCAACTCGTCGCCGTCGGCACAAAAATGCCGGACTGGGTACAGACAGGTTTTACCGAGTATCTGCGCCGTTTTCCGAAAGATATGCCGTTTGAGCTGGTGGAAATTCCCGCCGGCAAGCGCGGCAAGAACGCGGATATCAAGCGCATCCTCGATAAAGAGGGTGAACTGATGCTGGCCGCCGCCGGCAAAAACCGCATCGTCACCCTTGATATCCCCGGCAAACCGTGGGATACGCCGCAGCTGGCATATGAGCTGGAGCGCTGGAAGCAGGACGGACGCGATGTCAGCCTGCTGATCGGCGGCCCGGAAGGGTTATCTCCCGCCTGCAAAGCGGCAGCCGAACAAAGTTGGTCGCTCTCTGCGTTGACACTTCCTCACCCGCTGGTGCGTGTGCTGGTTGCCGAAAGCCTGTATCGCGCATGGAGTATCACGACCAACCATCCTTATCACCGTGAGTAACGAGTCTTAGGCGGATTTAGCAGCGGATGAAATTACAGAACTCTTTTCGCGACTATACGGCTGAGTCCGCGCTGTTTGTGCGCCGGGCAGTAGTCGCTTTTACGGGGATATTGCTGCTTTCCGGCGTGCTGATCGCCAACCTTTATAACCTGCAAATCGTCCGCTTTGCGGACTATCAAACCCGCTCCAACGAAAACCGCATCAAACTGGTGCCCATCGCGCCCAGTCGCGGCATTATTTACGATCGCAACGGCACGCCGCTGGCGCTGAACCGCACCATCTACCAGGTGGAGATGATGCCGGAGAAGGTCGATAACGTGCAGCAAACCCTCGACGCGCTGCGCGATGTGGTCGATCTGAACGATGACGATATCGCCAACTTCAAAAAGGAGCGCGCGCGCTCGCACCGCTTTACCTCGATTCCGGTGAAAACCAACCTCACGGAAGTGCAGGTGGCGCGCTTCGCCGTCAACCAGTACCGTTTTCCCGGCGTGGAAGTAAAAGGCTATAAACGCCGCTACTACCCCTATGGTTCTGCGTTAACCCACGTTATCGGCTACGTGTCGAAAATCAACGATAAAGACGTCGAGCGGCTGGATAAAGATGGCAAGCTTGCCAACTATGCCGCAACCCACGATATCGGCAAGCTCGGCATCGAGCGCTACTACGAAGATGTGCTGCACGGCCAGACCGGTTATGAAGAAGTGGAAGTGAACAACCGGGGCCGCGTGATCCGCCAGTTGAAAGAGGTGCCGCCGCAGGCGGGACACGATATCTACCTGACGCTCGATCTTAAGCTACAGCAGTATATTGAAACCTTGCTCGCTGGCAGCCGTGCGGCGGTCGTGGTGACCGATCCGCGCACCGGCAGTATCCTGGCGCTGGTCTCAACGCCGAGTTACGACCCGAACCTGTTTGTGGATGGTATCTCCAGCAAGGATTACTCCGGGCTGCTCAATGACCCGAACACGCCGCTGATTAACCGCGCCACCCAGGGCGTCTACCCGCCAGCGTCAACGGTTAAGCCTTATGTCGCGGTCTCCGCGCTCAGCGCCGGGGTGATCACCCGCAATACCAGCCTGTTCGATCCCGGCTGGTGGCAGCTTCCGGGTTCCGAAAAACGGTATCGCGACTGGAAAAAATGGGGACACGGGCATCTGAATGTCACCAAATCCCTGGAAGAGTCCGCCGATACCTTCTTCTACCAGGTCGCTTACGACATGGGCATCGATCGGCTCTCCGAGTGGATGAGCAAGTTCGGTTACGGTCATTACACCGGCATCGACCTTTCGGAAGAGCGCTCCGGCAACATGCCAACCCGCGAATGGAAACTGAAGCGCTTCAAGAAACCCTGGTATCAGGGCGATACCATCCCGGTCGGCATCGGCCAGGGGTACTGGACCGCGACGCCGATCCAGATGAACAAAGCGATGATGACGCTGATTAATGACGGCATCGTAAAAGTGCCGCACCTGCTAATGAGCACCGTCGAGGATGGCAAAAAAGTGCCGTGGAAGCAGCCCACACAGCCACCGGTGGGTGATATTCACTCCGGCTACTGGGAGATTGCCAAAGATGGCATGTATGGCGTCGCGAACCGCCCTAACGGCACCGGTCACAAATATTTTGCCAACGCGCCTTACAAAGCGGCGGCGAAATCGGGTACCGCGCAGGTCTTCGGCCTGAAGGCGAACGAAACCTATAACGCCCACCGTATTGCCGAGCGTCTGCGTGACCATAAATTGATGACCGCTTTCGCCCCGTACGACAATCCGCAGGTCGCCGTCGCCATGATTCTGGAAAACGGCGGCGCAGGTCCGGCCGTGGGTACCATCATGCGGCAGATCCTCGACCACATTATGCTTGGCGACAACAACACCGAATTGCCGGCGGAAAACCCCTCCACGGCCGCGGCAGAGGACCAATAATCATGACGGATAATCCGAACAAAAAATCGTTCTGGGATAAGATCCATCTCGACCCAGCGCTGCTGCTGATCATTCTCGCGCTGCTGTTTTACAGCGCGATCGTTATCTGGAGCGCCAGCGGCCAGGATATCGGCATGACCGAACGTAAAATCGGCCAAATCGCTATGGGGCTGGTGGTCATGGTCGTGCTGGCGCAGGTGCCGCCGCGCGTCTATGAAGGCTGGGCACCATATCTCTATGTCTTCTGCGTTATCCTGCTGATTGCGGTTGACGCCTTCGGCGCTATCTCCAAAGGCGCGCAGCGCTGGCTCGATCTCGGCGTGGTGCGTTTTCAGCCCTCGGAGATTGCCAAAATCGCCGTACCGCTGATGGTGGCGCGCTTTATCAACCGCGATGTCTGCCCGCCATCGCTGAAAAATACCGGCATTGCGCTGGTGCTGATCTTCGTCCCTACCCTGCTGGTGGCGGCGCAGCCGGATCTCGGCACCTCGATTCTGGTGGTGCTCTCCGGGCTGTTTGTGCTGTTCCTCTCCGGCCTGAGCTGGCGGCTAATCGGCATTGCCGCGCTGCTTGTCGCCGCCTTTATTCCGATAATGTGGTTCTTCCTGATGCATGATTATCAGCGCCAGCGCGTGATGATGCTGCTCGATCCGGAAACCGATCCGCTCGGCGCGGGCTACCATATTATTCAGTCGAAAATCGCCATTGGTTCCGGCGGCCTCAGCGGCAAAGGTTGGCTGCACGGCACCCAGTCACAGCTGGAGTTTCTGCCGGAGCGCCACACGGACTTTATCTTCGCCGTACTGGCGGAGGAGCTGGGCCTGGTAGGAATATTGATCCTGCTGGCGCTCTACCTGCTGTTGATTATGCGCGGGCTGTGGATCGCCGCGCGGGCGCAAACCACCTTCGGCCGGGTGATGGCTGGCGGTTTGATGCTGATTCTGTTCGTATATGTGTTCGTAAATATTGGTATGGTAAGCGGTATCTTGCCGGTGGTAGGCGTTCCGCTGCCGCTGATCAGTTACGGGGGTTCCGCCCTCATCGTACTCATGGCCGGGTTTGGTATCGTGATGTCGATCCATACCCACAGAAAAATGTTGTCCAAGAACGTTTAAGAGGTGCGCAATGCATAAGCTTTGGCCTGGGATCTGTATAGCAGCAGGATTACTGGCGGCCTGTACGAGTAATGATAATCAGCAGCAGACGATGGTTGCGCCACAGCCTGCGGTCTGCAACGGCCCGGTGGTGGAGATCAGCGGCGCTGAGCCGCGCTATGAAACACCTAACGCCACGGCGAATCAGGATTATGAGCGCGACGGTAAACGCTACACCATCGTGCAGGATCCCTCCCGCTTCAGCCAGGCGGGCTTTGCCGCCATCTATGACGCCGAGCCGGGCAGCAACCTGACCGCCTCCGGTGAAGCGTTCGATCCGATGCAGCTTACTGCCGCGCACCCGACGCTGCCAATTCCGAGCTATGCGCGTATCACCAACCTGGCGAACGGCCGCATGATTGTGGTGCGCATCAACGACCGTGGTCCTTACGGCAGCGATCGCGTTATCTCGCTGTCGCGCGCCTCTGCCGATCGCCTGAACACCTCGAATAACACCAAAGTGCGCATCGATCCGATTATTGTCGCGCAGGATGGCTCGCTCTCTGGCCCGGGGATGGCCTGTACCAAAGTGGCGCAGCAGACCTACGCCCTGCCCGCGCGCCCGGATTTGAGCGGGGGCGGCATGAGCGCTGCGCCGCAGCCGAACGAAGCCCAGCCGATGCAGCCGATTGCCGCACAGCCAGCGGAAACGCAGGCTAACGTGCAGCCGATCAGTAACGATACGCTGAAAAGCGATGATGCGACCGGTGCCCCGGTGCGCAGCGGCGGTTTCCTCGGCGCGCAAACGCCGCTCGCCTCTGGCGTGCTGGAGAGCAGCGAGGCCGCGCAGCCCGCAATGAACACCACCACCCAGCCTGCTGCCGCTACGCCGGTGAACCAGACAGAGCCGGTTACACAGACGGCTGCGCCTGCAACGCGTAACTCCCCGGTGACGGCACCTGGTTCGGTGCAGGGCACCGTTCACAGCGCGGCACCGGCTGCCAGTGCGCCTGCCGCCGCCGCAGCGGCCAGCGGAAGCTATGTGGTGCAGGTTGGCGCAGTAAGCGATCAGACCCGCGCGCAGCAGTATCAGCAGCGCCTGGCGCAGCAGTTCTCCGTGCCGGGCCGCGTGACGCAGAATGGTGCGGTGTGGCGTATCCAGTTAGGGCCGTTCAGCAATAAGTCTGAGGCCAGCGCACTGCAGCAGCGTCTGCAGAGCGAAGCGCAGTTACAATCTTTTGTAACCCGCGCCCAGTAGTCAGGAAAGGTGTCTGAGTTTGTCAATTTGTGTAAGTATGATTCACACTCTCACGCGCAAAGTCAGATGCCTGCCGGTATAGCTTTTGCTATAGTAAGGCACTTTTTTTAACTCCATCACGGATGTCGTTGTTCGACCATGAAGACCACTTTTTCCGCTCGTTTCGTGCAGCGCCTGGCGCTCACCACGGCGCTGACCGCAGCTGCCCTCTCCGCTGCGCATGCCGATGACCTGAACATTAAAACCATGATCCCAGGCGTTCCGCAGATCGATGCGGAGTCCTATATCCTGATCGATTACAACTCCGGCAAAGTGCTGGCGGAACAGAACGCCGATGCGCGTCGCGATCCGGCAAGCCTGACCAAAATGATGACCAGCTACGTTATCGGTCAGGCAATGAAAGCGGGTAAGTTCAAAGAGAGCGATGTGGTGACCATCGGTAATGACGCCTGGGCAACCGGCAACCCGGTGTTCCGCGGCTCCTCGCTGATGTTCCTGAAACCTGGCATGCAGGTGCCGGTTTCCCAGCTTATCCGTGGTATCAACCTGCAATCGGGTAATGACGCCTGCGTGGCAATGGCCGACTACGTCGCCGGCAGCCAGGACGCATTCGTTGGCCTGATGAACAGCTACGTTAACGCGCTGGGCCTGAAAAACAGCCACTTCCAGACCGTGCACGGCCTGGACGCTGAAGGTCAGTACAGCTCCGCCCGTGATATGGCGCTGATTGGCCAGGCGCTGATCCGCGATGTGCCGAACGAATACTCCATCTACAAAGAGAAAGAGTTCACCTTCAACGGCATCCGCCAGACCAACCGTAACGGTCTGCTGTGGGATAACAGCCTGAACGTTGACGGCATCAAAACCGGTCACACCGATCGCGCCGGGTACAACCTGGTGGCCTCGGCAACCGAAGGCCAGATGCGTTTGATCTCCGCCGTGATGGGTGGACGTACCTTTAAAGGGCGTGAAACCGAGAGCAAGAAACTGCTCACCTGGGGCTTCCGCTTCTTCGAAACCGTCAGCCCGCTGAAAGCCGGGAAAGAGTTCGCCTCTGAGCCAGCCTGGTTTGGTGACAGCGATCGCGCCTCGCTGGGCGTGGATAAAGATGTCTACCTGACCATTCCGCGCGGTCGTATGAAAGACCTGAAAGCGAGCTATGTGCTGAACAGCAGCGAGCTGCACGCGCCGTTGCAGAAAAACCAGGTGGTCGGCAGCATCAACTTCCAGCTTGATGGCAAAACCATCGAACAGCGTCCGCTGGTGGTGCTGCAGGAGATCCCGGAAGGTAACTTCTTCGGCAAAATCATTGATTACATTAAATTGATGTTCCACCACTGGTTTGGCTAAAGATTGCGCACTTGAAAGTGTGATCTCTGCCCCCATATACTGAACATCTCAAAAAACTCCTGCCCCTTCGGCAGGAGTTGTTATTTTTTACGCCGGAGCTGACATGAAAACCAATCTTAAAGAACTGCTTGAATTCCCGACACCTTTTACTTACAAAGTGATGGGTCTGGCGAAGCCTGAGCTGGTTGATCTGGTGGTTGAAGTGGTACAGCGCCATGCGCCAGGTGATTACTCTCCGCAGGTAAAACCGAGCAGCAAAGGCAACTACCACTCGGTCTCAATTACCATCAACGCGACGCATATTGAACAAGTTGAAACGCTGTACGAAGAGCTTGGCAATATCGAAATTGTTCGTATGGTGCTGTAAAAGTTAGTGACGTTACCCGGAGCCATTCGGGTAACGTTTTCGCTGTGATATACTCCCCGCACTCTTTTCTCCGCCGGAGATGCCGTTTTGTCTCAGGACACCATTCTTATCCGCAATCTTGGTTTACAGCCCTACGCGCCTGTTTCTCAGGAGATGCACGACTTCACCGATCGCCGCGATGACGACACCCCCGATGAGATCTGGCTGGTGGAACACCCGCCTGTTTTTACCCAGGGCCAGGCCGGTAAAGCCGAACACGTGCTCGCCGCGGGCGATATTCCGGTCATTCAGAGCGATCGCGGTGGCCAGGTGACCTACCACGGGCCGGGTCAGCAGGTTATTTATGTGTTGATTAACCTCAAGCGCCGGAAAATTGGCGTGCGTGAGCTGGTCACGCTGCTGGAAAACACGGTGATCAATACCCTGGCGCAGCTCGATATTGTGGCGAATGCACGGCCGGATGCGCCGGGCGTCTATGTCGATGGCAAGAAGATCTGCTCGCTCGGTTTACGCATCCGCAAAGGCTGCTCATTCCATGGTCTGGCGCTGAATATTGATATGGACCTCGCACCGTTTATGCGCATCAACCCGTGCGGTTATGCCGGGATGGAAATGACCCAGGTCAGCAAACTTGTTGAAAACGCGAACATGGATAAAATAAGGACGATTCTTATCCAGCACTTTTTAGCGTTACTAAACAATCCGCCTCATCAATATATGAGCGCTTAATGTATGATGTATGATGGCCCGCAATTTGTGCGGGTCGTTATTTATTTGCCCTGTTAACGCTTTACAATAGAAGCCATATTCTCTATTTTCAACCTGCCTGCCCTCTCTGGCTAATATGCGTTACCATGCTTCGCCAGACTTCTTACATATGCTTCAGGCCAATTGTTTTCCGACTGCATTGCCCGGCATCGTGATGAAAAAATCTACGTAATGATGAGACGAGACAGGACGTTAACTCAGTTTGCTGATGAACAAAAAAAACAAATTCAACTATCATTCATATTGCGAATGAAAACGGAGCACAAGCGTGGATAATAAGAGCCTGCCGGAAAAGCGAATAACAGTGCGTCCCCAGGATGATAAGCCGCAAGTCTTCCGAACCCTGCGCAATATTGATCTCAATTTATTGACCATTTTTGAGGCGGTATATGTGCATAAAGGGATCGTTAACGCCGCGAAAGTGCTGAACCTGACGCCATCCGCTATTAGCCAGTCAATCCAAAAATTGCGTTCAATATTTCCCGATCCGCTTTTCATTCGCAAAGGTCAGGGCGTGACGCCGACCGCTTATGCAGCCCATCTGCATGAATATATCAGCCAGGGGCTGGAGTCGATTCTCGGCGCGCTCGATTTAACCGGCAGCTACGATAAGCAGCGCACGATAACGGTGGGTACCACGCCCTCTATTGGCGCGCTGGTGATCCCGGTGGTCTTTCAGGCGATCAAAGAGAGCGCCCCGCATCTGATGATGCGCAACATCCCGATAAGCGATGCTGAAAGTCAGCTCAGCCAGTTCCAGACCGATCTGATTATCGATACCCATATCGCCAGTTCGCGCACCATCAATCACCACGTACTCTTTTCTGACCGCCTGATGCTGGTGTGCCGCAAAGATCACCCTTGCCTGAACGAACCGATTAATGAGCTGGCGTTGCAGAAGTATGAGCACACGCTGTTGATGCTTGAGGGGCAAAACCTGAGCGCGCTGCGCCAGCGGATGCAGGATCTCTTCCCTGAACGCCAGGTCTCGTTTAGCAGTTACAATATGTTCACAATCGCTGCACTGATTGGTAACAGCGATCTGCTCGGTCTGATGCCGTACCGTTTATATGAACTTTTCCGCCACTGCTGGCCGCTGGTCGAGATCCCCTTCCCGCCGGTCAACAATGAGCGCCTGGATATTTCGCTTTACTACAACAAGTTAAGCCTGCGCGACCCGGTGCTGGAGAGCGTGGTAGATGTGATCAGACGGGCGTTTTAACGCCCGCTGGCACCAGGAAAAGTGATAAATGGCCTGCGGGCCTTTAGCACAAAACAACAACTATTTCACAATTTGGCAGTCCGTCAGGCTGCTTTATCCCCGCCAGAGATGGTATACTGCGCCTACGTTAATTCAAAAATAGTTGATAAATACAACTTCTCCTTGAATTGAAATGCCTTCTTCGTCACCCGCAACTGGAACACGCACGCTATGAGTAAACCCATTGTGATGGAACGCGGTGTAAAGTATCGCGACGCCGATAAAATGGCGCTTATCCCGGTAAAAAACGTGGCAACAGAGCGTGAAGCCCTGTTAAGAAAACCGGAATGGATGAAAATCAAACTCCCGGCCGACTCCTCCCGTATCCAGGGTATCAAAGCTGCCATGCGCAAAAACGGGCTGCACTCTGTTTGCGAAGAGGCTTCCTGCCCGAACCTCGCTGAGTGTTTCAACCACGGTACCGCAACGTTTATGATCCTTGGCGCCATCTGTACGCGTCGCTGCCCGTTCTGCGATGTGGCGCATGGCCGTCCTGTTGCGCCGGATGCCAACGAACCGCTGAAACTCGCGCAGACTATCGCCGATATGGCGCTGCGTTATGTGGTGATCACCTCCGTTGACCGCGACGATCTGCGCGACGGCGGTGCCCAGCACTTTGCGGACTGCATTACCGCGATCCGTGAGAAGAGCCCGACGATCAAAATCGAAACCCTGGTGCCGGATTTCCGCGGCCGTATGGATCGCGCGCTTGATATCCTCACCGCCACGCCGCCGGATGTGTTCAACCACAACCTGGAAAACGTGCCGCGTATCTACCGCCAGGTGCGTCCTGGTGCTGATTACAACTGGTCGCTGAAACTGCTGGAGCGTTTTAAAGAAGCGCACCCGGAGATCCCGACAAAATCGGGCCTGATGGTCGGTTTAGGCGAAACCAATGCGGAAATCATTGAAGTAATGCGCGATCTGCGTCGCCATGGCGTGACCATGCTGACGCTGGGCCAGTATCTGCAACCGAGCCGTCACCACCTGCCGGTGCAGCGCTACGTCAGCCCGGATGAGTTTGAAGAGATGAAAGAGGAAGCGCTGGCGATGGGCTTTACCCATGCCGCTTGCGGTCCGTTCGTCCGCTCATCCTACCATGCAGATTTGCAGGCCAAAGGGATGGAAGTGAAGTAACACTTACTTACACTCAAAACAGAAAAACCGGCTGATAGCCGGTTTTTTTTCGCCTGTCGTGGCGCGATTACTCTTTGTGAGAGAGTTTCTCTGCTGTGACAACGTCTGCGTCTTTCTTCGCGGCGTCATCATCGTTCATGGCTTTTTTGAAGCCCTTGATCGCTGCACCAAGATCGCCACCCAGTGTACGCAGTTTCTTGGTCCCAAACAGCAGAACCACTAACGCGGCCACGACCAGCAGTTTAGTAATACTAATCTCACCCATAGATACCTTCTTTCATAAAACAGGCTGTAAAAAGCACCGTTGATAACCTGACACCATTAACGGTCATTCAGTGCGCGCACACAATAGCAATCTGTAACGAGATGAATCAAGCACTGATTAAAAAAACATCACAACAATTGAGGATGCGCAAAACGGCGGTTACGCAAAACAGGAAGCTTTTCCCGCGTTTGCGCCACGCGCTCAGCCGTCACATCGGCAAAAATTAACTGCGCCTCCTCGGCTGCCGCGGCAAGCGTAACACCTTGCGGCTCGACGATCCGGCTTTGGCCAATATTCTTGTTGCCGCACTCGCCGGCAGCCACCACATAACAGGTGGTATCCAGCGCCCGCGCGGCAAGCAGCGTCGCCCAGTGCATCTCTTTTAGCGGCCCGCGCACCCACGCAGCGGGCACCACCAGCAGTTCAGCACCCTGTAACGCCAGCGATAATGCCAGCTCCGGGAAACGCAGATCGTAACAGGTCATCAAACCCACCAGCATGCCCTCCACCTCAATCAGCGGTGGCAATGTGTTTCCGGCGTCGACCCGTGCGGACTCCTGCATGCTGAACGCATCATAAAGATGCAGCTTGGCATACTGCGCGATGATCTCCCCGCCGCGCAATACCACCAGCGTATTAACCGCCCTGCCCGCTGTTGACGGAACGTGGATGGTCAGTACAGTGGTCATGGTATTACGTCGGCTCTCTTCGCAAAGCAGGCTCAGAAAGCCCCCATCAAGCCGCTGTGAGGATTTCACCGACATATGCGGGTCATTATCATCCCGCGCCAGTAATGCCTCTGGCAGCACCAGCAGCGAGGCCTGTTGACGCGCGGCCTGTGCCATTAAGGATACACACGTACGGGCGTTAGTTTGCCACACGGGTGTGACAGCAAATTGTCCGGCAGCAACAATCATCACGTTTCTCCTTACAGTATTGCCATAGCCAGTTTCCGGCCACGACGGTAAACTCGGCACATTCACTTATCAGATAGCAGGATAGCTCAGTGTTACAACTCCTTTTAGCGGTATTTATTGGCGGCGGCACGGGCAGCGTGGCGCGCTGGATGTTAAGTATGAAGCTTAACCCGGTTCATCAAATCATTCCGCTTGGTACGCTGACGGCGAACTTAATTGGCGCATTTATTATTGGCGCCGGGCTGGCGTGGTTTAACCGTATGACGCATATCGATCCGGTGTGGAAAGTGCTGATAACCACCGGGTTTTGCGGCGGGTTGACGACCTTCTCCACCTTTTCGGCGGAAGTGGTGTTTTTACTGCAGGAAGGGCGCGCAGGCTGGGCGCTGCTGAATGTCGCCGTTAACCTGTTGGGATCGTTTGCCATGACCGCACTGGCGTTCTGGCTCCTCTCAACCGCTAACGCAAACTGAAGGCAATAAAAAACCCGCCTTTCGGCGGGTTTTGGAATTCTTGCTGTACGCGCTGATTAAACAGGCATTACGTTAGCAGCAGATGGGCCTTTGGCACCGTTAGTGATTTCAAACTCAACGCGCTGACCTTCGGCCAGGGTTTTGAAACCATTGCTCTGGATTGCAGAGAAGTGTACGAACACATCTTTGCTGCCATCTTCCGGAGTAATGAAACCGAATCCTTTGGATTCATTAAACCACTTAACGTTACCTTTAATCTTAGACATCAAAATTACCTTTACATGAAAAAACGACACAAATGCTGTGTCGGGTATCAGTACAACAATTGTCGCGAGTTTTGTCCAGTCGTTATTCGCGAAAAAGTGATAAATGTCGCGAACTTTTTTCCAGCGCCGCATTATTCCGCGTTTTTCGCGCTGTTTACTCTTTGTTCACTATAACCACTGATGCGGCGATCAAAACTGAAAGCGCATCCACGCGAAGTAAACGTTACCGTTGTTGTAAGTGCCGGGAATGTAGGTCATCTGGAACGTCGCCGGTCCATAGCCAATGGAGGCCAGTGGCAGCAGCACCGGAATCGGGATGTATTTCCAGTTATCGCGCGCGGTGACACCCGCAGTGTAACCAAGACCCAGATGGAAATTCTCATCCGCCAGCGGGCGCCAGGTCTTTTCCCAGCCGTAGCCGCCAATTGGCTCCCACTTGTTAAAGGAGTCTTTGAACGCCATCAGGTAGAGCCCGTGCCAGTTCCCTTTCTCATCCCAGCGATCCTGACCAAAGCCTGCGCCCCACGGACGCTCGTTATAGCGATCGGTTTTGTCCTTGTCATAGGCAAAACGCGCATGCCAGGTGATGGCAGGCACATAGAGATCGTAGTTATCCGGCTGCTGCCACGTTTGCTTAACGTTGTCAGCGAAAACGGTGTACCAGGGTTTGTCTGCTGCGTGAAGTGTTGGAATCAGTAAAATCTGTAAACACAAAAAGACAGCGAAATATTTAAATTTTTTATAAACAGCCACAACAAATTTTCCATATAACAAATCAACTTCTATTTTCCGACACCTTACCTTAATAGTTCCTTAACGAAATTAGCGTTATTCTTAAAGCTGCCAGGAAGAGTCCCATTTCCTGACTGGTTACAAAACTTAATAAAGTATCAAGTGCCCCGTTGCCGGGGCACTTATTAAGGTCAGCGCTTTTGATGCAGCAGATAATAGAGCGCCGGAATCATCAGCATTGATAGCAGCGGAGCGGTGACCATCCCGCCGATCATCGGTGCCGCGATACGGCTCATCACCTCTGCGCCGCTGCCGCCGCCCCACATGATAGGCAGCAGCCCGGCCATAATGGTCGCCACCGTCATCACTTTCGGGCGCACGCGTAAAACCGCCCCCTCATGTATTGCGAGAAGCAGTCGTTTATTAGGTTCATCGGATTCAGAGATGCGATATTTCTCAAGCGCATGATTGAGATAGAGCACCATAATAACCCCGAACTCTGCGGCTACACCGGCCAGCGCAATAAAACCGACAGCTCCAGCCACCGATAAGTTATATCCCAGTAGCCAGAGCAACCAGACGCCGCCTATTAATGCGAAGGGCAATGTCCCCATAATTAACAGGACATCAGATACCCGTTTGAAGGTAATAAACAGCAGAACAAAGATAATCATCAGCGTCACCGGCAGGACAATTTTCAACTTCGCCGTCGCGCGTTCTAGATACTCAAACTGCCCGGACCAGCTGAGCGTAACGCCCTGCGGCAGCTTCACCTGCTGCGCCACCCGCTGCTGCATCTCCTCCACCGCCGACTTCAAATCACGCCCACGCAGATCGACGTAGATCCAGTTCGACAAGCGCGCATTTTCGCTCTTCAGCATCGGCGGCCCTTCGGTAATAACCACTTCTGCCAGATCGCCGAGCGCAATCTGGCTGCCGCTGGCGGTGATCACCGGTAGCGCGCGCAGATCGTCGACGTTCGCCCGAAGATCCCGCGGGTAACGCACATTGATGGGGAACCGCTCGCGCCCCTGTAACACCTCGCCAATCTTCTCGCCGCCCACCAGGGTTGAAACCAGCGACTGTAACTCCTGCACCGAGACGCCATAACGCGCGGCCTGCTGGCGATTAATGTTGATATCAACATAGCGCCCGCCCGCCAGCCGCTCCGCCAGCGCGGAGGTGACGCCCGGCACGCTTTTCACCACCTGCTCTATCTGCTGCGCCACGCGCTCAATATCGGCAATGTTATTGCCGTTCACCTTAATCCCCACCGGGCTCTTAATGCCGGTCGCCAGCATGTCGAGACGGTTACGGATTGGCGGCACCCAGACATTGGCAATGCCCGGCACGCTGACGGTTCTATCCAGTTCGTCGATCAGCGTTTCCGGCGTCATACCGGGCCGCCACTGCGCGCGCGGCTTGAAGCGGATGGTGGTTTCCAGCATGGTCAACGGTGCGGGGTCGGTCGCACTCTCCGCCCTGCCCGCTTTACCAAACACGCTCTCCACCTCCGGTACGCTTTTGATTAAGCGGTCCGTTTGTTGCAGCAAGCGCCCCGCTTCGCGGGCGGAAATACCCGGCAACGTCGACGGCATATAGAGCAGATCGCCCTCATCAAGCGGCGGCATAAATTCACTGCCAAGGCGGCTGAGCGGCCAGGCGGTCGCCAGCAACAGCAGCAGGGCGATGGCGAGCGTCGCTTTCGGCCACGCCAGCACCTTATCCAGCAGCGGTTCATACAGGCGGATCAGTACGCGGTTAATCGGGTTGGCCTTCTCATCAGGGATCTTGCCGCGAATAAACAGCGCCATCAGCACCGGCACCAGCGTAATGCCGAGCCCGGCAGCGACAGCCATCGCCCAGCTTTTAGTGAATGCCAGCGGCGAGAACATGCGCCCCTCCTGCGCCTCCAGCGAGAAGACGGGAATAAACGACAGGGTGATGATAAGCAGGCTGCAAAAGAGCGCCGGGCCGACCTCCACCGCCGCCTGTTCGGAGAAGCGCCAGTAATCGCCCCGCGCCGGCAGGCGACCAGGGTTATCGTGCCGCCACTGCTCCATCACTTTGTGCATATTCTCAATCATCACAATCGCCGCATCGACCATTGCACCGATGGCAATCGCGATGCCGCCAAGCGACATAATATTGGCGTTGATCCCCTGGTAGTGCATGACGATAAACGCGCCGAGAATGCCCAGTGGCAGTGAGACAATCGCCACCAGCGCTGAGCGAAAGTGAAACAGGAACAGCGTGCAGACCAGCGCAACAACGATAAACTCTTCAGTCAGCTTATGGGTCAGCGTGCCGACGGCGCTCTCAATCAGCGTCGAGCGGTCGTAAACCGGCACAATCTCCACTCCGGCAGGCAGCGTTTTTTGTATCTCAGCAAGCTTCGCTTTGACCGCCTGAATGGTTTGCAGCGCATTCTTGCCGTAGCGCATCACAATCACGCCGCCCGCCACTTCACCCTCGCCGTTATACTCCGCCACGCCCCGGCGCAGCTCAGGCCCGAGGCGCACGGTCGCGATATCGGAAAGCATCACCGGCACGCCGTCGCGGCTGGCGATCACCGTCTGGCGAAAATCCTCCGGCTGGCGTAAGTAGCCGCTGGTGCGCAGCATAAACTCCGCTTCGCCCATCTCCAGCAGCGCGCCGCCGCTCTCCTGATTTGCCGCCTGCACCGCGCTTACTAACTGCTGATGGGTGATATTGAGCGCGCGCATCTTTTGCGGGTCCGGCACAATCTGGTACTGGCGCACCATGCCACCGACGCTGGCGACTTCCGCAACATTAGGCACAGTTTTCAACTCAAATTTCAGCGTCCAGTCCTGCAAGGCGCGCAGCTCGGCGAGGTTGTGCTTACCGCTGCGATCCACCAGCGCATACTCATAGATCCAGCCGACGCCGGTGGCATCCGGCCCAAGGCCCACCTCCACCCCGGCGGGCAGCGATGCCTGAATCTGGCTCAGGCTCTCCAGCACCCGCGAGCGCGCCCAGTAGAGATCGGTGTCATCGTCAAACAGCACATAGACATAAGCATCGCCAAACATTGAGTAGCCGCGCACGGTTTTCGCCCCCGGCACCGAGAGCATGGCGGTGGTCAGCGGATAGGTCACCTGATCCTCAATCAGCTGCGGCGCTTTGCCCGCATAGCTGGCGCGAATAATCACCTGCACATCCGAGAGATCGGGCAACGCATCAAGCGGTGCCCGTTGCAGCGACCAGATGCCCCAGCCGGTGAGGACAAGCGCCGCCAGCAGAACCAGCAGGCGGTTGCGTAATGACGCACGAATGACGGCAGCAATCATTTCTTCGCCTCCTGCTGCGGCATCAGATGGGTGATTACCGCGCCCGCCTCATCATCCAGCGTGAAGCTGAACATCACTTTATCGCCCACCTTCACCTGCGGAGCGGGATCTGTAAGCGTAAAGTCCATCGTCATCGCTCCCCAGTTCAGCTCAGGGATCGGTTGATGGCTGAGGGTGATTATGCCGTTATCTACCGCCTGCACCACGCCGCTGGCGCGATATTCCGCTGTTTTTTTGACGACAGGTGATGACTCTGGCAAAGCACTGCGCAGGCTCGCTTCGGAGTCGATCAGGAACTGGCCGGAAGTGACCACCTCATCGCCCTCCTGTAACCCGGAGAGGATCTCCCGCCAGCCCTGCGCGCGCCGTCCGGGCGTCACATTCACCGCACGGAAATGGCCCTCGCCGGTTGCCAGCAGCACGCGGCTGGCGCGCCCGCTTTCGATTAACGCCTCTTCCGGGATGGCCAGCACCGCCGGCTGCTGTGCTCCTTCCGACTGGGTGACGGTAAGAAACATGCCGGGTTTCAGCTTTTGCTGCGGATTATTCAGCACAATGCGCGCTTGGAGCGTGCGTGTGGCGCTGGCGAGTTGCGGCAACAGTTCACTGACACGACCGTGGAATCGCTCGCCCGGCCAGCTTTCGCTGGTCGCTTCCACCTCGCTGCCAGCCGTCAGCGCCTGCGCCTGGCTTTGCGGATAATCGACCAGCAGCCAGACCGGATCGAGGCTCGCCAGTTCAAACAGCGTTTGCGTGGCGGCGACCTGCGCCCCTTCGCGGGTATCGAGTTTAGTGACATAGCCGTCGCGCGCGGCGCGAATAATCAGCCGGGTCTGCGCTTTGGCACTGCGCTCCACCGCGCGAATCACCTCTTGCGGCATAAACTGCAACGCCAGCCGTTCGCGGGCGGCGCGCGTCAGTTCGCTGTCGCCGAGTTGGCGCACCGCCAGATACTCCTGCTGCGCACTGGTCCACTGCGGGATCCAGAGCTGCGCCAGCGCCTCGCCCTTTTTCACCCACTGCTGCGGCGCACGGACAAAGAGTTTCTCCACTACGCCCGCCGCCGGTGACGGCACGATCTGCATCGCACGCTCATCAGTAGTCACGCTGGCAAACGCGCTGAAAGCGCTGGCGAGCGGCCGTTTCTCCACCCTGGCGGTGGTCATGCCAAGGTTTTGCTGCTGTTGGGCGCTGATGCGCACGCCACCGTCAACGGGTGCATCATCGGCATATTTCGCCACCAGCGGCATATCCATAAAGGGCGATTTGCCCGGCTTATCGAAGCGCTGATCCGGCACCATCGGGTCGTACCAGTAGAGCACTTTACGCGCCTGCGACGGCTGGCTGCTTTCAGCGGGTACGCTCTGGTGGCGACCCGCAAGGTAACCGGCACTGGCAGCTACGCAGGCGGCAACCGCCACGGCTAACAGAGTTCGTTTCATCACATCACCTCCTGCGGGATAAGCCAGCGGATCGCTGTCCACTGCTGCGCCATCGTTTTTTCGGCCTGATTGAGCGCCAGTTCACCGTCGAGCACGCTGCGGCGCGCCTCAAGCAGCGCCGGGAGATCGGACTGCCCGGCGCGATACTGGGCCGCTAACAGCGCGGCACGGCTGCGCAAAAGCGGCAGCACGTCATCCCGCTGGCGCTGCCAGAGGGCTTGCGCGGCGTTGTACTGGGCAATCAGGGTGTGAAGTTCGGCGAGATGCTCACGCTCGGCGAGCGCCAGTTGGTCATTGGCCTGCAAGGTGCGCGAGATGTCGGCGGCGTGATCTTTATCCTGTCGGCGGGACTGAAACAGCGGCAGGTCGACGGTAAACATCACCCCGGCCATATCTTCATACCCCTCGGCACGCCGCCCATACCACACCTCCACCTCGACATCGGGGAGTGCGGCAATCGCCGACTCCGCCGAGCGGGCTTTGGCGCTGTTGGCAACACTTGCGGCAGCCAGCATGTCGGGATGCTGGCGAATCGCCTCCTCCAGCGTTTTCTCATCGGCGGGCAGACGCTGATAGCGGGGAAGCTCGCCGCTGACAGCGGTGATCGGCTGCCCGGTCAACTGTATCAGCCGGGTCTGCGCCAGTTGCACATCCCGCTCGGCAAGAGTGACTTTATCGCGCATCGCGCTCAGGCCGATTTGAAAGGCGAGCATGCTGTCCGGCAGGGCATTACCCGTGCCAACGCTGGCGCGTTGCGCGCCCTGCTGACGCGCGGTTTCTGCCACTAATTGCCGGGCGGTGTGCAGCGCCCGCTGCGAGAGCGCCAGCTCAAGCCACGCCTGGGCGGTATCGCGCTGGAGCGCCGCGCGCACCACGTGGGATTTGGCCTCGACGCTGCGCGCTTCGGCCAGCAAGGTGTCGGCCTTGCGATCGCGTTTTTCCGCGCTGACATACTGCTGCATCACGCCAATGCGCTGCATGGTCATGCCTTCGCGGGTCAAACGGCGGTCGTTATTGCCCTGTACCGGCACATTCTCAATGCCGAATTTGAGTTTGGGGTCAGGCAACTGGTGGGCGGAATCGGCCATCGCATCCAGCGCCCGGGCTTCGTTACGGTTAGCAGAAAGTTCAGCAGAGTAGCGCTCTGCGGCGGCGAGGGTTTGCGTCAGCGTTAGCGACTCCGCCTGCGCGGCGGAGCAGATAAGCGCAAGGCAAACGCCGCCGAGCCGCAGGCTCAGCGAGTATCCTTTCATGGTTACTCCCGCTTACGGTAACGGCGTTAAGGCAATAAGGGTGTAACCCCGATCGCTCTGGCTGAAACTGAAGCGAACGTTATCGCCCACCTTCACCTGCGCCAGCGGATGCTCCGGCGCAACCGTAAACTGCATGGTCATCGGCGGCCAGTGCAGCGCGGGAATAGCCTGATGGGCGATAGAGATCGCCTGCGGGGTGATTTTTTTGATAGTGCCCTGGCTTTGATAAACCTGAGCCGGCATCGCGTGATGGTGCGCCATGTCGTGCGTTTGCGCGTAAGCGCTGAGATGCGGGAAAAGCAGGATGCCTGAGAGCAGGCAGAGTAAATAGCTACGCATAGAAAATCTCCTGTTAAACATCAATGAAATTCAAATCAATGTGTTAACAGGTCTCTATTCGCGAAAACGGCAGAAGCGGATGGTTGCCGGAGGGCCAGCGGCAGGCGGGGTTAATACCCAGCTGCGCGAAGTGATAGCAGAACAAACGGGTTCGGCAATCGCCAGCGTTATCGTGGCGGGCAGCGCCGCCAGTGAAGGGTAATGGCTCTCTTTTTGCACCTGATCGGGCACGCAGTGCTTCTCGCAGAGCGGCGCTTTCATCGCGTGGGCAATGGGCGCGCCATCACCCATTGCCAGATGATGCAGATGCTGCTGCGCCATCGCTTCACCCGGTACCGGAAGCGCGCAGCCGTGGGAGGCAATCGCCATCTGGCTCTGGATCAGCAGCCAACCCAGTGCGATAAGCAGCATTAATAAATGCCGCTTAATAAAGCGCAATCGGTAGAGCCAGGCTGCGTGCATAACATCGCCATGGGTGAGTGAAGGTAACGGCGAGTATAAGCAGCCCGCTTTCTATTTTTAAAGGCTTTTTTAGTGAATTTTGCTGTCAAATCAAACTGAAACGAAAAACGCCAAAACAATTAACCAACCGTTATCACGAATAAAACATAACTGCCGAAATTCATTAGCCTGAATTATCGTTTCACCCGTATTTATTTTTCTGATTTATAACAATTCACGTAATATTGCGCGCAATGCAGCGCTTTGTTGATTTTAATCAGCTATCACGCTGCCGTTATTCGGCACATTGCGGTGCAGTTTTGATTACTTTACTTTTTTTGTCCAACCTCCGGGACCCAATATGATTTCAACCCTGATTGAGCTGTTGATCGGCGTCGTGGTAATTGTCGGCGTTGCCCGCTACATCATTAAAGGCTACTCCGCCACCGGCGTGCTGTTTGTCGGCGGTCTGGCGTTATTGATCGTCAGCGCGCTGATGGGCCACTCAATATTACCCTCCAGCACCACCAGCACCGGGTATCGCGCCACCGACATTGTCGAATATATAAAAATCCTGCTGATGAGCCGCGGCGGCGATCTCGGCATGATGATCATGATGCTGTGCGGTTTTGCTGCCTACATGACGCACATCGGCGCTAACGATATGGTGGTAAAGCTGGCCTCGCGCCCGCTGCGCTTTATCAACTCGCCCTATATCCTGATGATTGCCGCCTACTTTGTCGCCTGCCTGATGTCGCTGGCGGTCTCCTCGGCAACCGGCCTCGGCGTGCTGCTGATGGCAACGCTCTTCCCGGTGATGGTTAACGTCGGCATCAGCCGCGGCGCGGCGGCGGCGATTTGCGCCTCCCCGGCAGCGATTATTCTCTCGCCCACCTCCGGCGATGTGGTGCTCGCCGCGAAAGCCGCAGAGATGCCGCTGGTTGATTTCGCCTTTAAAACTACCCTGCCGATCTCTATCGCCGCGATTATCGCCATGGCTATCGCTCACTTCTTCTGGCAGCGCTACCTTGATAAGAAAGAGAACATTGTTAGCGAAATGCTGGATGTGAAAGAGATCACCACCCGCGCGCCCGCTTTTTACGCCATCCTGCCCTTTACGCCAATCATCGGCGTGCTGATTTTTGACGGCAAATGGGGCCCGGAACTGCACATTATTACCATCCTCGTGATCTGTATGCTGATTGCCGCGGTACTGGAATTTTTGCGCGGCTTTAATACGCAGAATGTCTTCAGCGGGCTGGAAGTGGCCTGGCGCGGCATGGCCGATGCCTTTGCCGGTGTCGTGATGCTGCTGGTTGCTGCGGGCGTCTTCGCCCAGGGGCTGAGCACCATCGGCTTTATCCAGAGCCTGATCTCCATTGCTACCTCGTTCGGTTCCGCGAGCATTATTTTGATGCTGGTGCTGGTGATCCTCACCATGCTGGCGGCAATGACGACGGGTTCCGGCAACGCACCGTTTTACGCGTTTGTGGAGATGATCCCAAAACTGGCGCGCGAAGCGGGCATCAACCCGGCCTATCTGTCGATTCCGATGTTGCAGGCCTCCAACCTCGGTCGCACCATTTCACCGGTTTCTGGCGTGGTGGTTGCCGTTGCCGGGATGGCAAACATTTCGCCGTTTGAAGTGGTAAAACGCACCTCCGTGCCGATTCTGGTTGGCCTGGTGGTGGTGATTGTCGCTACCGAAATCCTTGTGCCTGGCGCAGCGGTTCACTAACCCTGCCGGGTTTCAGAAGTTGAAAAAGCGCCTGCCCGGCGCTTTTTTTATGGTTTAATAACCTATGGCAATTATCTGGACCCATTAATCAGGAACTGAAATGTTTAAAAAGGGACTCTTCATCAGCACAGGCATTGCCGCGCTACTCTTTACTTCTGCCTATGCCGCACCGCTGCAACCGAAGCAGTATGGCGATTTTGATCGCTACGTGCTGGCGCTCTCCTGGCAGACCGGTTTTTGCCAGAGCATGCACGACAACGGGCGCGACGAGCCTGACGAGTGCCGCCTGCAAAAATCCCCCGACGACAAAGCCGATAATTTGACGGTGCACGGTTTATGGCCGGGCCTGCCGAAATCGATCGCCGCGCGCGGCGTCGATAACCGCCGCTGGATGCGCTTTGGCTGCGCCACGCGCCCGATCCCCAATATGCCGGAAGCGAAGACCAGCCAGAAATGCGCGGCGGCAGAGACCGGTTTATCGCTGGAGATGGCAGATAAACTCAACGCCGCCATGCCCGGCTCCGGCGGTAACTCCTGCCTTGAGCGTTATGAATATGCCAAGCACGGCGTCTGTTTCGGCTTCGATCCCGATGACTATTTTGGCGCGATGGTACGTCTGAATCATGAGATCAAAACCAGCCCGCTCGGGGTATTTCTTGCCAATAACTACGGCAAAGCGATCACCCGCACCGCCTTTGATGCTGCCGTCGCCGAGGCTTACGGTAAGCAGAGCGTGAAAGCGGTGAAACTCACCTGCAACGGCAACCCGGCCTATTTGACAGAAATGCAGGTAGCTATCAAAGCCGAAGCGATTAACGCGCCGCTCTCTGGCCGCTCGCTACTGCCACAGCCGCACCCCGGCAACTGTGGGGATCACTTTATCCTCGACAGCGCGGGTTACTGATCGCTGCGGAATAATCATAATTGAGGCAAATGTGCGCCTGGTCACTTCACAGCATGGGGCCGGGTTAGTATCATCAGCTTTAGACAAACCCTCGCTGCCCGTCGGCGAGGGTTTTTCTTTGGATCAATCACCTGACACGGAGTAAGAGATGTCCAGACCTGCCATTATCATTAATGAGCGAGACGCTGAGCGCCTCGACCGCTTGCTGGAGCAGCCTGCACATGCCAGCCTTGCGGTCGCGGATGCGCTGAATGAGGAGTTGGATCGCGCGAATATGTGCGCGCCAGAAGCGATGCCGCATGATGTGGTGACGATGAACAGCACGGTAAAATTCCGCGAGCTGAAAAGCGGTGAAATCCGCGTGCGTACGCTGGTCTACCCGGCGCAGATGACAGACAGCGCCACGCAGCTGTCGGTACTGGCCCCGGTGGGCGCGGCGCTGTTAGGTTTACGTGTTGGTGATTCCATTCACTGGACGTTGCCGGGGGGAACCACCACCGACCTTGAAGTGCTGGAGCTGCTTTACCAGCCCGAAGCCGCTGGCGATTTCATGCTCTGATCCCCGCCCTGCTTTGTTTTGCAGAGGATGCGCCCGCATCCTCTTTCCGGCGCCCGCCATTGTTCAGATTTGCCACCCATGCAGCAAAATCCCCCCTCTCTTTGTGCTTCAATTCCCGGGACATAACCCACAGGGAGACGCGTTTATGTATCAGACAATCATTATGCCGGTCGATATTTTCGAAATGGAGTTAAGTGATAAAGCCGTTCGTCACGCCGAATTCCTCGCCCAGAGCGAAGGTGTTATTCACCTGCTGCATGTGTTACCCGCTTCCGCCAGCCTGAGCCTGCACCGCTTCGCCGCCGATTTACGCCGCTTTGAGGAGCATCTGCACCAGGAGGCGCAAACCCGCCTCGAGAGTATGCGGAGCCATTTCTCCATCGATCCTTCGCGCATTCATACCCACGTTCGCTTCGGCAGCGTGCGCGATATGGTCAATGAGCTCGGCGAAGAGCTGCATGCGGATATGGTGGTGATCGCCTCGCGTAACCCCTCCATTAGCACCCATCTGCTCGGCTCCAATGCCTCCAGCGTGGTGCGCCACGCGCATATTCCGGTGTTGGTCGTGCGGTAGATTGTCTTATTGCCGGATGGCGCTAACGCTTATCCGGCCTACGGGATTGTGCGCGTTGTTGTTAAAGGGATCGCGGTCTTTTGTAGGCCGGATAAGGCGCAGCCGCCATCCGGCAAAAAAGGGGCACCCAACCCGTAATCCGGCTTCATCCGGGTAAAAAAAAGCTGCCTTGCGGCAGCTTTTTATATGCAGGTGACTCTTACTTTCTAATTCTGCTTACGCTTTGGTACGGATCAGGTAATCAAACGCGCTAAGCGACGCTTTGGCACCTTCGCCGGTAGCGATAATGATCTGTTTGTACGGCACCGTGGTGCAGTCGCCCGCCGCGAACACGCCTTTCACGCTGGTTTCGCATTTGGCGTCGATGATGATTTCGCCCATGCGGTTGCGCTCAATCGCGCCTTCCAGCCAGGTGGTGTTCGGCAGCAGACCGATCTGCACGAAGATCCCCGCCAGCGCAACCTGATGTACATCGCCGCTCACGCGGTCGCGGTACTCAAGGCCGGTCACTTTGGTGCCGTCGCCTTTCACTTCGGTGGTCTGCGCATTCAGAACGATATCAACGTTCTTCAGGCTGCGAACTTTATCCTGCAACACCTGATCCGCTTTCATCTCCGGAGCAAACTCCAGCAGCGTCACGTGTTCAACAATACCGGCCAGATCGATAGCCGCTTCCACGCCGGAGTTACCGCCGCCGATCACCGCCACGCGCTTGCCTTTAAACAGCGGGCCGTCGCAGTGCGGGCAGTAGGTCACGCCCTTGGTGCGATACTGATCTTCGCCCGGCACGTTCATGTTGCGCCATTTCGCGCCGGTCGCAATGATGACGGTACGCGCTTTCAGCACCGCGCCAGACGCGGTTTCAATCTGATGCAGGCCGCCTTCAACCGACGCCGGAACCAGCTTGCTGGCGCTCTGGCTGTCGATCACATCAACGTCATAATCCGCAACGTGCGCTTTCAGGGCACCCGCAAACTGCTGGCCTTCGGTTTTCGGCACGGAGATGTAGTTTTCGATATCAACGGTATCCAGCACCTGGCCGCCGAAGCGTTCGCCCATCAGACCGGTACGAATGCCTTTACGGGCAGAGTAGACGGAGGCCGCTGCGCCCGCCGGGCCGGAGCCGACAATCAGCACATCGTAAGCGTCACGTTTGTTCAGCTCTTCCGCCGCACGTTTTTCCGCGCCGGTATCAATTTTCGCCACGATCTCTGTCAGCGTCATACGACCCTGACCAAACTCCTGACCGTTAACGTAGACCGCCGGAACGCCCATTACGTTACGATCGGTGATTTCGTTCTGGAAGGTGCCGCCGTCAATCGCCGTGTGCTTGATGCGTGGGTTCAGCACCGACATCAGGTTCAGCGCCTGCACCACGTCCGGGCAGTTGTGGCAGGAGAGCGAGTAGTAAGTCTCGAACTCGAAGTCGCCGTCGATATCGCGGATCTGCTCCAGCAGCGCCTGCGCCTCTTTCGACGGATGACCGCCGGTCCACAGCAGCGCCAGCACCAGCGAAGTAAATTCATGCCCCAGCGGAGAGCCAGCAAAGCGCGGGCCAGTGTGCGAGCCTGGGTTGGTGATCAGGAAAGAGGGCTTACGCACCGCCAGGGTGTTGTCCTCTTTAAAGGTCACTTTGTCAGAGAGCTCGGCGATTTCGCCCAGCAGCTCTTTAATTTCGGTAGATTTCGCGCTGTCATCCAGCGTCGCGATCAACTCAACAGGCTTGGTCAGTTTCTCAAGATAAGCCTTGAGCTGGGTTTTCATTGTGGTGTCGAGCATGTCGGTATCCTTCTCTTAAAACATCATCATGCAAGCTGCCTCATTGGAGCCGCCTGGATGCAACTTGAATCATGGTGTGTGGAAGAAAAACGGGTGCAATGCACCCGTTTTACGCCGGGTGGCGCTACGCTTACCCGGCCTACGTTTTGCAGACCGGGAGAGACTTTGCGCCGCCGGAAATTTAGATTTTGCCAACCAGGTCCAGGGACGGAGCCAGGGTCGCTTCGCCTTCTTTCCACTTAGCCGGGCACACTTCGCCTGGGTGAGAAGCAACATACTGAGCCGCTTTGATTTTACGCAGCAGGTCAG
Source organism: Kosakonia sp. S42 (assembly GCF_016624785.1). Taxonomy (NCBI): domain Bacteria; kingdom Pseudomonadati; phylum Pseudomonadota; class Gammaproteobacteria; order Enterobacterales; family Enterobacteriaceae; genus Kosakonia; species Kosakonia sp. S42. The sequence goes on along the minus strand of NZ_JACVTW010000013.1, from coordinate 37,013 downwards.
ATGCGTCACGGCCGATGCCTTCAGCGGTCACTTCGATAGCCTGAATGATGCCCTGCGGGTCAACGATGAAGGTACCGCGATCTGCCAGACCTTCGTCTTCACGCATGATTTCGAAGTTACGGGTCAGGGCACCAGTCGGGTCGCCGATCATCGCGTATTTGATTTTCGCGATGGTGTCAGAGCTGCTGTGCCATGCTTTGTGCGTGAAGTGGGTGTCGGTGGAAACAGAGTAAACGTCAACGCCCAGTTTCTGCAGTTCTTCGTAGTGGTCAGCCACGTCGCCCAGTTCGGTCGGGCATACGAAGGTGAAGTCAGCCGGGTAGAAGAAGAAGACGCTCCAGCGGCCTTCGGTATCTTTCTCGGTTACTTCGATGAATTCACCGTTTTTGAACGCCTGGTTTTTGAAAGGTTTGATCTTGGTGTTAATTAAGGACATCTATACTTCCTCCGTGTTTTCGTTGGGGCATAAGTTAACGAACTTTGCTTACGACGGCTAATGCGTTTGCATTATCAAATCAATAAGCGTTAGCTAACAACCGCCAACGAACAACTCTGTGAACAGACATTAGCCAAAAGTAAAAAGGCCACCGGTACGGGTGGCCTCAATATCTGAAATACCCGCGGGTGACTTCAGTGCCAGCACGCTGGCTGTGCGATACGCCTGCCATCTGTCGACGGCAAACAGGGTTGATTACACCACTCCCCTGGGAGTTCGACAATCATTATTCCCTGTCTCTTGCCTATGGCTGTGATAGGTTTAGCCTTTCTTACCTTTACCCACTGAATTGATAAGGATTTTTATGCTTAAGCGCCTGTTAATGCTCACCCTGCTGCCGCTGACCCTGCACGCCGAAGATCTGCCCGCGCCGGTTAAAGCCATTGAAAAGCAAGGTATTACCATCATTAAATCCTTTGACGCGCCGGGCGGGATGAAGGGCTATCTGGGTAAATATCAGGAGATGGGCGTCACTATCTACGTCACGCCGGACGGTAAACACGCCATCTCGGGCTATATGTATGACGACGCGGGCACCAATCTCAGCGAAAAGCTGTTCAATCAGGAGCTCTATGGCCCGGCCGGGCGCGAACTCTGGCAGCGGATGGAGAAAGCGGAGTGGATCCTCGACGGGCAAAAAACCGCGCCGCGCGTGGTGTATGTCTTTGCCGACCCCTACTGCCCCTACTGCAAACAGTTCTGGCAGCAGGCGCGCCCGTGGGTGGAGTCCGGCAAGGTGCAGATCCGCACCTTAATGGTCGGCGTGATCAAACCGGAAAGCCCGGCGGCGGCAGCGGCGATCCTCAGCGCGAAAGATCCGGCCAAAAGCTGGCATGAGTATGAGCAGTCGAACGGGAAAATGACGCTGGCGCTGCCGAAAACCATTCCGCCGGCGATTATGCGCTCGCTCAATCTGAATCAGAAAATCATGGACGATCTCGGGGCCAACGCCACACCCGCTATCTACTATATGAATGAAGAGAATGTGCTCCAGCAGGCGGTCGGCCTGCCGGATGCGGAAAAGCTCAAAACGATTATGGGCGAGAAGTAAGCCGTTACAGCGTGCAGAGACGCTCTGCCGCCGCCAGCAGCGTCGATTCCTGTTTCGCAAAGCAGAGGCGAATCAGCTTATGCGGGAAGGGATCGGCGCAGAACACCGACAGCGGAATGGCCGCTACCCCCACCTCTTTGGTCAGCCACTGGCAAAACGCGACATCATCGAGATCGGAGATGGCGCTGTAATCCGCCAGCAAAAAGTAGGTTCCTTCGCAGGGCAAAATCTCCAGCTTGCTATCACGCAGGGCATTCACCAGCACGTCACGACGCGCGCGGTAAAACTCCGGCAACTCGCGATAGTGCTGTGGCTCGGCACGCAGCATATCAGCCAGCGCCAGCTGCGCCGGGGTGTTCACCGAAAAGGTTAAGTACTGGTGCACTTTGCGCAGCTCGGCGCTGATGGCGGCGGGCGCAATGCAGTACCCCACTTTCCAGCCGGTCATATGATAGGTTTTGCCAAACGACGACACGGCAACGGCGCGCTCGCGCAGCTGCGGATGCTTCAGCACGCTGGCATGCCCGCCCTCGGCAAAGCAGATATGCTCGTAGACTTCATCGCTCAGCACATAGATCTCCCGATCGGCAATCGCCTGCCACAGCGCGGCAAAATCCGCCTCCTGCCACACCGTCGCCGACGGGTTGTGCGGCGTATTAACAATCACCAGCCGGGTGCGATCGCTGAGCAGCGCGGCGAAAGCCTGCCAGTCAACGCGAAAGTGCGGCGGTTGCAGAGCGATGCGCTTCAGCACCCCGCCAGAGAGTTCAACCGCAGGCGCGTAGCTGTCGTAACTCGGATCGAAACAGATCACCTCATCGCCCTCGCGCACCAGCGCGGTGATCGCCGCATAGAGCGCTTCCGTCGCCCCGGCGGTGACGGTAATGTCGCTGTTCACGTCCGGCTGATGGCCATAAAGCGCCGCCGTTTTCTCGGCAATCGCTTCGCGCAGCGCCTGCACGCCAGTCATGGGCGCATATTGATTTGCGCCCTGCGCAACGTGATACGCCAGCCGCTCCTGCAAATAGCGCGGGCCGTCAAAATCCGGGAAGCCTTGTGACAGATTAATCGCCTGATGCTGCTGGGCGAGCGCGCTCATTTGCGTGAAGATGGTAGTGCCTAAAGCGGGGAGTTTACTCTCAGGAATCAAAGGGTTATTGCGCATCTTTTCGTGCCTGCTGTCGAGACTCAAGTTGCCGCCACTATAACACGATGCTAGTATTTGGCAATCAAGACGCTTAGACGTCTATATCACAACGATATTCCTGATAAGGAAAACGCGATGACCGACAACCTGCAACTCCAGCAACTTGTTTCTGCCTGCCACTGGATCGGCGCCAAAGGGTGGGCACCCGCGACGGGCGGTAATATGTCCCTGCGCCAAAGTGCCGAATGGTGCTGGCTGAGCGAGTCCGGGAAAGATAAAGGCAGCCTTACGCCGGAGGATTTTTTGCAGGTCTCCATCGCCGATAACCATGCGCCATCCGGGCGCAAACCCTCCGCCGAAACCGGTCTCCACACTCTGATTTACCGCCTCTACCCTGACGCTAACGCAGTGCTGCATGTCCACACCGTCAACGCTACCGTGCTGTCGCGGGTGGAGAAAAGCGCCGCGCTGCAACTAAGCGGATATGAGATGCAAAAATCCCTCAGCGGGCAGCAGACGCACCTCGATAGCGTGCCGATTGCCATTTTCGATAACGATCAGGATATCGACGCGCTCGCCGGGCGCATCGCCGCTTATGCCGAATCAAACCCGTTACGTTATGGTTTTCTGCTGCGCGGCCACGGGTTAACCTGCTGGGGGCGCGACGTCGCCGAAGCGCGCCGTCACCTCGAAGGGCTGGAGTTTTTATTTGAATGCGAATTGCAGCGCCGACTGCTGGAGAGATTATGATCCGCGCGATTGTCACCGATATAGAAGGCACCACCAGCGATATCCGCTTTGTGCACAACGTTCTCTTCCCCTACGCCCGCGAGCGGCTGGCGGGTTTTGTCACCGCGCAGCAGTACCAGGAGCCGGTCAGCACCATTCTCGATAATCTGCGAGAAGAGATTGCACAGCCGAACGCCACCAGCGCAGAGCTTATCGAAGTGCTGTTTTCATTTATGGATGAAGACCGTAAATCGACGGCGTTGAAAGCATTGCAGGGCATTATCTGGCGCGATGGCTACGTGAACGGCGATTTTACCGGCCACCTCTACCCCGACGTGCTGCCCGCGCTGGAGAACTGGAAAGCGCAGGGCATTGATCTCTATGTATATTCCTCTGGCTCCGTTGCTGCGCAAAAACTGTTATTTGGCTACAGCGACGAAGGTGATATTACTCATCTCTTCAGCGGCTATTTCGACACGCTGGTCGGTGCGAAGCGCGAAGTGCGGTCCTATCGCAATATCGCCGCACAGCTTGCGCTCCCGCCCTCTTCTATTCTCTTCCTCTCCGACATTCATCAGGAGCTGGATGCTGCCGAAGAGGCCGGTTTTCGCACCACGCAACTGATTCGCGATGATGATGACGCAGCCAGCCATCATCTCCAGGTTAACTCATTCAGCACCATCAAGCCGGAGCAGATCCCCTCATGAGCGCACTGACGATTTACACCGACACCGATGCCAGCACGCCGGTATGGCACAGCACCGACGCCGCAGAGATTCAGCAGAAGCTGAATGCGAAGGAGGTGCGCTTTGAGCGCTGGCAGGCCGACCGCGATTTGGGCGCTAACCCAACACCGGAAACGGTGATCAACGCCTATCAGCACGCCATCGATAAGCTGGTGGAGGAGAAAGGCTACCAGAGCTGGGACGTGATCAGCCTGCGCGCCGACAACCCGCAAAAAGAGGCGCTGCGCAGCAAATTCCTCAGCGAACACACTCATGGCGAGGATGAAGTGCGTTTCTTCGTTGAAGGCGCCGGGCTCTTCTGCCTGCATATCGGCAACGAGGTCTACCAGGTACTGTGCGAGAAAAACGACCTTATCTCCGTTCCCGCCGGCACACCGCACTGGTTTGATATGGGTTCGGAACCGAACTTCACGGCGATCAGGATTTTTGATAATCCCGAGGGGTGGATCGCGCAATTTACCGGTGATGCGATTGCGGATGGGTATCCAAGGTTGGCATAAACAAAAAAGGCTCCGCAGGGAGCCTTTAATCTTTTAATCGACTTTCTTCAGTTCACCGCTCTGCCTGAGAATGTACGCATCGTCATCAATATCGAACTGAATATCGCCATTTTTTCGGTAACGGACAATCATTAAAATATCTTTATCAAGGCAATTCTTAGGTGCCTTCATATCGTCGAAACAGAGGCGATCCTCTTTGCCTGACTCCTGATAGCCTTCGCCAAAACGGTAGATGTAGTAATTCAACGCGCGATTATGGATTTGCGCGTCATCTTCGTTGGTGAGGATATTTTTACTTTCATCCCGCCACCACGCGATTTTCTTAGCATCTGATAGTGGCAGCCGGTCAACGACAACAACCGGGGCGTAGTTATCTTTATGGATGGCAATGATTTTTACGGGAACGGTGATGAATACATAGTAAAAAATGAGTAAAGCACCCGCCATAAAGCAGCAAATCGATATTCCTTTTTTCATGCAAAAACTCCATATGGAGGGGCAATGAATCTTGTGTCATGCCATTCACTTAATGATTTTTAGCACGTCTTCTACCGCCAGCCCCACCAACCTCGCCAGATGTACAAACTCAACCACATCCAGCCTCCTCTCGCCGCTCTCACTCTTGGCGATAAAGGATTGTGGTCGTCCGAGCGCCTCGGCAAGCTGCATCTGCGTGATGCCCTGCGCTTTACGCGCTTGCTTAAGTGCCGCGATAACGCGTTGGTACTCGTCTGAGTAGACAGAAGCCATATATTTACTCTCTGAAAATCTCATTAGTTTGAAAATCCATGTCCTACTTATCTATCCTGAAACAGGATAATTCTGCATAGAGTAAACACGTAGAATATGAACACAATAGGCCCGCAAAACGAGCACCGCGATGAGAGTTTCGCAGTTTATTATTAAGTGTTACTCATTAATATTTCACCAGCACTACACTAACACGCCACTTTTTCATCAATGGATGTGGAATATATTTAAATCACCATCTAAAGAATCCAAAATATATTATATAAAGTGGTTTTTACCTTTTGTTAGTTATCACTACCCATTGTATTTAATCACTATTCCTCCGCAATCCGTGTCCAGATCAAAAAAGGCTTAAAAGACCTCTCTTTTTATAATGTTCTGGCTGAAGGTTTCACTTTAGTCGCCGATAAAAATAGCATCCGCGTTGGATATGGATTGCACCTGAGGCCGTTATGACTATTTTAAGAAAATTAATTATTGTTTTTGCCATCACCTTTATTGCGATGCTTGTGCTGGGCGGATTAAGCATCAGGGCATTAGATAATGCGCAAACGCGTTTTGACTATGTTGTGTCAAATAGTCTGCCGAGCATCAGCAAGCTGAGCGAAGCGGTGCAGCACCGCGAAGAAGCAAGACGCCAAATCCTGATGTCGCTGCTGGTGACCGATGAAGCGGTGTTTACCAAACATATGGCGCAGGCGAAAGATGAGTTAAATAAAACTCGCCAGATCTTTGATGAGTACCAGGCCAATCTGGTCAGCGATAAAATTGACGGTCAATTACTGAAAAAGACGCGTGATATTTTTGATGATTATGTGCAAAAAACCGAGGCTATGTCTGATACCTACCATAACCAGGGAATAGAAGCGGCGCGTCTGATGGTCTCTGACGGCGGTGTTACTGCCAATGCATCGGTGGCATTAAGTGCCGGTTTAAAAGAGATGCTGGCGCACAATTACAGTATTGCGAAAGAGTATGCCGAAAATAACCATACGCAATATATAAATACTTTCTGGCTGTTAGTGGGCACGATTGTCTTTCTGGTTGCGCTGGTCGCGGTCTTCGCCTCGGTTATTCTGCGCTACTTAAGTAAGGGCTTAAAAAGTTTGCAGGAGAGCATGGGATTAATCAGCCGCTCTCTCGATTTAACCCATAAAGTGGCGCTGAATAATAACGATGAACTTGGCGCGACGGCAGCAAGTTTTAACGCGCTGATGGATAAAATCCGCCACGTATTAGCCAGCGTAAAAGATGCCAGTAACGAAGTGGATACCGCCGCCAGCGAGATCGCCAAAAGCAATGATGACCTCTCTTCGCGCACCGAGTCTCAGGCATCGTCACTGGAGCAGACCGCAGCCAGCATGAATGAGCTGTCGGTAACGGTGAAACACAATATGGACAACGCCAAAGAGGCGAATACCTATATCGGCCGCGTGCAGACGATGGTCAACGAGAGCCACCGCGAACTCAGTTCGCTGCAAAAATCGATTGATGATATTTCGGCTTCTTCCGCGAAGATTTCAGAAATTACAGACATCATTGATGGGATTGCTTTCCAGACCAATATCCTGGCACTGAACGCCGCCGTTGAAGCCGCACGCGCGGGTGAGCAAGGCAAAGGCTTTGCGGTGGTCGCAGGCGAAGTGCGCTCCCTGTCACAACGCTCATCCGTTGCGGCGCGCGATATTCGTGGTCTGATTGATGAAGCGATTAAGAATGTCGGCCAGGGGGTGAATTACGCCGCCAATGTCACCACGCGCATGAACGATGCCCTTGGCGCAGTGGATGAAACTACAGTGCTGATAAACCAGGTGAATAACTCATCCACCGAGCAGAGCTACGGCATTGAACAAGTCAACGTCGCCGTCAGCCAGATGGAAGGCAACCTGCAACAGAACGCCGCGATGGTGGAAGAGATGGCCACCGCCGCCAACTCCCTCAGCCACCAGGCCGGCAAGCTGTTGAATGATGTGAACGCCTTCAGGCTGTAACCTGAAAGCCAATGCCGGATGGCGGCTCACGCCTTATCCGGCCTACACAACACCCGCCGGATGATGCCCAACATAATTCCGGCATATCCGTAGGCCCGATAAGCGTAGCGCCATCGGGCAATGCGCCGGATGGCGGCTCGCGCCTTATCCGGCCTACGCTATTCCCCGCCGGATGGTGCCCAGCATCACTCCGGCATATCCGTAGGCCCGATAAGCGTAGCGCCATCGGGCATCTGCATTTGACAATCCTTCATGCCAGTAGCAAAGATAACTAGCCGCAATAAATGGTCTGCCGCGCTGAGAAGCCTTAATTAATGGCATATATAAAACAGCGATTACAGGGCTACTGAACCTATCGACGTAAGGATGAAGCTCCCAGGATGAAACGTCTTTCTCCCCTTCTCTTTTTACTCTCTCTTCTGCCATCAATCTCTGGTGCGATACCACTCCACATAGGGAGTGAATTACAACACTGCCTTAGCCTACCCGCGTATGGGCACAATATTGATACGCAAGAGAAATGCAAAATCGCATTGTTGAAAAGCTCAAGCGACTCGTTAAATCACGCCGTTCATTTGCTGCACGAGAATATAGCCAGCAACTATGACGCCCCTTACCGCCTCAATGACAACGATGGCATAAAAATCAAAGATATCTTCTGGGAGAACTTTCAGGAGTCTCAACAAGCCTGGGTCATCTCAAGAGATAAATTATGTACGGCGAACGCAGCGTTAGTCGGAGAGTGGGCGGCAAGCCGGGATGATATAAAAACGCAGTGCATTCTCGATCAAAACAGAGATCGGCAGCAGTTTATAAAAATGACCTGGCTGAAGTGATCACCTTTCACACCTTGGCTCTGGTTTCATCGGGCAATGCGCCGGATGGCGGCTAACGCCTTACCCGGCCTACATAGCCAGCGCATTCCGTAGGCCCGATAAGCGCAGCGCCATCGGGCAATGCGCATATCTGGCAGTCCTGCCACTTCAACCCGCATGCTGCTGGCGTCGCAGCTGGCTGAGCTTGCGGTATTTCTGCGGCGGCATGCCGACATACTTCTGAAAGGTGCTGTAAAAGCGGCTGCTGGAGCCGAACCCGGCGGTGAGCGCGATATCAAGGATCGTTTTATCGGTATCGCTCAGCAGCGCACGAACGTGGTTGATGCGCATGGCGGTGATGTACTGCTTCATGGTCAGCTGCATCACGCGCTGAAAAATGCCCATCGCGTAGTTGGGATTGAGCTTCACATGCTCGGCGATAGCGTTAATCGTCAGCACCTGATCGTAATTGACCGCAATAAATTCCAGCATCTGGCTGACGTAAAACTGCGCATGGCGCGAGACGCTGTTTTTATGGGTGCGCGAGGTTTTGTTGACGAGGATCGGCTGCCAGCCGGAGAGGCTAAAGCGTTTGAGCATCAGGGCGATCTCCTCAATCGCCAGCTGGCGCAGCTGCTCGTTGTCGCTGTTGAGTTCATGCTGCCAGCGCTGCACTTCAAACGCGCTTAGCTGCTGGGCGGCGAGGGATTTGATCACCATGCCGTGGGTGACGTGGTTGATCAGTTCACGATCCAGCGGCCAGGAGAGAAACAGGTGCATCGGCAGGTTAAAAATCGCCATCTGCGTACAGTCGCCGGGGCGCGTTAGCTGGTGCGGGGTACAGGCCCAGAACAGGGTGATATACCCCTGTTTGATGCGCACCACTTCGTTATTGATCAGGTACTCGACGTCGCCATCAAACGGCACATTCACTTCCACCTGGCCATGCCAGTGGCTGGCGGGCATCGCCAGCGGCGCGCGCAGCTCAATCTCCATGCGCTGGTATTCCGAGTAGAGCGACAGCGGGCCGCGCGTGGTTTTCTCATCCCCGCTGCACATGTCTGCTCTGATAAGTTCTTTTGCCATCGATCCTTCCCGCATCATCACTTTCGCGCTTCACCGCGCCCTCACCTGCTCTAGTTTAGTGAAAGCCGTTGCCATTAACTCTGCTTAAGCGCCCATTTTCTCCCGGAAACTCAGATCGCGCGCGGCGCATTACGCGATCTGAGTTTTCGGGAATCTCCCGCCGGGAAGAAGGCAGATGGCGCAGGCCTGGCGTGCCACGCTCAGAACGTACAATCACATCAGGGAGAAAGGTTCATGTCTGCACCAAAAATCACCTTTATCGGCGCCGGTTCTACGGTGTTTGTTAAAAACATCCTCGGCGACGTGTTCCAGCGTCCGGCACTGAAAAACGCACATGTAGCGCTGATGGATATTGATGCCACGCGCCTTGAGGAGTCGCACATCGTGGTGCGCAAACTGATGGATTCGGTCGGCGCTTACGGGAACATCACTTGCCATACGGATCAAAAAACGGCGCTAAAAGGGGCCGACTTTGTGGTCGTCGCGTTCCAGATTGGCGGCTACGAACCCTGCACCGTCACCGATTTTGAGGTGTGTAAACGCCACGGTCTTGAGCAGACCATCGCCGACACCCTCGGCCCCGGCGGCATCATGCGCGCCCTGCGCACCATCCCTCACCTGTGGCAAATTTGTGAGGATATGACCGACGTCTGCCCGAACGCCACGCTGTTGAACTACGTCAACCCGATGGCGATGAACACCTGGGCGATCTATGCCCGCTACCCGCATATCAAGCAGGTTGGTCTCTGCCACTCGGTGCAGGGCACCGCGGAGGAGCTGGCGCGCGATCTCGATCTCGACCCGGCGTTGTTACGCTACCGCTGCGCCGGGATCAACCATATGGCCTTTTACCTGTCGCTGGAGAAAAAGCAGCCGGATGGCAGCTATGTCAGCCTCTATCCCGAACTGTTACAGGCTTATGCCGAGAAACGCGCGCCGAAGCCGAACATGCACGGCAACCCGCGCTGCCAGAACATTGTGCGTTATGAGATGTTCAAAAAGCTCGGCTACTTCGTTACCGAATCCTCAGAACACTTCGCTGAATATACGCCGTGGTTTATCAAGCCGGGGCGCGAGGATTTACTTGAACGCTACCAGGTGCCGCTGGATGAGTACCCGAAACGCTGCGTGGAGCAACTGGCAACCTGGCAGAAGGAGCTGGCGGAGTATAAAACCGCCGATCGCATTGAGGTGAAAGCCTCGCGGGAGTATGCCAGCACCATTATGAACGCCATCTGGACCGGCGAGCCGAGCGTAATCTATGGCAACGTGCGCAACGATGGTCTGATCGACAACCTGCCGGAAGGGTGCTGCGTCGAAGTGCCGTGCCTGGTCGATGCCAACGGCATTCAGCCGACCAAAGCGGGTAAGTTGCCCGCGCATCTTGCGGCGATGATGCAGACCAACATCAATGTGCAGACGCTGCTTACCGAAGCGGTGCTGACCGAGAATCGGGATTATGTCTATTACGCCGCGCTGATGGATCCGCACACCGCGGCGGTGCTTGGTATCGATGAAATCTATGCGCTGGTGGATGACCTGATCGCAAGCCACGGCGAGTGGCTGCCCGCGTGGCTGCATCGCTAACGCATTCGCCGGGCCGCGCGCCCGGCGGTTTTGCAACCCTTCCGACACTGAAAGAGGCAATCGGTACCCTATGAGTATTTCAATCACAACAAAGCTCAGCTACGGATTTGGTGCATTTGGTAAGGATTTTGCGATCGGCATCGTCTACATGTACTTGATGTATTACTACACCGATATTGTCGGCCTGTCGGTCGGCATGGTCGGCACGCTCTTTCTGGTGGCGCGCATTCTCGACGCGCTGGCCGACCCGATCATGGGCTGGATAGTCGACTGCACCCGCACGCGCTGGGGCAAGTTCAAGCCGTGGATTTTAGTCGGCACGCTGACCAACTCGCTGGTGCTCTATATGCTCTTCAGCGCCCACCACTTTACCGGCACCACCCAGCTGGTGTGGGTGTGGGCGACCTATCTGCTGTGGGGTTTCACCTACACGATTATGGACGTGCCGTTCTGGTCGCTGGTGCCGACCATCACCCTGGACAAGCGCGAGCGCGAACAGCTGGTGCCCTACCCGCGTTTTTTCGCCAGCCTCGCCGGGTTTGTTACCGCAGGGATCGCGCTGCCATTTGTGAACGCCGTTGGCGGAGCGGAGCGCGGGTTTGGCTTCCAGATGCTGACGCTGGTGCTGATCGCCTTTTTTATCCTCTCGACCATCGTCACTCTTCGCAACGTGCATGAGGTCTACTCCTCTGATAAACAGGGCGGCGAACAGAGCGCGCCAATGAACCTGAAAGCGATGCTGCAACTGATTATTAAGAACGATCAGCTCGCCTGCCTGCTGGTGATGGCGCTGGCCTACAACACCGCCGCTAACGTCATCGAAGGCTTTGCGATCTACTACTTCACCTATGTGATTGGCGATGTCGACCTCTTCCCCTACTACATGTCCTATGCGGGCGTCGCGAACCTGCTGATCCTGATGCTCTTCCCGAAGCTGGTGAAACTCTTCTCGCGCCGCGTACTGTGGGCGGGGGCGTCGGTGCTGCCGATTATCAGCGGCGGCGTGCTGCTGTGGATGGCGCTGCTCGGCCAGACCCATGCGTGGGTGATTTTGATGGCGGGCGTGCTGTTCAGCATCGGCAAAGCCTTCTTCTGGGTGTTACAGGTGATTATGGTTGCCGACACCGTCGATTACGGCGAATACAAACTCAATGTGCGCTGCGAGAGCATCGCCTACTCGGTGCAGACGCTGGTGGTGAAAGCGGGCGCGGCCTTTGCGGCCTACTTTATCGCCGTAGTGCTCGGGGTGATTGGGTATGTGCCGAACGTGGCGCAGTCCGCCAGCACCTTAATGGGCATGCAGCTGATTATGCTGGCGCTCCCCGCCTGCTTCTTCGTCATCTCGCTGCTGGTCTACTTCCGTTTCTACAAACTCAATGGCGATATGCTGCGCCGCATTCAAATCCATCTGCTGGATAAGTATCGCCACGTCGGCAATGCCAATGCACCGCAGACGCCGCCGGTAGTGGGCGACCGGGTGCAGGCGTAAGTGCGCGTGATTGCCGGATGGCGGCTAACGCCTTATCCGGCCTACGCACTTATCCGACATACGCCTTCCGTAGGCCCGATAAGCGCAGCGCCATCGGGCAATGCGCCGGATCTTATCCGACCAACGCTCCCGTAGGCCCGGTAAGCGCAGCGCCATCGGGCAATGCACAGGGCCTTATCCGGTCATCACTTCCCTGCGGGTTGTCACTTTTACGCAACAGGTTGTCAGTTGCGCGGGCGCACGCAGCCGCTGCGGTGTGGAAACTAAAACCACACCCTGTGGAGAGCCGAAAATGTTAACGACACCTGCTGAAAAATATCATCCCCATGCCCCGCTGCCGCTTAGCGATCGCCGCTGGCCGGATAACGTCCTGACTCACGCGCCGCGCTGGCTGTCGACGGATTTACGCGACGGCAACCAGGCCCTCGCCGAGCCGATGGACGCGGCACGCAAACTGAAATTCTGGGAGTTACTGCTGGAGTGCGGCTTTAAGGAGATTGAGGTCGCCTTCCCTTCCGCGTCGCAAACGGACTTTAACTTTGTGCGCCAGCTGATCGAGGAGCAGCGCATCCCTGAAGATGTCACCATTCAGGTGTTAACCCAGGCGCGTGAGGATCTGATTCGCCGCACCTTTGAATCCTTGCAGGGCGCGCGCCGCGCGACGGTGCACCTCTATAACGCCACCGCGCCGGTGTTCCGCGAGCAGGTTTTCCGCCAGAGCAAAGAGGAGATTGTCGCGCTGGCGGTCAACGCGGCGCGGCAAATCCGCACGCAGTGCGAAGCCGCACCCGAAACGCAGTGGGTGTTCCAGTATTCACCGGAGACCTTCTGCTTTACCGAAGCGGAGTTCGCGCTGGCGATTTGCGAAGCGGTGGCCGATGTCTGGCAACCGGACGCCACGCGGCCGATGATCATCAACCTGCCAGCCACCGTTGAAGTGAGCATGCCCAATGTCTATGCCGACCAGATTGAGCACTTCTGTCGCCACTTCTCGCGCCGTGAGCAGGTGTGCATCAGCGTGCATACCCATAACGATCGCGGCACCGGCATTGCCAGCGCCGAGCTGGCGCTGCTGGCAGGCGCAGAGCGGGTTGAAGGCTGCCTGTTTGGCAACGGCGAGCGCACCGGCAATGCCGATCTGGTGACGCTGGCGCTCAATCTCTACACCCAGGGCATCGCGCCGGGCCTTGCGTTTAGCCAGATGAAAAAGGTGGTGGAGGTAGTCGAGGAGTGTAATCAGTTGCCGGTTGCGCCACGCCACCCGTACGCTGGTGAGCTGGTCTTTACCGCCTTTTCCGGCTCGCATCAGGACGCGATTAAGAAAGGATTTGCCGCGCGGCAAAACAGCCCGGCGGACGTCTGGCAGGTGCCCTATCTGCCGCTCGACCCGGCGGATATCGGCTGTAGCTACGAAGCAGTTATTCGCGTCAACAGCCAGTCGGGCAAGAGCGGCGCGGCCTGGCTGCTGGAGCAGAACCATGGCCTGACCTTGCCGCGTAAGCTTCAGCAGGCGTTCAGCGGGCATGTGCAGCAGGCGGCGGACAGCGCAGGCAAAGAGATGTCGCAAATGGCGATCTGGAATCTGTTTCGCCAGACCTACGGCCTGGTGGAGCAACCACCGCTGGCGTTGATTGAGTATGTCTGCACCAACCAGCCGGGGCAGCGCACCACTCTGCACGCGGAGATCCGCTGGCATAACGAGACGCTGAAGCTAGATGCAACGGGCAACGGTTTTCTCTCGGCAGCGTTAACCGCACTCTGCCGCAGCCTGCGCGTTGAGATCAATATTGAGAGCTACCACGAACACACGCTTGGCAAGCACAGCGACAGCCGCTCGGTGGCCTATGTCTGCTGCGCCAACGCGCGGGGCGAGCGCGCATGGGGCGTCAGTATCGACAGCGATATCACCCGCGCCTCACTGCAGGCGGTGCTTAACGCCGCGCAGCCCTTTATCACTGGGTAAAGTAGTCACCGGGCGGCACGCCCATCACCCGGCGAAACATGGCGCTAAAGGCGCTGGGGGTGGCATAGCCGCACTCCAGCGCCACCTGTGTCACCGGCTCGCCGTTCGCCAGCCGCGTCAGGGCGATCAGCAACCGCGCGCGGCGCACCCACTCGCTAAACTGCAACCCGGTCTGCTGGTAGAAGTGGCGCGCGAGCGTACGCCCGCTCATGTTTACCTGCCGCGCGGCGTGCTCCAGCGTCCACGCCTGCGTCGGCGTTTGCCGTATCGCGTCACACAGCGGTTTTAAGCGCGCCGACGTCGGCTCCGGCAGGCAAAACGGCAGCGTATTCATCAGCCGGATCTCATCCAGAATCAGCTCATAGATGCGCTCGGTACGGCTGCCGGGCTGGTAACGCTCATCCAGCCGCAGCGCCTCGACCATCAGGGCGCGCAGCAGATCGTTGACGCGCACTACCTGGCATACCATCGGTAAATCGGCCCTCGCCAGCGGCTCGACAAACACCCCGCGCGCCTGCACATCGCCCTCAATAAAGAGCGTGTGCACCACCTGCGCCGGGATCCACACCCCGCGCCCTGGCGGCACGATCCAGATCCCCTGCTCCGTCTCCACGCGGATCACACCGCTCAGGGTGTGGATCAGCTGGTCGCAGGGGTGCGAATGCCACGGCTCATGCTCCCCGTGCCGGTAGTCATGGGCGTAAGGAATCAACGCGCGGTGGGAGAAATCGAGTACAAATGTCTGTTTCACGGCGTGACCGTTGGCGATTGATCAGGAGGCTTTACCATAATCACCGCCGCCCACGCTGTCACCTACTTAACCCGGCAGAGCGGGCAGTTGAGGCAATACTCCACCGGCGTTGAGGCTTTGTAGTAAAAACAGCAGGTGCGGCGAAAACGCACCGCCTCGCCTGCGCCATTGCGCTGCGCCGGGCGGCGAAAACGCTTAAGCGGGTTCCAGTTCAGGCCAAACAGCGCCGGGTCGGCCTCAGCAATCAGCCAGGCGAAATCCGCCTGCTGACGCGCGGCCTGCGCTTCGTTCAGCCCCTCCATGCGCCCTTCATAGAGCGAGTAGACGCGCACCGCGCAGTTCTCCCAGAGGATTTGCGCAGGCAGGCCGCTCACCGCTGAAAGCGCGTGCCAGATCGGGGCGATAAAATCACGAAACAGCCCGCCGACCACCTTTTCGCGCCACGCGTCCCGCGCGCCGGGCGCATAGCCGGTAACGGTAAGCGTCGCGGGGAGTGACGAGGTCCACAAACCGTTGTCATGGGCATACTCCAGGCGGCTGGCGTTAAGGGAGAGATGCAGCCCTTTATCAAACACGCTCATCCCATAGAGCACATTTCCGGTTAGCAGAAAGGAGAGCCGCTTGGTCAGCAGCGACGCGGCGATAGCGCGATCCGGTGCGCCAATCAGCGGCATGATCTTATCGAGCACGTCAGCACAAATGTCGGCGTTAAGCATCTCGCCGCTTATCACGCTGCGCGTATCGGCTTCGTCCAGCGCGCGCAGGCGAAACGCCTTACGCAGGTAGGCCAGTTCGTCAGGGTTGAGCATGGTGATCGCCCGGAAACGGAATGCACATCGGCGTATGGAAAAAGGGATCGTCAATGATGCGACAGCGCAGGTTAAAGACGTGGCTCACCAGGGCTTCAGTCATGATCTGCTGCGGCGCCCCCTCGGCAACGACCTGCCCTTCGCGGATGGCGACCAGGTGATCGGCGTAGCGGCAGGCGAGATTGAGATCGTGCAGCACCATAATGATGGTTTTGCCCTGCCGCCGGTTGAGATCGCGCAGCAGTTCGAGGATCTCTACCTGGTGCGCCAGATCGAGCCAGGTGGTCGGCTCATCGAGCAGCAGCGTGTCGGTGGCCTGCGCTAAAGTCATTGCAATCCACACCCGCTGGCGTTGGCCGCCGGAAAGGGCTTCCACCGGGCGGTGCTGCAACGCCGTGGTCGCGGTTAAGCGCAGCGCCTCATCGACATGACGATCGTCCTCCGTTGACCACTGCCGCAGCCAGTTTTGATAGGGGAAGCGTCCAAGGCTCACCAGCTGGCGCACGGTGATGCCTTCCGGTGCCACCGGCGTTTGCGGCAAAATCGACAGCTTGCGCGCCACTTTTGCGCTGGCGCTGGCGTGAATATCCATTCCGTCGAGAGTGACCGCACCGGATTGCGGCGTGAGCAGGCGCGCCATCGCTTTTAACAGCGTGCTTTTCCCGCAGCCGTTGCTGCCAATCAGCACCGAAACCTTGCCCGTCGGCAGGGTTAAATCGAGCCCGTCGATCACCTGCCGCTGCGCGTAGCTGACGCGCAGTTTTTCCGTTATCAGAGACACAATTTCCCCATTGCTTACGAACGCTGCCTTATCAGCAGCCAAAGAAAGAGCGGCGCACCGGCCAGCGCGACAAAGATCCCGGCGGGCAGATCGGCGGGGCGAAACAGCGTGCGCGCCAGAAGATCGGCGGCCACCACCATACTGCCGCCGCTGCACACCGCGACATACGCCTGGCTGAAGATCCCCTGCGCCACCACCAGGCGGGCAAGATGCGGTGCCACCAGCCCGACAAAGGCCATCGCCCCGACCTGCGCCACCGCGCTGCCGGAGAGCGCCACGCAGGCCAGCAACAGCAGGAGGCGAATGGCATTCACCCGCACGCCCAGCCCGGTTGCCAGCGCATCCTCAAGTTGTAGCGCCTTCAGGTAGCGCAGCAGAACAATCAACAGCGGGATCGCCCACAGGTAGAAGAGAAGCAAGTGCAGCACCTTCGGCCAGCTGGCGGCATAGACGCTGCCGCTCAGCCACACCCACGCAGAAAAGGTGGTGGTCAGCGGGCTGAAGACGAGGATCAGCGTCACCACCGCCCCCGCCAGCGCCGAGACGCCAACCCCGGTCAAAATCATGCGCAGCGGCGTTAACCCGCGCCGCGCGCTCAACAGAAAGATCAGCCCGACGGCGCAGGCCGCGCCGCCCATCGCCGCATACGGCATGCCCGCGCTGCCGTAGCGCAGGCTAAAAAAGGTGAGCCACAGCAGCGCACCAGCACTGGCACCGGCGGTGACGCCAAGGGTGTCCGGCGAGGCGAGCGGGTTGCGCACGAGGGTTTGCAAAATCAACCCGGCAAGCCCCAGCCCGCCGCCCGCCAGCAGCGCCAGCGCCACGCGCGGCAGACGCAGCTCATGCAGAATAAAATGCTCTGCGCTGTTATCTGTCAGCACCAGTAAGCGAAGGGTATTCAGCAGCGGGATCGGCACATCGCCGACGCTCAGTGCAATAAGTACAATCAGCGCGGCGATCAGCGTGCAGCTCATAAGCATCAGCAACTGGCGGCGCGAGTAGAGCCGGGCAAACGCGCCGCAGCGAAAGAGTTGGCTATCCGGCATGCTGCCCCCGGCGCTGCGCCAGCAGAATAAAGAAGGGTGCGCCGAGCAGTGCGGTCATCACGCCGACCGGCACTTCCTGCGGCAGGATCACCACCCGCGCGGCGATATCCGCCGCCAGCAGCAGTAACGCCCCCAGCAGCGCACAGGCGGGAAGCAGGGTGCGCACATCGCTGCCGAAAAGTTGCCGGGCGATGTGCGGCACAATCAGCCCGACAAAGCCGATATTGCCCGCCAGCGCCACCGCGCAGCCCGCCAGCCCGACCACCAGCACGCTCGCCAGCAACCTCACGCGGGCGATGTTCTGCCCCAGCCCGCGGGCAATCTCTTCACCCGCATTGAGTACCCCCATCTGCCCGCCGCAGAGCATAGCGACAATCAGCAGCAGCCCACCCGGCAGCAGCATCGGGTAGAGATGCGCGAGATCGTTGCCCGCAAGGCTCCCTGCCAGCCAGAAGAGCATGGTGTCGAGGCTCTCCTGATCCATCACCAGAATCGCCTGGGTAAACGCGTTGCACAGGGCGGTGATCGCCACGCCCGCCAGCACCAGCCGCAGCGGGTTAAGCTGACCGCTGCTTCTCTGGCTGGCAAACCACACCAGCGACCCGGTGAGGCACGCGCCTGTAAAAGCGAGCAGCAGCGTGATCCACGCCTCGCCAATGCTGAACAGCGCGCCCGCCAGCACAATCAACAGCGCCGCGCCCGCATTGACGCCAAACAGCCCCGGCGAGGCGAGTGGATTACGTGTTAGTGCCTGCATTAACGCCCCCGCCACCGCGAGGAAGGCACCGACGCCCGCCGCCAGCAGCGTGCGCGGTAAACGCGAGGTGTGAATAATCACATCCCGCGCGAGGGTGGCATCCGGCTGCCACAGCGCGCGCGCAATCTCGCCCGGCGTATAAATTTGCGTACCAACCATTACGCTGAGTGCCGCCATCACCAGCAGCAACAGAAAGCAGAGCAGAAAGCGCCCCTTCATGCCCCCTCCCCTCGCAGCGCGGCGTCGACATCATCAAGCATGTGATTGGCGCCAAGAATGCCGCCGGACAAACTCCACGGCACGCTGTCTACCGTCCACAACCGCTGCGCCTTCACCGCCCGCAGCTGTTGCCAGAGCGGATGCGCGGTCAGCGCCTGATAGTGGCGCATAATCGCCGCGCTCTCTGTGCGCAGCAAAATGAAGAAGAGATCGGCATCGAGCAGCGGGATATTCTCGAAGCCGGAGAAGCGCAGCGAGGTGCTGCGCGCCTGTTGCGCGGCGCTGTTCCAGCCAAAACCCAGTTCGCTCATCACCGAGCCGGGGAAACTGGCGGCGACATAGCTGCGAATATGATCGGGGCGCACTTCGATAACCGACACCGTCGGCGGTGCGGCAAAATGCTGCGCAATGCGCCCGCGCAGGGTTGCCACCCGGCGCCGCCACTGGTGCAGCAGCGCGCTGGCGCGCTGTTCAAGGCCAAGCCTGTTACCAACCACGCTGAGCGTTTTTTTAAACTCAAACACATCATCGAGCAGCGCCACCGGGGCGATTTTTGCCATCAGCGGCGCGACATCCTGGTGGCGAAAACGCGAGGCGAAGATGATATCGGGCTTCAGCAGCACCATCTTTTCCAGTTGCGGCTGCGTCTCCAGCCCGAGCTGCGGCACGTTTAAGAAGCGCGGGCGCAGGTAGCGGTAGACCGGCTTTTCCGCCCAGGACTCCACCATGCCGCAGGGCGTCACGCCGAGCGCGGCCAGGCTGTCCGTCGCCCCCTGAAAGAGTGAGATGGCGCGCGGCAAGGCGGGCGGCGCAGCAAACAGGCCGCGGGCGATGCCATAAAGCAGCATCGCTTGCAGGCCGCGCCGTCGGGAAAGTGAGATATTCAGGCTATTCATCCGTTACGTTGCCGCTCCCGCGAGGGGAGCGGTGACCATCAGAAGTTAAGGCTGTAACCGAGTGTGGCCGTGCGGCCTCGCCCGGCGAAGTAGCGATCCGGATCGACCGAGGCGCTTTGCGAATAGTAGGTGACATACTGCTTGTTAAGCAGGTTAGAGATGCCAAGGCTCAGCTGGCCGTAAGGCAGCTTGTAGCCCACCGCCGCATCGACAATCGCATAGCCGGAGAAATCCTTCTCTTCGTCGTCGAACTTCTTACTCAGCGCCCAGTTAGCCTGCAAGAAGGTGCTCAGTTCGGTGTTCCAGTTCGCCGACCAGCTGGCGATGATGCGATCCGGGGCGATATTAAGCCCGTCGAGTTTGGCATCAAGGCTGCCGTTATCATCGCTGTCGTAGCGGCCGCGCATATGCGACCACGCAAGGTTCAGCTTGTGGTCAGCGTTCGGCGCGTAGCCCGCGCTCACTTCAACGCCATCGATCTCGGTCTTTTCACGTCGCGCGACAAAGGCGTCGTTTTGCAACTCGACGCGGCTGCCCAGCTTGGAGGTGGATTTGTAGTAGCTGGCCTCAAAATCGAACGGTGCCTGCTGGACGCGGAAGCCCACTTCGCTGTTTTTGGTAATGATTGGTTGCAGGCTGTTGTAATCACTCAGCTTCACCCCCGGTGTGTCGATGCCGCGCAGCACGCGACCGACATCCGGCACGGTAAAGCCTTCGCTGTAGCTGGCAAACAGGCTCAGCGGGGTGACTGGCGTCCAGACAACCCCGGCGTTGTAGAGGGTTTCATCAAACGATGGTGTGCCCCCTTCGACCGTGACGCGATCGTTGGCCCACACCGTCTGGTAGCTGTCGATCTTCAGGCGTGCATATTCGTAGCGGATGCCGCCGCTCAGTTTGACCGACTCCACCGGCGCGTACTCCAGTTGCAGGAAAGGCGAGAGATCGGTGTAGTTGATCTCCGGCACGTATGTGCGCCCGGTGCTCCACAGATCCTGTTTCGAGTTATCAAACAGCGTGTCGAAGCCCACCGTCGCCTTAATGCGATCGTCCCAGATATCATCTTTCGTCAGGGCGATTTTGCTGCCGTACTTATCGGTGTAAGCGCGGCTCTGATCATAGAGCGTGCCAATTGGCGCAATCTGCGGATCCTGGAAGGAGGAGGAGTTGGTGGCACCGAACAGCGCTTCGTAGCGCTGATAGTAGGCCAGCGCGGTCAGCTTCATCCCGGCGAGATTGTAGTTGTCGTAGGTGGTGCCCACGGTCCAGACATCGTTATGCGGCGCGGTGCCTTCCGGCGTGCCTTTGCGTGAGGTGGTCAACCTGCCCGCGTCGCGATCGCCGGTGACGCTGACATAGTTATCTTTATTTTTTAGCCGGTAGCGGTTAAGGCTCAACTGCACGCGCTGGTCGTTATCGAGCCAGTAACCCACTTTCGCCAGCAGATCCCACGCGCGGGAGTCCATCAAATCACCCTGGGTGTTATCGACGCCAATGGCGTGATTATTCGCATCTTTGAACAACCCCTGATCCTCATAGCTGAGGGCAAAGAGGTAGTCGAGATACTCCTCGCTGCCATTGATGCTGTAGTTGGTTTTGTAGGCCAGCGTATCGTGATTAAGTTCAGAGGTCGGCGTGGTGGTTTCGATGCTGAAGTGCTGGTTGGCGGTGCCCGGTTTCGCCCGTTTGGTGATGATGTTAATCACCCCGCCGGTCGCGCCCACGCCGTTACTGGTGTTGGCCCCTTTGATCACCTCAATGCGCTCAATCATCGAGGCATCGACGGTGTGCATTTCACGCCCGGTCGGGCGCAGCGGGTTGGATTGCGGAATACCGTCAATCATCACCAGCGGCGTACGCCCGCGCAGCGTCTCACCGCTGCCGGACATCTTCTGCCGCGACGGCGAAAACGACGGCAGCAGGTTGCTTAAGATCTGCGAGGTATCGGAGGTGAGCTGGCGCTGTTGGGCAATCTCCTTTTCAGTGATCACTTTGATCACCTGCGGGGAGTCATTGCGCGAGCCGTCGGTACGCGTAGCCGTTACAACCACGTCTTCTTCACTGCTTGTCGCATCCTGCGCATAAAGCGGCGACGCGATGACCAGAGTAAGCGCGCCGTATAAAGGGGAAAATCGCATGCAAACAACCCTCAATGTAATATCTCGCCGCACCGGCGAAGATCATCCGTAACAACATCAAATAAGAACAATAAGAAACAATTTGAGACCGATTATCATTATCAATAACTCAATGTAAAGTGAATATTCCCGTCTCGAAACTTATAACTATGCAGAATGCGTTATGGCGCACAACGCTGCTAACAAACCGCCGTTTCACATTATTTTGTCTACCCTTTATCAGGCACGTTCTGTGGCTTGAGTCGTGGTCACTTCCCGATCCCCCGTTCACTAAGGAAGACCAATGCAAACTACCTCCGGACCATCGCGGGTCGCCATTGCGCTCTATGAACTGTTAAACCCCCTGCCGCTCGGCTTTTTCACCGCCGCGTGGATCTTCGATATTCTCTATCTCAAATCTTTTCAAATTATGTGGACCGACGCAGCAAGCTGGCTTATCGCCATCGGGCTGGTGCTGGCGATTGTGCCGCGGCTAATCAACCTGGTGCAGGTGTGGTTCACCCAACGCCCGCTGGCGACGGCGGCGGTAAAAATCCACTTCTGGCTCTGGCTGCTGGCCATTGTGCTGGCGATTTTTAACGCCTTTGTCCACAGCCGCGACGCCTACGCCGTGGTGCCGCTGGGAGTGATCCTCTCCACCGCCGTGGTGGCGCTGCTGCTGATTGCTAACGTCCAGCTTGCCCTTCGTACCCGCAAAGGAGTGATCGCATGAGAATCCACCGCAAAACACTCCTCGCCTTTACGCTCACCGCCCTGCTGGCCGGCTGCGATCAGGGCGCCAGCCTCGATCCGGCTAAACAAGTGGGGCCAAACCCTGAACTGCCGAAAGCGCAAAACTTCCTGATGCCGCCGATGCAGGTGCCGGAAGGGGTGGCGTGGAAAGAGGGTGAGATGCCAAAAGTGGCGCAGGGGCTGAAGATTGAGAAAGTTGCCGATGGGCTGCAACACCCGCGCCAGGTCTATGTGCTGCCAAATAACGACGTGCTGGTGGCGGAAGCTAACGGCCCGGCCAAGCCAACCACGCGTCCGAAACAGCTGATTATGGGCATCGTGCAAAAAGCCTCCGGCAAAGGTGGCCCCGGCGGCAATCGCATTACCCTGCTGCGCAATGTCGACGGCAAATGGCAGAAGCACACCTTTATTGAAAACCTGCACTCGCCGTTCGGTATCCAGCTGATTGGCAACACCCTGTGGGTGGCGAATGCTGATAGCCTGGTGAAATTCCCCTATCAGGAGGGGCAAACCACCATCACCGCGCCGGGCGAAGTGGTAACGGAACTGCCGGGCGGGCCGATTAACCACCACTGGACCAAATCCCTGCTCGCCAGCCCTGATGGCAGCAAGCTCTATGTCGGCGTTGGCTCCAACAGCAACATTACTGAGAACGGTATCGGCGCGGAATACCGCCGTGCGGCGGTGCTGGAGGTGGATGCCGCAACCGGAGCGAGCCGCATTTTCGCCAGCGGCCTGCGTAACCCGACTGGGTTGCAGTGGGAACCGGAAAGCGGCGTGCTGTGGGCGATCGTCAACGAACGTGATGAGATTGGCTCCGATCTGGTGCCGGATTACATGACTTCGGTGCAGGATAAAGGCTTCTACGGCTGGCCCTATAGCTACTTCGGTCAGCATGTGGATGAGCGCGTCCAGCCGCCGCGCCCGGATCTGGTGAAGCAGGCGATTAAGCCTGACTATGCGCTCAGCTCCCACGTCGCCCCGCTCGGCCTGCTCTTCTACACCGGCGAGAATATGCCGCAATACCGCGGCGGCGCGTTTGTCAGCGAGCACGGCAGCTGGAACCGCAAGCCGCTCAACGGTTACCAGGTGGTGTGGGTGAAGTTTGAAAACGGCAAACCGGTCGGGCAACCGCAGCCGGTGGTGAGCGGTTTTCTTACCGATGACGAGAAGCAGGTACGCGGTCTGCCGGTCGGCCTGGCGATGGATAAGCAGGGCGGCGTCCTGATTGCCGACGATGCGGGCAACACCATCTGGCGGGTCAGCGCGCGCTAACCTTGTGGCTGCCTGCCGCCTCGCTTATAACATAGCCTCAACATTTTTAAGGAGAGGCGAATGGAGAGCAGGTTGCAGGCAGCGATTGCGCTGCGAAAAGCGGGTGAGCATGAGCAGAGCCGCGAGGCGTTAAAGGCCCTTGCCGATGAACCGGCGCTGCGCGCGCAGGCGTTGCTCAATATCGCCTGGTCGTTTGATAACCAGGGCCATGAGCGCGATGCCGAAGGGTATTACCTGGCGGCGATTGAGGCTGGCCTTAGCGATGAGGATGAGTTTGAAGCGCGCTTTGGCCTTGCCTCAACCTGGCGCTGTCTGGGGAAATACTCGCAGGCGAAAGCGCAATTTGAGGAGATTATCGCCCGCTGGCCGCAGGCAAGCGAAGTGCCGCCCTTCTATGCCCTCTGCCTGCATAACCTGGGCGAGCACGACGCCGCGCTTGCCGTGCTGCTGGAGTCTATTGTGCGAAATGCCGATACCCGCACGGCACCCTACGCAGAGGTGCTGCGCAACTACGCACAGAACCCGCATCAGCGCTGGTGATCGCGCAGCGGCGGCTTACGCTCAGCTTAAACCGTCGATAATCACCTGTTTCATCCCCTGCGAGCAGGGCTCGACCCGCCCGCGCACGCCGTACACCTCCGCCAGCGTGTGTGGGGTGATCACCTCACCCGGATCGCCGTCGGCCACCAGTTGACCCTTCTTCAGGATCAGCACATGGTCGCCGTGGCGCAACGCGATATTGATATCGTGAACCACCACTACGGTAACGATATTGCGGCGCTGGGTTTCGCGCTTCACCAGATCCATTACGTGGAACTGATAATTAAGATCCAGCGCGCTGAGCGGCTCATCGAGCAGCAGCAAAGCGGGCTGGCGGATCAGCGACTGCGCCAGACCGACCAGCTGTTTCTGCCCGCCGGAGAGCTGATCGAGATAGTGCAGCGCCAGGTGCTCAATGCCCAGTTGGCGCAAAAGTGTCATCACCTGCGCCTGCTGTTCGGCGCTGTGCAGGCCGCCGGACGCGCGCTGCGCGACGATAATCGACTCCAGCACATGCAGATGCACGCCCGCTGGCAGCGACTGCGGCAGGTAAACCACCTGCTCGGCACGTCTGGCAAAGGGCTGCGTCAGCAGATCCTCGCCATCAAGGCGCAGTTCACCCTGGGCTCTGTTCAGCCCGGCCATGGCGCGCAGCAGCGTCGATTTACCGCTGCCGTTCGGCCCGAGCAGGATCGTCACTTTGCCGCGCGGCAGATGGTCAATCGCCAGATCCTGAATAATCGGCTGTTTGTGGTAGCCCGCGCTGAAGCCGCGCAGGGATAAACCGGACTGCGGGCTCATACACTCCCCCGGTGGCGCACAATAATGGTGATAAAGAACGGCACGCCGACCAGCGAGGTGACGATGCCGACCGGGATGATGACGCCATCAATCAGGTTTTTAGAGACAATCGACGCCAGTGACAGCACCAGAGCGCCGATCAGCGCACTGCCCGGAAGATAGAAGCGGTGATCCTCGCCAAACAGTATGCGGGCAATGTGCGGTGCTACGAGGCCGATAAAGCCAATCGGCCCGACGAATGCCACCGACAGCGCCGACAAAATACTGATGCGCAGCAGCGTTGTCAGCCGCAGGCGGCGCACGTTGATACCAAAGCTGATGGCGCGATCTTCGCCTAACCGCAGGGAAGTGAGCTTCCAGGAGCTGAGCATCGACAGCGGCATAATCACCGCCAGCGCCAGCAGCAGAATGCCGAGCTTCTCCCACGAGGCGCGGGCAATGCTGCCCATCGTCCAGAAGACCAGCCCCTGCAAGGTGTCCTCATTGGCGATAAATTGCAGCATCGACACCAGCGCGTTAAAGGTAAAGACCAGCGCAATACCAAACAGCACCACGCCGGAGGTCGCCACCTGTGTCCAGCGGGTAATGCCATCGAGCAGCAGCGCCGCCAGCAGCGCGAAGATAAAGGCGTTAGCCGAGATAAACCACTGGGCGGGGATGCCGGGAATGCCGATGCCAAGCACAATCGCCAGCGCCGCGCCAAAAGCCGCCGCCGACGAAACGCCGAGGGTAAACGGGCTGGCGAGCGGGTTATTGAGGATGGTCTGCATCTCAGCCCCCGCCAGCCCCAGCGTTAAGCCGACGACAATCGCCATCAGCGCATAGGGCATGCGGATATCCCAGACAATCACCCGTGTTCCGGCATCGACGCTCTGCGGATGCAGCAGCGTTTGCCCCAGCACATCCAGCGACAGGCCAGAGGGGCCGAGGGTAAAATCGAGCAGCATCGAGGCGATAATCAACCCCACCAGCAGTGCCAGCAGGCCGACGCGACGACGAATTATCGCGCGGTAGTTATCCATCAACGCGCCCGCGTCAAGAGTGGTACTCATTCTGGTTATTTGCCCTGCTGCCAGCTGTAAACAAAGCCGTCATCCGGCAATTTGGTGAAGTTTTTGATGATGTGATGATAAGTCGCATCCGGGTTGAGATCGGCAAACGCCTGCGGGTAGATATCCTTCGCCAGATACTCCATGCCCACGATGTTATACGGGTGGTTGTAGAAGTGGTGATAGACACCATACACGTGCTTCTGCGCCACCGCCGGGATCTGGTTGATGCCGGTGCGGCTCAGCAGCACCTGCGCCTGCTTGTTCACCTCGTCCGGCGAGGCATTCAGGCCGAGCGGCAGCACCTGGCCGTTGCCGCGTTTGGAGCCGGTCATGATGTAGACATCCGGGTTGACGCTGATGAGCTTCTCAAGGGAGATAAAACCGGTGGCGCCCGGCAGCAGCTCGGAGCCGAGGTTGGTTGCGCCTACCGCTTCAACCAGCCCACCCCAGCCGCTGTGCCCGTGGGTAAAGCAGCAGCTGTCGGCTCTGCCCGCCAGCGCTTCGACAAACACCTTCGGCTTCGGCGTAATGGCGGCGGTTTTCTGCGTGATCGCCTGCTGATGCTGGCGGTAGTAGGTGGTGTAAGCTTCAGCATTGCTTTCGCGGTTAAGCACTTTGCCCAGCAGATCGACGCTTGGCGCGGTATCTTTCGCCGGGTTCACATTGTAATCGACAAACACCACCGGGATTTTCAGTGCCGTCAGCTTGTCGAGCACGCCGCTGTCCGTCAGCGATGGTTTCGCGCGCAGCTGGGCAATCATCAGGTCCGGCTGCTTTGCCAGCACGCTTTCGAGTTCAACATTCCCTTTATCGCTAAAGCCCATATCGAGAATGTTGGCCGCTTCCGGCCAGCGGGTTTTCAGCATCTTCCAGCTTTCGATATCCTGCTTTTTCGCCAGGTTGTTCCACGCCACCAGCCGCTTAAACGGGTTATCGCGATCGAGCAGCGCGAGGGTCATGATGTCGCGGCCATCCTGCAAAATCACGCGCTGCGGCTCGTGATCCAGCGTCACTTTTCGACCGCTAAAATCGGTCACCGTAAGGGGATATTGC
Source organism: Kosakonia sp. S42 (assembly GCF_016624785.1). Taxonomy (NCBI): domain Bacteria; kingdom Pseudomonadati; phylum Pseudomonadota; class Gammaproteobacteria; order Enterobacterales; family Enterobacteriaceae; genus Kosakonia; species Kosakonia sp. S42. The sequence goes on along the minus strand of NZ_JACVTW010000013.1, from coordinate 9,816 downwards.
GTGGCCTGCGCGAGAACGGGCAGCGTGAGCAGCGCGCCGAGAAGCAGCGTAGTGCGGATTTTTCCATGCATAGAAAAAGGTGTCCTGATGGTAATGAGAATTTTATACTTTTGATAATTATTATCATGTTTAGCTCAACAAAACCTATACGGTTTCAACAAATACACCCCTTTCTTAACATCCTGATTCTCTTTCTCTTTTTCTGACATATTTTCTTACGGGTTTATACGCGGCAATGCTTTACCCTCATGCTTTGCTTTTGCCGGACCCGCTGCCATGAAATACACCCTCTTCCTGCTGTTGATGTTTATTGCCACCGCCCGCGCCGACGATGCGGTGAGGCTGAACTGCCCGACGCGCGGCGCGCTGACCATCTCCTTTTTTGATTACAGCCTGACGACCATGAAGTGGGGCGACCATTTTCAAATCGCGGCGGGCAAAGAGAAGGCGCATACCAAAGCGGGCGTGCCCTTCTGGAGCACCACCTTTCGCAACGGCGACAGCCTGGCGTTCTTCCCGGATTCGAATCAGTATTATCTCTTTTATGCGGGGGATGAAGATCCGGAGCAGTGCAGCGAAGTGGGCAGCTTTGTTTACCCGGCGATCACCCCACCGCGGTATGAAAAAGGGCAGGATGACACCGCCACGCAGGCGCAGGCCAACAGAAGAGAGAGTGAAGTGGTTTTGCAGCATCCGTTTGCGTGATGCAGCGGTTTGATATTGCCGGATGGCGCTGGCGCTTATCCGGCCTACGGGTGCGGAGCCGCTGAAACCCCATTGCCGGATGGCGGCTGCGCCTTATCCGGCCTACGGGTGAGGATGCACTGAAACGGCGTAGGCCGGATAAGCGTTTACGCGCCATCCGGCAACGTTTTATGCACTACACAAAAAGATCCGTGGCCTTCGTTACCACGCCGCTGTCGAGCACCCAACCGCTGATAAGCGCGGCGGGGGTGACATCAAACGCCGGGTTGTACACCTGCGCATCTTCCGGCGCCCACTGCACCGCGCCAAAACTCCCCGCCACACCGGTCACTTCCGTGGCGGCGCGCTGCTCAATCGGGATCGCCTCGCCGTTCGGGCAATGGGGATCGAGAGTGGTTTGCGGCGCGGCGACATAAAACGGCACGTTGTGGAACGTCGCCAGCACCGCCAGCGAATAGGTGCCAATCTTGTTCGCCACATCGCCATTGGCGGCAATCCTGTCCGCGCCGACCCACACCGCATCCACCTCACCTTTCGCCATCAGGCTGGCGGCCATCGAATCGGTAATCAATTGATACGGCACGCCCAGCTCGCCCAGCTCCCAGGCGGTAAGCCGCCCGCCCTGCAACAGCGGGCGCGTCTCGTCCACCCACACATTGCTGATATTGCCCTGCTGATGCGCCAGCGCAATCACGCCGAGCGCCGTGCCAACGCCCGCCGTCGCCAGCCCGCCGGTGTTGCAGTGGGTCAAAATGCGGCTGCCGGGTGTAATCAGCGCAGCACCCGCCTGGGCGATGTTGTCGCAGAGCTGTTTATCCTCTTCCACCAGCCGCAGCGCTTCCGTCATCAGCGCATCGGCACAGTTCTCCTGCGCCAGCGCCTGCTTCACGCGGTCGAGATTGTTCATCAGATTCACCGCCGTCGGGCGCGCTGCGCGCAGGGTTTCCAGCGCCTGCGCCAGCTGTTCACGGCTCTCACCGCGCGCGGCCAGCAGCGCCAGCAGCAGGCTGGCAGAGAGGCCAATCAGCGGCGCACCGCGCACGCGCAGCGCGTGAATATGGCCGACAAGGTCATCTACCGAATCGGCGGCGAGCCAGCGTTTCTCCTGCGGTAACGCCTGTTGGTCGAGAATAAATAAACGATTTTCGGCGATGCGCAGGCTGGTGGTCTGTAATGACGGCATATCGTTAAATCCCTGTTGCGTTAATGTGGCGTATTGTGTCAGGATGCAAAGCGGATGTATAGACGTCTAAATGGCTTAAATCGCAAAAAGAGGATCGAGGCAATGTCGCAATACCATACCTTTTCCGCCCGTGATGCCGTGGCATATGCACAACAATTTGGCGGCCTTCGCGATCCCTCCGAACTGGTTGACGCGCAGGAAGTGGGCGACGGTAACCTCAATCTGGTATTCAAAATTTTCGACCGCAATGGCACAAGCCGTGTCATCGTCAAACAGGCGCTGCCCTATGTGCGCTGCGTCGGTGAATCCTGGCCGCTAACGCTCGATCGCGCGCGTCTCGAAGCGCAAACGCTGGTCGAACACTACAAGCACTGCCCGCAGCACACGGTCAATATTCTTCATTTCGACCCGGAGCTGGCGGTGATGGTGATGGAAGATCTCTCCGATCACCACATCTGGCGCGGCGAACTGATTCGTAATGTCTATTATCCGCAGGCAGCGACGCAGTTAGGTGAATACCTGGCGCAGACGCTGTTTCACACCAGCGATTTTTACCTCCACCCGCACGTGAAAAAAGCGCAGGTGGCGAAATTTATTAACCCGGCGATGTGCGAGATCACCGAAGATCTCTTCTTCAACGATCCCTACCAGATCCACGAGCGCAATAACTACCCGGCCGAGCTGGAAGCGGACGTCGCCGCCCTGCGCGATGACGCGCAGCTGAAATTAGCCGTCGCCTCGCTCAAGCACCGCTTCTTCTCTCACGCTGAAGCCTTGCTGCACGGCGATATTCACAGCGGCTCTATTTTTGTTGCCGACGGTAGCCTGAAGGCGATTGACGCCGAGTTCGGCTATTTCGGCCCGGTTGGCTTTGATATCGGTACCGCCATCGGCAACCTGCTGCTCAACTACTGTGGTCTGCCGGGCCATCTCGGTATTCGCGATGCGGCGGCGGCGCGCGAGCAGCGGCTGATCGATATTCAGACCCTGTGGGCAACCTTTGCCGAGCGCTTCCAGGCGTTAGCAACCGAGAAAACGCAGGACGCGGCGCTGGCGCAGCCGGGCTACGCCTCGGCATTTCTGAAAAAAGTGTGGACCGATGCGATTGGTTTTTGCGGCACTGAGCTTATCCGCCGCAGCGTTGGGCTGTCGCACGTGGCGGATATCGACACCATCAAAGATGAGGAGATGCGCCACGCCTGCCTGCGCCATGCCCTCTCCCTTGGCAAAGCGCTGATTGTGATTGCCGATCGCATTGATAGCGTCGATGAGTTAATTGCCCGCGTGCGGCAATATTCGTAATCCCGATAACGAAGCGCCCCTCCGGCGCTTCGCTCACCCCAGATACTCAATAATCGACAAGCCGCCGTTGTAGTCGGTGCTGTAGATGATCCCCTGCGCATCAACAAACACATCGCAGGACTGGATCACGCGCGGGCGACCGGGGCGGGTATCCATCATTTTTTCCGGTGCCGCTGGCACCAGCGCGCCGGTCTCCACCGGGCGATAGGGGTTGGAGATATCGTAGGCGCGCACGCCGGCATTCTGGTAGGTGGCGAAAATCAGCGTTGAGCTGATAAAGCTGCCGGGGCGATTCTCATGCAGGTTGTGCGGCCCGAAGTGCGCCCCTTTCGCCACATAATCGATCTCATCCGGCTGCGGGAAGGTGGCGATGCTGACCGGGTTAGCGGGCTCGCGAATATCGAACAGCCAGATCAGCTTCTCGCCATCCTCCTGATTGTCGAGTACCGCTTCATCCAGCACCACCAGCAGATCGCGATCCGGCAGCGGCAGCGCGGTATGGGTGCCGCCGCCAAACGGCGGGCTCCAGTTGCGGTGGCTGATAAGCTTCGGTTGGGTGCGATCTTTCACATCCAGCAGCGTCAGGCCGCCGTCGCGCCAGCTGCCGTAAGCGGTATCACCGGCAATAATCGCGTGGTGCAGCGCGTAGCGTTTGCCCTCTTCCCAGCCCGGCGTTTCGCCTGCGGCCTGGTTCATGCCCGGCAGCCACCAACGCCCGGCCACCTCAGGTTTGCGCGGGTCTTTGAGATCGATGGTCAGGAAGATGTAGTCGGTAAAGCCGTCGATCAGCGCCGAGACATAAGCCCAGCGCCCGCCGACGTACCAGATGCGGTGAATGCCGATACCCTCAAGCGAGAGAAAGCTGATTTCGCGCGGCTTGTCCGGGGTGGAGATATCGAAAATGCGCAGCCCGGCGCTCCAGCCTTTATCCTGCACATCGCTTACGGTCTCGCCAACCGAGCGGGTGTAGTAAACCTTTTCATCGGCAAAGCGGGCATCGGCAAAGAGATCGCGGGCGTTGATCACCAGCAGCAGATCGTCGTGAGCTTGCAGATGCACATTCCAGGTGCCGGGCGGTGCGGCGATATAGCCTGCGGGTTTCGGGTTATTCGGGTCGCGGACATCCACAATTGAGAAGCCCTGCGACACCATATGGCCGATATAGGCAAAGCCGCGGTGCACCATCAGCTGGACACCGTCCGGGCGACCGCCCTGGTCGCTGTGGCCAATCAAGCGCATATTGCGGCTGTAGTCCGGGCGTGGAAGTTCAGTTGCCATGATATATCCTTGTTAAAGGCCGGTGCGATTGCTTGTTGCGATACGCCCTTGTAGGCCGGATAAGCGAAGCGCCATCCGGCAATCAATGCCGCACCAGCGCACCGCCGGATGGCGGCGTTGCCTTATCCGGCCTACGGGTTCGCAGCGATTGCTTATTGCAATACGCCCTTGTAGGCCGGATAAGCGTCAGCGCCATCCGGCAATCAATGCAGCACCGGCCTACAAAATCGGCTCGTGTTGCAAACTATTTATTCTTCGCTTCCAGCGTCGCAAACCACGGCGCAATAAAGTCCTGCGTCTGGCCCCAGCCCGGAATGATTTTGCCGAGCGACGCCACATTCACCGCGCCAGGCTGGCTGGCGAGCAGTGCCTGCGGAATGGCGGCAGCTTTAAAATCGTAGGTCGCAGGCGTCGGTTCACCGGCAATCTTATTGGCGATCAGGCGCACGTTGGTGGCACCAATCAGCTTCGGATCCACCGCTACGCTCACCTTCCACGGGCTGCCCGCTTCGCGCATCAGTTGCAGATCCTGGTTCGAGACATCAATGCTATAGAGCTTGATCTCGGTGCGGCCATTCTCTTTCAGCGCTTTATAGGCCCCCTGGCTAAAGGCATCCCAGGTGCCCCAGATGGCATCAATCTGCCCTTTCGGGTATTTCGCCAGCACCGCGCCCACTTTATTAGCCGTGTCGCCCTGCACATCGGAAGAAACAGCACCAATCGACTCCAGCTCTTTAATCCCCGGGTTCGCTTTCAGCAGCTCGGCATAGGCCGCCTGGCGGCGCTCCATCGGCGGGAAACCGGCGACCCACAGTTTGATAATGTTGGCTTTGCCGTTGAAATCTTTCACCAGCTCGCCGAAGGAGAGTTTGGTCAGCGAGGCGTCATCCTGCTGCGTCACGGTAACGCCGGGAATTTCGCCCTTAACGGCGGTATCAAACACCGCCACTTTGATCCCGGCAGCGACCGCTTTTTTGATCAGATCCGTCGAGTAGGGATCGCGCCCCTGCGAGAGAATAATGCCGTCATACTTCTGGCTGATCGCCTGGTTAACGAAGTCCTGGAATTTGGCGTCATCGCCGTTGCTTAAAAAGGTGCTGATTTTAAAGCCAAGTTTTTTACCCTGCTGCAAAGCACCGGCGACAAACTGGGTGGTGTTGTCATCAGAGCCGAGGTTGCGGATCAGCGCAATGCGCACCGGGCCGTTATGGTTGGCGATGGCCTCCGGGACCGGCGCAGGCGTGGCGGCGTGGCCCGGCAGCGCATTCAGTAATCCCAGCGCCAGCAGTGAAAGTGCAATTTTTTTCATCTCTGTTTCCCCTGAAAGTTAACGACGCTGGAAGTAAGTCAACGCAAGAGCACCGGCCAGCACCAGCCCCTTAATAATGTCCATCGCGTAATAGGGCACCGACAGCATCACCAGCCCGTTAGAGAGCACGCCGAGAATAACCGCCCCGACCAGCGTGCCGAGCGCGTTCGGTTTTCCCGAGCCCGCCAGCGAGAAGCCGATCCACGCCGCGGCAACCGCATCCATCAAATACCCGCCGCCCGCATTCACCTGCGAGGAGCCGATGCGCGAGGCGAGCAGAATCCCGCCAAGCCCGGCCAGCAGCGAGGCAATCACATACGCCGCCACTTTGTAGCGCGTGGTGCGAATGCCGGAGAGGCGCGCCGCTTCCGGGTTGCCGCCAATGGCGTACATCCGGCGGCCGTGGGTGGTCAGTGAGAGGCCAAGCTGCGCCACCACGGTGACCACCAGCATAATGATGACAATGGTCGGCACCTGGCCGAGCATCGAAAACGCTGCCGGAATGGTCCCTTCCGCCATATCGCCGCTCGGCAGCACCATGTTTTCGGTAATCGATCCGCCATAGCTGTAGGTCATCGCCACACCCTGAATAACAAACAGGCTGCCGAGCGTCGCCAGCATGTCGGGAATGCGCAGCACGACGATGAGAAAAGCGTTAAACAGGCCGACCAGCGTACAGAGCGCCAGCGTCACGAGGATCGCCTCCGTCGTATCGAAGCCGTGCCAGACAAAGAGTGAGATCACCAGCGCGTTGGCCAATGAGGCGGTGGAACCGACGGAGAGATCAAACCCGCCAATGGTCAGCGAGATCGAGACGCCAACGGCAATCACCGTGACGATAGCGATCGAGCGCAGGATATTGATGATGTTATTGGGATCGAGGAAGTTGTCCGAGGCGATGCCAAAAATGGCTACCAGCGCCACCACGGTGAGCAACATGCCCCACTTATAAAGAAAATCGAAAAATTGCTGCCGCGGGGATGCCGCCGCACTGACTGAAAGGGCCTTACTCACGGGCCGTTCCTCCGGTGGAATAGTAAAGGAGTGTCTCTTCGCGGGCATCCTCGCCCTGCACTTCTGCCACAATGCGCCCATCCCACAGCACACAAATCCGGTCGCACAAACCCACCAGCTCGGCGAATTCACCCGACGCGTAAATCACGCCTTTGCCCTCGCGCGCCAGCCCGTCGATCAGCTGGAAGAGGTCGGTTTTCGCCTTCACATCGACGCCTTTGGTCGGCTCGTCAAAAATCACCACGTTCGCCTGGCCGCGCAGCCACTTGCCAATCGCCACCTTCTGCTGATTGCCGCCGGAGAGACGGCGCAGCATCTGGCCTGGGCCAGTGGCGCGCACGCCGACGCGGGCAATCACCTCTTGCGCCCAGCGCCACGCCTGGTGATGGGCAAAGATCCCCCAGCGCGAAAAGGTGCGATCGGCGCTGACGGCGAGGTTCATGCTGATCGGTTCATCGATAAAGATCCCCTCTTTGCGCCGCTCTTCCGGCACCAGCGCCATACCGCGCGTCACCGAATCGGCCGGATCGCGCGGGCGCCACGGCTGATGGTTCAGTTCACCGCGCGTAACGCGGCTTTTGCTCGCGCCAAACAGGGCTTTACACAGCTCGGTTTTGCCCGCGCCTGCCAGGCCAGCGATGCCAAGGATTTCGCCTTTACGCAGCCGCAGCGAGATATCTTTCAGCAGCCCTTCGTCGTGCAGGCCATCAATGCTGAGCAGCAGTTCGTCGCTGTGCGGCGGCCGCGCGGGCGGGTAGATATCGCTCAGTTCATGACCAAGCATCTTCTCAACAATCTCGTCGCCGCTGAGCGCCGTCATCGGCCCGGACTCCACCAGCCTGCCGTCGCGCAGCACCGTCAGGGTGTCGCAAATCGCCTTCACCTCATGAATGCGATGGGAGATAAACACCACGCCGATCCCCTGCTGTTGCAGGCGTCTGACCACCGTAAACAGGCGCTCGCTCTCGTGCTGATCGAGCGGCGCGGTTGGCTCGTCGAGGATCAAAAAGCGGCAGTGATGGGACAGCGCCCGAGCCAGTAAGATGTGCTGTTTTTCCGCCAGCGTGCAGCTGTCGATGGCGCGGGTGACGTCAAACGCTACATCGAGCTGTGCCAGCGCGTCGCGCGCCTGGCGGCGGATCTCACTCCAGCGAAAGCGGTGCCCGCCCTCTGCCAGCTTATCCAGCATGATGTTCTCGGCGATGCTTAGCCCCGGCACCAGCGCAACGTCTACCTCCTGCTGCACCAGGTGAATGCCAAGCTGTTTCGCATCGCGCGGGGAGCGGATCGGCACCACCTGATGGTTAATGGCGATCTCCCCTTCGTAATGGTCATAAGTGCCGCACAGCACCGCCATCAGGGTCGATTTGCCTGCGCCATTTGCGCCGGTTAAGGCATGGACTGAACCGCCCCGCAAGGTGAAGTCGACATTCGACAGTGCGTTGAAGCCGCCAAAGGCGAGGCGCATGCCACGCATTTCGAGGAGGTTGCTTCCCATAGCGCGTGAATACCTGCGATTAATAGATTGATTTAGCGAATTTTTCACAGCCTCGCTTGACTGGCAACGACAGAAAAGGCATAAGTTAAAGCGAAATAATATTAGCCATCCGGATGTCCAGACATAACATCGGGTTAGCGATCACCTTTAAGGACACCTCATATGAGCAGCACCGATATCCGCGTTGTACCCGGCCCCGCCAACTACTACTCCCACGCAGGCAGCCTTGCGCGGCTGGAGGATTTTTACTCTGCCGAACAGCTTTCCCGCGCGGTGTGGATCTACGGTGAGCGCGCCTTTGCCGCCGCAAAACCGTTTCTGCCACAAGTATTTAACGCGCCTGGCGCCACAAATCTGCTGTTTAAAGGCCACTGTAGCGAGCATGATGTGACAGAGCTGGTTCAGCAGGCGGGCACGGATCGCAGCGTGGTAATCGGCGTTGGCGGCGGCGCACTGCTGGATACGGCAAAAGCGGTCGCGCGCCGTCTCGGCTTGCCGGTGGTGGCGATCCCGACCATTGCCGCTACCTGCGCGGCGTGGACGCCGCTGTCGGTCTGGTATAACGACGCCGGTCAGGCGCTCCATTTTGAGATCTTTGATGACGCTAACTTTCTGGTGCTGGTCGAGCCGCAAATTATCCTTGATGCCCCGGTGGAGTACCTGCTGGCAGGCATCGGCGATACGCTGGCGAAGTGGTATGAAGCGGTCGTGCTGGCACCGCAGCCGGAAAACTTACCCCTGACGGTGCGTCTTGGCATTAACAACGCACTGGCGATCCGCGATGTGTTGCTGGAGAGCAGTGAAGCGGCGCTGGCCGATCAACAGCGCGGGGAAGTAACGCAGGCGTTTCGCGATGTGGTGGATGCGATTATCGCTGGTGGCGGCATGGTCGGCGGGCTTGGCGAGCGCTATACCCGCGTGGCGGCAGCGCATGCGGTGCATAACGGACTGACGGTGCTGCCGCAAACGGAGAAGTTCCTGCACGGCACGAAAGTCGCCTACGGCATTCTGGTGCAGAGCGCCCTGCTCGGCCAGGACGACGTGCTGGCGCAGCTTGTGGCTGCCTATCAGCGTTTCAACCTGCCGACTACGCTTGCGGAGCTGGAGGTGGATATTCATAACCGCGCCGAGCTGGATAAGGTGATCGCCCATACCCTGCGCCCGGTGGAGTCGATCCATGCGCTGCCGGTGGCAGTCACCGCCGACAAACTCTATGCGGCGTTTGAGAAGGTGGAGACCTTCGCGCGGTAAATTACAAAAACGCGCCAATCACCCAGTCCGGATAAGCGGTAGGCGTCATCCGGCATTATCACCGATTGCCGGATGGCGGCGATGCCTTATCCGGCCTACCAAAACGAAGCCCGCTGGAACGGCGTAGGCCGGATAAGCGCCAGCGCCATCCGGCAATGTGCATGGCATGTTGGATTGGTGGAATTATTCCGTTCACTACGGGTTCTGGAGTTCCATTAATCTCATGTGCGGTGAACGGGACAAGGGAAGCGGCCGCGCTCCCCTTGTCAATCCCCG
>NZ_JACVTW010000139.1:0-205 GCF_016624785.1 Kosakonia sp. S42 | reverse complement strand
TAACAGAGTTTAACTACGATGGGGCTATAGCTCAGCTGGGAGAGCGCCTGCTTTGCACGCAGGAGGTCTGCGGTTCGATCCCGCATAGCTCCACCATCCTCACTGTTCGTCACAAGAAAACTTCAGAGTACACATTCTGTGTGTGCTGCGAAGTTTTGCTCTTTAAAAATCTGGATCAAGCTGAAAATTGAAACACAGAACAATG
>NZ_JACVTW010000138.1:0-208 GCF_016624785.1 Kosakonia sp. S42 | reverse complement strand
CCAACGCCTGATGGCGCTGCGCTTATCAGGCCTACGGGTTCAGCGATTTATGCAGGACTGGGTTTTGTAGGCCGGATAAGGCGTCAGCCGCCATCCGGCAAACAGCCCGCACCAACGCCTGATGGCGCTGCGCTTATCAGGCCTACGTGTTCAGGGGTTTATGCAGGCCTGGTTTTTGTAGGCCGGATAAGGCGTCAGCCGCCATCCG
>NZ_JACVTW010000137.1:0-208 GCF_016624785.1 Kosakonia sp. S42 | reverse complement strand
CAGCGGAGTGGAGCCGGAAGCAGTACCGCTCGCGCCGCCGGTCACTTTACCTTTCAGAACGTCGAAGCCAACAGCCTGAGTCTGACGCTGGGTACCGTTAACGGTGTCACCGGAAGCCATGGCTTTGGTGTTCAGAGCAGTACCGGAAGAGCCCGCTGCAGCCAGGTTGTAGCTGTCGCTGGAGCTGATGTCGATACCGATCTTCTCG
>NZ_JACVTW010000136.1:0-211 GCF_016624785.1 Kosakonia sp. S42 | reverse complement strand
TAGAGGCACGGCAAATGCCGTCGCGGCACGGACTGAAGCCCCGGCCCGGTGAGCCGGGCCAGTGAATGCGGAGTGCAACGACCGCCTTATTGCAGAACAGGCGACCGCGCCGGCGGCCGCCTGGTATTACTGCCCGGTCATACCTTACTGGCGTGCATCCGTGACATACACAAACCCGCTTTCAGGGACCGTCACCGCGTCCGGCCACCCG
>NZ_JACVTW010000135.1:0-214 GCF_016624785.1 Kosakonia sp. S42 | reverse complement strand
GTTGTCGTCGGTGTCGACCCACGGGGCAATCCACAGGCGCTGTGTGGCGTCCGGAATACGCTGCGCGGTCACGCGCCCTGCGCCGCTGACAGAACTCGCCGGCGACACATACGATGTTGTCTGTGCAGTCTGGCCGGTCAGGGTGCTGCGCACCGGTGACGGCACGGTGGCGATCGGGCGCGGGGCGATGACACCGGTTGCTGCGACAGAAACG
>NZ_JACVTW010000134.1:0-217 GCF_016624785.1 Kosakonia sp. S42 | reverse complement strand
AACCTGCGAAACAATATCCCCTTTGTGGGGCACGTTAATTTCGCCGAACGACTTCCAGCACACCAGGCCATTTGTGCAGACCTGCCGGAAAATACCGGGGATCATTTTATAACTGCTGGAGCCATCATGGCTGTTCAGCAAAACGATTTCCGGCACCTCTGACCCGCTGCCGTTATTTCCGCGACGCAGGCGAATCATGTGTTTGGTAAAATCCCGG
>NZ_JACVTW010000133.1:0-220 GCF_016624785.1 Kosakonia sp. S42 | reverse complement strand
GGTGGCGATCGGGCGCGGGGCGATGACACCGGTTGCTGCGACAGAAACGGGCCGGGAAGAACTGACCGCCGGCGCCGGGTTACGCAGTGCCGGCAGGGTTTCACCCGCAGGCTTTTTTACGGCGATGTCCTGACCGATGTCGTTAATGCTTTTCCCCTTTGCGGCCAAAGCATTGGCCTCAGCGGTGGTCAGGCATTTATCGGTGGCGGTGGCATTACAG
>NZ_JACVTW010000132.1:0-221 GCF_016624785.1 Kosakonia sp. S42 | reverse complement strand
ATCACTGATGCAGTGAAGACTTTCCGGCTCCCTGACTCACACTCTGATCGACCTGAAATGTGTCTTTCCCTGGACCCGTCGGTTGACGGAAAGGACTTCATACGAGGCTTCTCCTCACCGATGCGCGTGACTCAAGAAGGGCCTGACGGCTTGTATCATTACTGTCCTGCCCGGGTTATCGTCAGGAGAAATGACGATAAGTTTCAGAGCAGGATTAGACC
>NZ_JACVTW010000131.1:0-223 GCF_016624785.1 Kosakonia sp. S42 | reverse complement strand
GAACGGTTCCGCTGATGCAGTCGCTGTACGACTGGGTACAGGCGCAGATGACAACGCTGTCCCGCCACTCAGACACGGCAAAGGCGTTCACTTATCTGCTCAATCACTGGGACGCGTTGAACGAGTTCTGCCGTAACGGCTGGGTGGAAATCGACAATAACCTGTGTGAAAACGCTCTTCGTGTTGTGGCGCTGGGTCGCCGTAACTGGCTGTTCTTCGGTGC
>NZ_JACVTW010000130.1:0-226 GCF_016624785.1 Kosakonia sp. S42 | reverse complement strand
AATCATGTGTTTGGTAAAATCCCGGCGTTCCGGATCGCGTACCCGTGACTGTCCGGCATAAAAGGGTTCGAAACCTTCCTCACGCAATTTATCCAGCAGAGTAATGGTCGGAATATACGTGTAACGTTCAGAACGTGACTCATGTTTTTCAACCGAAAACGCACTCGGCACGACGCGCATTAATTCATCGTTCGTTAACGGGCGGGTATTACGCATCATGTTCGGG
>NZ_JACVTW010000012.1:0-129729 GCF_016624785.1 Kosakonia sp. S42 | reverse complement strand
GGGATTGACAAGGGGAGCGCGGCCGCTTCCCTTGTCCCGTTCACCGCATAAAAGATTAATGAAACTCCCCATCGCCTGGTGAACGGAACCCTTCCACCAATGCAACATGCACATCGCCGGATGGCGCGTATCGCTTATCCGGCCTACGGGTCGGAGCGGTTTGTAGGCCGGATAAGGCGCAGCCGCATCCGGCAATGTGTGTCGCGGAGATATCGCCGGATGGCGCGTACCGCTTATCCGGCCTACGGGTCGGAGCGGTTTTGTAGGCCGGATAAGGCGTAGCCGCCATCCGGCAATCAATGCCAGCCCAGCTAGATCTAACAAAACGCAGGCATAAAAAAACCGCCCGGTGAGGGGCGGTTGAAGGATAAGGCAGGAAAACCTGCCTTAAGCGGCAGAGATTAGCCCAGCAGAGACAGCACGTTCTGCGGAACCTGGTTAGCCTGTGCCAGCACGGTGGTGCCTGCAGACTGCAGAATGTTCGCGCGGCTCATTTCAGATACTTCAGACGCGAAGTCAGCATCCAGAATACGAGAGCGGGATTCAGACAGGTTGTTAACGGTGTTGTTCAGGTTGCTGATAACAGACGCGAAACGGTTCTGTACCGCACCCAGACCGGAACGCATTTCATCAACCTGCGCCAGCGCTTCGTCGATTTTGGTCAGCGGATCGGTGGTTGCCTGAGTGGTAGAAACAGCCTTACCGCTGTCGGTTGCAACGAAGCCAGCAGACATATCCGCTTCAGTCAGGTTGCCGGCACCATCGTCAACGTAGAAGTTACCTTTACCATCTTCCATTAATTTACCGCCCGCAGCGGTGATGGCAGTCATATCAATCGCCTGGTCTTTCATCATGTTCTCACCATCAACGCTGGTGGTTGAACCTGTGACAGAGGCAGAGGCGTCGACGCTGGAGTCGAAGGAGATCTCACCCGTGGTCGGATCTTCGGTTACGGCATACAGTTCTGAGCCTTTCTTCGCAAAGACAGCACCGCTATCGTCAACCACGATATCGTCGATGCTGGTCACTGCGGTACCGGAAGAGGTGTCGGTAAAGTTAGAGGTATCGTAATCGAAACCGCTGTCAACTTTCGCTGTACCGGTAACTTCGGTCAGAGTGCTGGTATCAAGGCCGTTAGCTACGCTGAAGCCGTCCATACCCAGAGTAGAAGAGTCCATCTGGTTCAGTTCGATATCGATAGTCTGGCCATCGTTAGAACCAACCTGGATAGAGAGCTTCTGGTCTTTGCTCAGTACTTTCACGCCGTTGAACTCGGTCTGTTCAGAGATACGGTTGATCTCGTCCAGACGCGCGTCGATTTCGTCCTGGATGGACTGACGGTCAGAATCGGAGTTGGTGCCGTTCTGCGCCTGTACGGACAGACGACGGATGTTCTGCAGGTTGTCGTTGATTTCGTTCAGCGCGCCTTCAGTGGTCTGTGCAATGGAGATACCATCGTTGGCGTTACGGGAAGCCTGAGTCAGACCGTTGATGTTGGCGGTGAAACGGTTAGAGATCGCCTGACCTGCTGCATCGTCTTTCGCGCTATTAATACGCAGACCAGAAGAGAGACGTTCAATTGCAGTACCCAGAGAGTCCTGAGATTTGTTCAGGTTGTTCTGAGCGACGAGGCTAAGGGCGTTAGTATTAATAACCTGGGACATGATAGTTCCTTATACACAATTTACTATACAGAGTATGGTTATGCGTCATTTCGTTCGCATACTAAATAAATCGGCCTTTTAAAAAATGACTAAAGTTTTTCAGGGCAGAAACTTTTTCTTGAGTCGGCCGTTTTTTGATTAAACACGCCGTTTTGATGCAATTCTGTCTCTTATTTATACGTTTTTTGTTTTTATTTTAAGAATTAGCGCCAGGAGTGGCGTCATATCGACTATTTAGTTGTGGGTTAGTGGTTGGTGATTTCTTTGGTGACTCTTCCTATATAAAGAAGAAAAGATGAGGAGAGAGCGATAGGCCAAACTAAAGCCATTTTTGCTGCCATTTAAAGGCAATAAAACAATGCTTTTTGAAAAGCTGTTTGATGGCCTGGTAATACGTAAGGGAAGCCGGATGGCTATATATTTGTTGTCTTTTAGATAACGGTAAAAAATTCATCTTTTATTTTCCTGCGCCGATAGCTTAATAGAGAACCACCGCAAAACGAGATTTCCGACAGGAGAAAAAATGGGTATTTCATCACTAGGCGTCGGTACCGGCGGGATTGATACAGCCTCAATGCTGGAGCAGATTCAGGCGGCCGAGCAAACGCGACTGACGCCTTATTCCAACCTCAAGAGCAAATATGAGTCGCAGATTTCCGACTGGGGCAAAATCTCCAGCCTGATGTCGACGCTGCAAAAAAGCATCACCACCATGAGCGGTGATGCCTTTAATAAATTAAACGTCAGCAGCAACGAAGCGTTCACCGCCACGGCAACCAGCAGCGCACAAGCCGACAGCCATTCGGTAACCATCTCCCAGTTAGCTGCCGCGCACAAGCTAAAAACCCAGGCGCAAGCCAGTGCCGATACCGCGCTTGGCACCAGTAACACCGGCGGTACGCGCACCATCACCATCACCCAGAACGACGGCAAAACCATGGAAGTTGAACTGGAAGATGATGAAACGTCGCTGAACCAGATTGCGAAAGCGATCAATAAAGAGAAGGGCAACGTCACCGCCTCGGTACAGCGTACCGATGATGGCTACCAGCTAGTGCTGAGCTCGAAAACTACCGGTTCCGACGGCGAAATGTCGGTAAAAGTGGATGGCGATGCTTCGCTGGCGGGCGTGCTTGATACCGCTAACGGCGGTCAGCATATTGACGATCAGGGCCAGGTGATTAATGACCCGGGCCAGAGCGACAATATGATTTCGGTCTCTGATGCGAAAGATGCCAAGCTGCGCGTCGACGGCTCGGACTACACCCGTTCCAGCAACAACATCACCGACATCATTGATGGCGTCACGCTGAACCTGAAAACCGTGTCGGAAAATGGTGACGCTGAGCAGTTAACGCTGACCAACGATACCTCGGCGATCAAAACCAGCCTGCAAGACTTCGTCAGTAAATACAACGCGTTGCTCAAGCAAACCACCTCTTCCAGTAAGTATGTCGCGGCAGATACCTCCGATCTGGGCGATGAAGAAGTGGCGACCGAAAACTCCGACAACGGTTCGCTGATGGGTGACTCCACGCTGCGTGGGCTGGTGAGCGAGCTGCGCTCAACCGTTAACGGTGTGTATGGCGATGCGGGCGCAACTTACGGTTCACTGGCAGATTTAGGCATTACTATCGATGCCGCTACCGGCCAGATGACACTGGATGAAGATACGCTGGACGAAGCGATTGCCGATAACCCGGAAGAGATTGCCACCATGTTCACCGGACGCAGCGATAGCGAAGGTATGGCCACGTCGCTCGGCAAAATCATGACCGATTACCTGGGGGATTCGAAAACCGATACCGACGGCATCATTGAAGGGGCGACCGAGAGCCTGGAAGATCAGACTGAAATCGTACAGGCGCAGATCGATAAAACCCAGAAGCTGATTGATGCGCAGGTGGAGGTTTACCGCGTGCAGTTCCAGAACCTGGACTCCCTGATGTCGAACCTCAACAGCATGAGCTCGCAGCTCACCTCGCTGCTCTCCACACTCTAATTTTTATTTACAGCAGGCCGTTATCGGCCTGCTTTGAGGAGCTTTTTATGTATGCATCACAAGGCGCCAACGCCTACGCCCGGATTTCGCTGCAAAGCAAACTCGCTGGCGCGACGCCGCACCAGTTAATTACTATGCTGTTTGACGGCGCGCACAGCGCCATCCTGCAGGCCGCCATCCATTTTGAGAACGGTAATGTCGCCCAGCGCGGCAAAATGATTTCGAAAGCGATCAATATTATTGATAACGGCCTGCGCGCCGCGCTCGATCATGAAACCGGAAAAGGTATCGCCGCTGATCTCGAACAGATGTATGAATATATGTCGCGCACGCTGCTTGAGGCCAATCTGCATAATAATCCCGAGCCGTTAAAACATATTGATGGTTTATTAATGAAGCTGGCAGCGACCTGGAAAGAGATTGAACCGGCACAGAAAAGGGTGCGCTATGGCTGAAATAATTCCTCATTACTATCGCGAGCTGTATGAGATGAACCTGGCGATCCTCGCAATGGCGAGAGAAGCGCGCTGGGATGATTTTATTGAGGTTGCTTCGCGTTATGTCATCAAGAAGCAGGATATTTTAAATAACAGTACGGATGCCCTTTCGGCCAGTGAAAAAGAGGCGCTGAAAGGTCTGCTACAACAGTTGCTCGATAATGAAGCTGAAATCACCCGCAATTTACGGGCGCGTCTTGATACGTTAAAGCAGAACTTATCCTCTATACATCGTGGTGCCCGGTGCAGCCAACTTTATACCCTTCATCAAGCCCCTTCGTTACATTGAGTTTATAAAAAAGGCTGTAGGTTGATTCTAAACCTGGAGCCTTTTTAATTACCTTAACGATAATTCACGGTTAATTGATTGCGCAGCACAGTAAGCGGCGGCTGAAGTTGACCGACACGGTTCACAGAATAGATAAAACGAAACTCTCCGCTGGCCGGAAAAGGTATCGCCACGCGTTGCGTTCCCGCAAGCGCGGGTAATATAACGCAGCGCTCAATGCGACAGAGCTTAATTTCTAATCCCGGTGGGGGAGGGGTGAGCAGGGTAATGCGCCAGGAGAAGTGCGTCACGCGCGCAGAAGGGGAGAGGTGGTCAGGGGCATGCAGCGGGTGGGCGCGCAGGATCGCTTTACCGAGGCTGACGCTGCCGCCCATACTTGTGGCGCTCCACGCGCCTTGTGGCGGTTGAGCCGCTGCCGGCAAGGCCAGCAGCAGGCTTATCAGCAGGGCGCGTTTCACGCACTGGTGCCAATCACGGCGGTCATCTGCACCGTTTTATTGTTGCTGATCTCCATGGTCGACAGCACGCCAAGCTGCGGGAAGGCGCGGCGCAGGAAGCGCGACACCATGGTGCGCAGCGCCGGGTTGACCAGCACCACCGGCGAGACGCCGAGGGATTGCTGTTCGGTAATGGCGCGATCGGCCTGGCGCATCAGGTTTTCCGCGATACCCGGCTCAATGGCGCTGCCGCTTTGCAGTGACTGAATCAGCAATCTCTCCAGCGCGCTGTCGAGGCCAATCACTTTGATATCATCATCATTGCGGAACCACTGGGCGGTGATCGCGCGGCCCAGACGTACGCGCACCTGCGAGGTGAGCTCATCCGGATCGCTCTGCACCGGCGCATACTCCGCCAGCGTATCAATAATGGTGCGCATATCGCGGATCGACACACGCTCGGCCAGCAGGTTCTGCAACACTTTGTGGAACAGCGTGACGGAGATGACGCCCGGGATCAGATCTTCCACCAGCTTCGGCATCTCTTTGGTGATGCGATCGAGCAGCTGCTGCGTCTCCTGGCGGCTGAAAAGCTCTTCGGTGTGCAGCGTGATGAGGTGGTTCAGGTGGGTGGCGATCACCGAACTGGGATCGACTACCGTAAAGCCCTGGATCTGCGCCTGTTCACGCAACACTTCATCGATCCAGCAGGCGGGCAGACCGAACGCCGGATCGACGCACGGCGTACCCGGCAGCGTCCCTTCCGCATAGCCGGGGTTGATCGCCATCCAGCGGTCGGACTCAATATCACCGCTGCCAATCTCTACGCCCTTCAGCAGAATGCGGTAATGACCGGGCGCCAGATCGAGGTTATCGCGAATATGGATCGGCGGCGGCAGAAAGCCCATCTCCTGCGCGAACTTCTTACGGATACCGCGTACGCGCACCAGCAACTGGCCATCCTGGGTGCTGTCAACCAGCGGAATCAGGCGGTAACCCACTTCGAGGCCGAGCACATCTTCCATCTCGACATCTTCCCACGAGGCTTCGGCAGACGCATGATCGTTGGCGGCCTGCGCGCTGGCGCTATCTTTATCATCAGCAACACCGCGCCTGGCGGCGGCGGGTTGCTTCATTTGGCGGCCGCGCATCCACCAGGCGAGCCCCAGCAGAATGGCGGTAAACATCAGGAAGACAAAGTTTGGCATGCCGGGGATCAGCCCCAGCAGGCCGATAACGCCAGCAGAAAGCACCATCACCCGCGGGTTGTTGAACAGCTGGCTGACCATCTGCTCGCCGATATCTTCATCGTTGGAGACGCGGGTGACAATCACACCGGCGGCGGTCGAGATAATCAGCGCCGGGATCTGCGCCACCAGACCGTCACCGATGGTCAGCAGGGTGTAAGTCTCGCCCGCTTCGGCGACGCTCAGGCCGTGCTGAAGCACGCCGATGGTCAGACCGCCGATGACGTTAATCGCCATGATCAGCAGCCCGGCGATCGCATCCCCGCGCACGAACTTACTCGCACCATCCATCGAGCCGTAAAAGTCGGACTCCTGGGTCACTTCGCTGCGGCGACGTTTGGCCTCGGCTTCGCCGATAAGCCCGGCGTTGAGGTCGGCGTCGATCGCCATCTGTTTGCCGGGCATGCCGTCGAGCACAAAGCGCGCGCCCACTTCGGCGATACGCCCGGCACCTTTGGTGATGACCATAAAGTTGATGATGATGAGGATGGCGAACACCACGATACCAATCGCGAAGTTGCCGCCCACCAGGAAGTGGCCGAAGGCCTCAACCACCCGTCCCGCGGCGGCGGCACCGGTGTGGCCCTCCATCAAAATAATACGCGTTGAGGCGATGTTAAGTGCCAGTCGCAACAGGGTTGAGAAGAGCAGCACGGTCGGGAAGGCGGAAAACTCGAGGGTCTTCTGCGTAAACATCGCCACCAGCAAGATCATCAACGACAGGACGATATTGAAGGTGAAGAGCGTATCGAGCAAAAAGGCGGGCAGCGGCAGCACCATCATTGCCAGAATCAGCATGATCAGCACCGGTCCGGCCATAATTTGCCATTCGGTTTCTTTAAACGCCGGTAAGCGTAGTTTGCTGGCGAGATTAGCCATCAGTCTTTACTCTCAGTTGCGAAATCCATCGACGCAGGAACCGCAAGGTTCCCGGGTTTTTTCGGCGGAATGCCGCCGCTACTGCGCCAGCGTCGCAGGCCGTAAACCCAGGCCAGAACTTCCGCGACGGCGCTATAAAGCTCACCCGGGATCTGCTCGCCAATATCACAGTGGCGATAGAGCGCGCGGGCAAGCGGGGGCGCTTCGAGCATCGGCACGCGGTGTTGCGCGCCCAGCTCACGTATTTTTAAGGCGATATCGCCGGCACCTTTCGCCACCACCGTCGGCGCACTCATGCCGCCCTCTTTGTAGGAGAGCGCCACTGAGTAGTGCGTCGGGTTGTTGACGATGACATCCGCTTGCGGGATGTCGGCCATCATCCGGCTGCGAGCCGCCGCGCGCTGCATCTGCTTGATGCGGCTCTTGATATGCGGATCGCCCTCTTGTTGTTTAAACTCATCGCGGATCTCCTGGCGGCTCATGCGCAGCTTCTTCAGGTGACTCGTGATTTGGTAAAAGACGTCGTAGCCCACCACCGGCAGCAGGAAGAAGATCACCATCAGCAGGCAGTTAAGTACCATGCTCATGGCGTGGGCGACGGCCATCGGTAACGCTTCGTTAACCAGCTGGATGAAATGCGCTTTGTTGTTGTAGAGGTAGAGCGCGAAGGCGCACGCCACCAGCGCCACCCTCAGGCTGCCTTTGAGCATTTCCGACATCACTTGCGCGGAGAAGAGCCGTTTCAGCCCCTGCAACAGCGACAACCGCTTGAGATCGACCTTCAGCGATTTGCCGCTTAAATTGACCCCGCCCAGCAGCATCGGCGCGGCAATTCCGGTGATGAAGAGACCGAATAAGATGGGCAGCAGCGCACTGCCCATCATCTCCAGTAAAAAGCGCGCCTGATGGAACATCGACTGCGGATCCATCACCGGTAAGCGGTTGAGCACCAGCCCGCTGCGCAGCAGTTGCATCATGCTGTGGGCAAACTGATTGCCGCCGGAGAGCATCAGTGCCCAGCCGGCCAGCAGCATCAGTAACGAACTCAGCTCTTTCGAGCGTGGGATCTGCCCCTCTTCACGCGCCTTCTGTTTTCGGTGGGGCGTGGGTTCTTCGGTTTTTTCTACGTCGCTCTCTTCTGACATGACCTGCTCAGTGCACGGGCCGCGCCCGCTGCTTTAGAAGCCCAGCGAATCAAGCAGGTCATCGACCTGATCTTGCGTCGCCATCACTCCGGCTTTGTTGCTGTCGACCTGCGGACCGTTGACCAGCGTCACTTCATCCTCTTTCACTCTCTTCTCCTGCGGCGCATCTGGCACGTACTCCAGCAGCACCTGGATAAGCTCGGTCTCGACCGTTTCAATCAGCGACATCATGCGGCGAATCACCTGGCCGGTAAGATCCTGGAAGTCCTGCGCCATCATGATCTCCATCAGGTGCTCATCGCTTTTGCGTGCCGCCTGCGGTGCCTGTGTCAGGTAGTCACGGGTCGCGGTGACTAACTCCCGGGCATCGGCGAGTTCCACGGGCGCGGCAAACCAGGCATCCCAACGTGTCGCCAGCTGCTCGCCGTCATTAACGATCCTCTCCTGCAGCGGGCGCGCCTCTTCGACGCAGGTCAGCACGCGCTCGGCGGCCTGCGCGGTTTTGCCTACCACATAGTTCAACCGCTCACGGGTATCCGGAATGGCGTCGGCCGCTTCGATAATGGTGCGATCCAGCCCGAGGTCGACCAGGCTGTCGCGCAGCAGTCGCGCCAGTTGCCCGACGCGGGAGAAGATGCCTTTGAAATCCTCTTCAGGTTGCGTATGTTCCGCCGTCATGGGTTACCAGCCGATCTTTTCAAAAATTTTGTTCAGCTTCTCTTCAAGCGTTGCCGCGGTGAACGGTTTCACCACGTAGCCGCTGGCTCCGGCCTGCGCGGCGGCGATGATGTTCTCTTTCTTCGCTTCGGCAGTGACCATCAGCACCGGCATGGTTTTCAAATTCGCATCGTTGCGAATTTCCGTCAGCAGCTGTAAGCCGTCCATGTTGGGCATGTTCCAGTCGCTGATCACAAAGTCGAAGGCGTCTTCGCGCAGCTTGTTCAGCGCATCCAGGCCATCTTCCGCCTCTTCAACGCGGTTAAAGCCCAAATCTTTCAAAAGGTTGCGCACAATGCGTCGCATGGTGGCGAAGTCATCGACAACTAAAAAACGTAAGTTCTTGTCGGCCATCTCTATTTCCTAAACTCAGTAAGTGGAACGGGTAGTGGGGTGGTGGTTAAATTCTGCGAGCCTGATCGGCCGAGTGGTTCAAAATGTGCTGGCCAATATGGTCCAGATCGACCGTTTCACAGGCGGCGCCAAGGGCAATCGCTTCGCGCGGCATACCAAAGACCACGCAGCTGCGCTCGCTCTGGGCGATGGTCCATGCGCCGGCTTCACGCATCGCCAGCAGGCCGGCGGCACCGTCGCTGCCCATGCCGGTTAAAATCGCCCCGACGGCGTTTTTCCCCGCGCAGCGTGCGACGGAGTGAAAGAGCGCATCCACCGACGGGCGATGGCGGTTGATCGGCGAGTCATCACTCAATTTGATGTGATAGTTCGCCCCGCTGCGCGTCAGCTCCATATGGAAGCCGCCCGGCGCGATGTAAACATGACCGGGCAGGACGCGGTCACCCTCTTCAGCCTCCTGTACCGACATCTGACAGAGATGGTCAAGCCGGTTAGCGAACGAGCGGGTAAAACCGCCCGGCATATGCTGCGCAATCACGATGCCGGGGCTGGTGGCGGGCATCGGCACCAGCAGCTGGCGCAGCGCCTCGGTGCCACCGGTCGATGAACCAATAGCAATAATCTTTTCGCTGCCAATCAGCGGGCCGTGAACAATACGCCGCGGTTGCGGCTTACCGTCGCGGCGGGCGACGCGCGCTTTCGCCGCCATACGGATTTTGTCGACAATCATCTCGCTGTAGTGCGCCATGCCGTCCTGCAAACCGGTTTCCGGCTTGGTAATAAAATCAACCGCCCCCAGCTCCAGCGCGCTGAGGGTAATGTCCGAGCCCTTGTTGGTCAGCGAGGAGAGCATCACCACCGGCATCGGGCGCAGACGCATCAGGCGCTCAAGAAAATCGAGGCCATCCATGCGCGGCATTTCAACATCCAGCGTCAGCACATCCGGGTTGTGCTGCTTGATCAAATCGCGGGCGATGATGGGATCGAGGGCAGTCGCTACCATTTCCATATCCGGTTGTTCATTGACGATGCGCGTCATGATTTTGCGAATCAGCGACGAGTCATCAATGCAGAGCACCTTAATCTTTTTCATCCTTCTCACTCCGCGAGGCGATAGACGGACTGTCCGAGCAAACGAAATGGACTGTTCATGTTTTGAAAATGTTCAGAGTGACCCACGAACAGCAGCCCGCCAGGCTTGAGCATTTTCGCGAAGCGCTGAAGCAGCTTCCCCTGGGTGTTGTGATCGAAATAGATCATCACGTTGCGGCAAAAGATCGCATCGAACGGGGCGGGAATATCCCACTGGCTTTCGATCAGGTTGAGCTGGCGAAACTGCACGCTGTTGCGCAGTTCGCTTTTGATTTTCACCATATTTGCCTGATCGCCAGTGCCGCGTAAAAACCAGCTTTTTTTCTGCTGCTCGCTCAGGTTGTCGATATCCGCCAGGCGATAAACGCCCTGGACCGCTCGCTCCAGCACGTCGGTGTCGATATCGGTCGCCAGCACGCGCGGGCCGGTAATACTGCGGCCCAGCGCCGCCTCCAGCGTCATCGCAATCGACCACGGCTCTTCGCCGGTTGAGGCCGCCGCGCACCAGACGCTGTACATCCCCGGTCGCGACTGGGCATGCTTCGCCAGCGTCGGAAAGTGGTACGCCTCGCGAAAAAAGGAGGTCAAATTGGTGGTCAGGGCGTTAATAAACTCCTGCCACTCGCGGCTGGCCGGGTTGTTGACCAGCAGCGCAATGTAGTCGTCGAATCTGCGCAGATTTAGCTCCCGCAGGCGGCGGGAGAGGCGGTTGAACACCATGTCTTTTTTTTGCGGCGTCAACACAATGCCAGCGCGCTGGTAAATCAGCGCGCTGATTTTTTCTAATTCATGGCCGGTCAACGTGCCCGGCGTGGGCGCTGCGCTATCGGCAGATGAAAATCTATTTTTCTGGCTCTTTGTCATAAGTGTTGGCTTAAACCCATGGGTTTTTAAACGCACATTGCTGGTGACGCTAAAATGAATCACCGGCGATATGCCGGCTATTTTATTAACAGTGATAAAACAGCCGGACTTATTCAGCCGTGAAAAATAGCAGCACTATTTTCGCGTTAATCGAGAATAAGATATTGCTTAGGCGTTATACCGGCATTCTCATTATTTCCTGGTAGGCGCTGACGAGTTTATTTCGTACCTGCACGCCCAGGTTTAACGCCACCGATGATTTTTGAATAGAGACCATCACATCATTCAGGCCGATCCCCTCGGCACCGGTGAGATAAGCCTGTGACTGTTGCTTAGCAAATGTCTGCATTCCGCTAATATTGTTAATGCTGTTAAGCAAAATATTAGAAAATTGTGAACTGCTTTCTGTTTTACGCGTCGCGCTGTTAAAGGGGTTTAACGCACTGATATCTGAGACTTGTCTGGCCTGCGACTGAATCTGATCCAATACGCCGCCTAATGTATTCATCGACATGAAAATGACCTTATTAGTTATTGGCCGCAAGCTTACCATGTGGTCTGAAAAACGACATAACGTGAATAGCTGACACAAATTTCACCTTATTACCACTTAGAAAAACGGGCTTTCTGTAGATAATACGCATCCGGGAATTTTCCTGAGAAATACATTTGCTTTTATTAATTGCATACCAGATGAGCCGAGCCGTAATTATTTTTACTTTTAATTCCGGCATTCACTTTTACAGGACATTGGCATGACTGCCACAATCACCGGTAGTAAAAAGAAAGGCATTGTCGATGTAAAGGCAGTGCTCGAAAATATTCGGGCTAACCCCCGCATCCTCTTTTTTGTCGCGGCTGCGGCCGCTATTTCTATTGTTATTGCGCTGATGTTCTGGGCGAAAGAACCAGACTACCGCGTGCTCTATAGCAATATCAGCGAGGAGGATGGCGGCGCGGTTGTCACCCAATTGAAACAGATGCAGGTGCCGTACCGTTTTGCCGAGCATGACGGCTCCATCGAGATCCCCTCAGAGCAGATCTACGAAGTGCGTCTCAAGCTGGCGCAGCAAGGGTTGCCGAAGGGCGGCTCGGTAGGTTTTGAACTGCTGGACCAGGAGAAGTTTGGTATCAGCCAGTTCAACGAGCAGGTCAATTTCCAGCGCGCGCTGGAGGGCGAACTGTCTCGCACTATCGAAACCCTCGGGCCGGTGCGCTCGGCGCGCGTCCACCTGGCGATGCCGAAGCCGTCGCTCTTTTTGCAGGATCGCAAAGAGCCTTCCGCTTCGGTGACGCTGAACCTGATTAACGGCAGAACGCTCGATTCAGGGCAGGTGAGCGCCATTACTTTCATGATCTCCAGCGCGGTGCCGGGGCTGAGTGCCGATCGGGTGACGATTGTCGATCAGAGCGGCCACATGATGTCGCAGAGCGGCGCGCAGGCTACCCAGACCACGCAGCTGCAATATGTGCGCAAGATGGAGTCCGATTATCAGCGCCGTATTCAGGCGATCCTCGCGCCGATTGTCGGCACGCAGAACGTCAGAACCCAGGTAACCGCGCAGGTTGACTTCACCCAGCATGAGCAGACGGCGGAGCAGTATCAGCCGAACAGCCGCCCGGAAAATATGGCGATTCGCAGCCGTCAGAGCAGCAACAACGAGCAGGGCGGCAAAAATGCAGTCGGCGGCGTGCCGGGCGCGTTAAGCAACCAGCCACCGGCCCCGGTCTCCACGCCGATTGAAGATCCCGCAGCGCAGCAGGCCAACAGGCAGGGCGGCGCGAACGGTAATAACGCGGCACCCGCTGCGGCACCGGCACCGACGCTGACGCCTTACAACAAGCAGAGCGATGAGACCACCAACTACGAGGTGGATAAAACGCTGACCCACATCAAGCGCAACACCGGCGTGCTTGAGCGCCTCTCCGTTGCGGTGGTGGTGAATTATAAGGCGGGCAAAGATGGCAAGCCGGTGGCGCTCAACAAGGCGCAGCTGGATCAGATCAATGCGCTGGTGAAAGAGGTGATGGGCTTCTCCGACAAACGCGGCGATACGCTGAACGTCGTCAATACCCTCTTTACCGACCAGGAAGAGGAAGCGCCTGTTCCGCTGTGGAAACAGCCGGAATTTATCAAGCTGATGCTCTCCGGCGCGCGCTATCTGTTTGTGGCGCTGATCGCCTGGATCCTGTGGCGCAAGGCGGTGCAACCCTTCTGGATCCGCCATCAGGAGATGCTGATCCAGCGTCTGGAGATGGAGAAAGAGGTGCGCCAGGCGGAGCTGGATGAGCAGGTGCGCAAACGCCAGAGCGCGGAAACCGCCAAAGCGCAGCAGCGCGTCGAAACCGAACAACAGGCGCAGCACCTGCGTGAAATGGCTGACCAGGAGCCGCAGGTCATCGCCCTGGTGATTCGCCAATGGTTAAATAAGGAGCAGAAGTCGTCATGAACGCCGCCGAGAAATGCGCCATAGTCATGCTGACGCTCGGTGACGAGCGTGCAGCCGAAGTCTTTAAGCACCTGAATACCCACGAAGTGACCATGATCAGTAGCGCCATGGTCTCGATGGGCACCTACACCCACGATCAGCTGGCGGTGGTGATGAAGGAGTTCCGCCGCGATTCCGGTGAATTTGCGGTGCTCGATGTCAACACCAATGAATACCTGCGCAGCGTGCTGGTGAAAGCGCTGGGCGAAGAGCGTGCTAACACCCTGCTCGAAGATCTGCTTGAGGCCAATGATGATCGTAACGGCATCGAAACGCTCAACTTTATGGAGCCGCAGATGGTCTTCGATCTCATCCGTGATGAGCATCCGCAGATTATCGCCACCATCCTTGTCCACCTGAAACGCAGCCAGGCAGCCGATCTGCTGGCGAAATTCGACGAGCGCGAACGCAACGACATTCTGCTGCGTATCGCCACTTTCGGCGGCGTGCAGCCGGTGGCGCTGCAGGAGCTGACGGAAGTGCTCAACAACCTGCTGCATGGTCAGAACATCAAGCGCAACAAGATGGGCGGCGTGCGTCCGGCGGCGGAGATCCTCAACCTGATGAAATCTCACCAGGAAGATGCGGCTATCGAAGCGGTTCGCGAATACGACCAGGAGCTGGCGCAGAAAATTATCGACGAGATGTTCCTCTTCGAGAACCTGGTCGAGATGGAAGATCGCAGCATCCAGCGCATCCTGCAGGATATCGACAACGAATCGCTGATCGTCGCGCTGAAAGGCGTGGACGACGCGCTGCGCGACAAGTTCTTCCGCAATATGTCCAAACGTCAGGCCGACATTATGCGTGACGATCTGAACTCCCGTGGCCCTGTGCGTATGTCGCAGGTCGAAAACGAACAGAAAGCGATCCTGCTGGTGGTGCGTCGTCTGGCGGAGACCGGCGAGATTGTGATTGGTGGAGGCGACGATGCCTACGTCTAAGACCCAGTGGCACGCCTGGCGGCCTGAAAACCTGCTCGACGACGCGTTAAGCAGCGAGCCCGAGCTACGCACCGCCGTGCCGGCCAGCGATCCGGCGAGTGAAGCGGCGCTACAAATGGAACTCTCACGCCTGCGCAAGCAGGCCGAGCAGAAAGGGTTTGCCCAGGGCCAGACGCGCGGCGTGGAAGAGGGGACAAAACTCGGCTACGCGAAAGGCTTTGAAGAGGGGCGCGAAGAGGGCATCGAGAAAGGGATGGCCGAATACCGCCAGTTACAGCAAGCGCAGGCGCAGGAGTTCGCGCAGCTGGTTGATAACGTCAAAATTACCCTTGATAGCCTCGACAGCGTGATGCCCGCGCGGCTGGTGCAGGTGGCGCTGATGGCAGCGCGCAGCCTGCTCGGCGAAAGCGTGGTCTCAACCACCACCAACGCCTGGCTGCTGACCCGCATTCAGCAACTGTTGCAGGAAGATACCAAACAGCTGGGGCAGGTGAAGTTGTGGATCAGCCCGGAGGCATCGGCGTCGGTTCAGGAGCAACTGGGCGAAGTGCTGCATGCCCGTGGCTGGGAGTTGTGCACCGATGCGCAGATGCTGCCGGGCGGTTGCCGCCTGACTACCGACGGCGGTGAGCTTGATGCCACCACCGAAACCCGCTGGAACGAACTCTGCACCCTGAGCCGGGAGGACTTCTCCCTATGACCGCGCGGCTGAAGACATGGCTTGATGGCGTGGATCTGCGCGAGAAGCGCATCGCGGCGCTGCCGCTGTTTCGCCGCTACGGCCGCCTGACCCGCGCCACCGGTCTGGTGATGGAAGCCGTCGGCCTGAAGCTGCCCATCGGCACGCTCTGCATTGTCGAGCGTGAAAGTGAAGAGGGGATCCAGCGGGTCGAGAGCGAAGTGGTCGGCTTTAATGGCGAGATCCTCTATCTGATGCCCCTTGAGAACGTCGAGGGCGTGTTGCCGGGGGCGCGCGTTTATGCGCTCGGCAACAACACCAAAGGCAAACAGTTACCGCTGGGGCCGGAGCTGCTCGGGCGTGTGCTCGATGCCAGCGCCCGCCCGCTCGACGGCCTGCCGCCGCCCAACACCAGCGATCGCGGGCCGCTCTTTACGCCGCCGTTTAACCCGTTACAGCGCGATCCGATTAAAAACGTGCTCGATGTCGGCGTGCGCGCCATTAACGGCCTGCTTACCGTCGGGCGCGGGCAGCGCATGGGCCTGTTTGCTGGTTCCGGCGTCGGCAAAAGCGTGCTGCTGGGGATGATGGCGCGCTTTACCAAAGCGGATGTGATTGTCGTCGGTCTGATTGGCGAACGTGGCCGCGAAGTGAAAGATTTTATCGAAAACATCCTTGGTAAAGACGGGCTTAAACGCTCGGTGGTGATTGCTGCCCCGGCCGATGTTTCGCCGATTTTGCGTATGCAGGGCGCGGTGTACGCCACGCGCCTGGCAGAAGATTTCCGCGATCGCGGCCTCAACGTTCTGCTGATTATGGATTCCCTCACCCGTTACGCGATGGCACAGCGTGAGATCGCGCTGGCGATTGGCGAGCCGCCCGCCACCAAAGGCTATCCGCCCTCGGTGTTTGCCAAACTCCCCGCGCTGGTGGAGCGCGCCGGGAACGGCATCAAAGGCGGCGGTTCGATCACCGCCTTCTATACCGTGTTGACGGAAGGGGACGATCAGCAGGATCCGATCGCCGACTCGGCGCGTGCGATCCTCGATGGTCACGTGGTGCTCTCCCGTCGTCTGGCCGAGTCTGGCCACTATCCGGCGATCGATATTGAAGCCTCGATCAGCCGTGCGATGACCGAACTGATTGACCCGGCGCACTACAAAAAGGTGCAGCGCTTTAAGCAGATGCTCTCTTCGTATCAGCGCAACCGCGATCTGGTGAGCGTAGGGGCCTATGCCGCTGGCAGCGATCCGCTGCTGGATCAGGCCATTACCCTCTATCCAAAAATGGAGGCCTATCTGCACCAGGGCATTCATGAGTCCTGCGAATATGACGACTCCTATCGCGGGCTGTCGGCGCTCTTTCCACAGGGCAATAACGCGTAATGTGAAGGTGAAATGATGGCGAGCCAAAACCCGATGGATGTCCTGCGCGAGTTGGCAGAGAAGAAACTGAACGACACCACGACCCGCCTCGGTTCGGCGCGCCAGACCCACCTTAACGAAACCGCACGGCTCGATCAGCTCAAGACCTATGCGCAAGAGTATCGCGAGCAGATGCAGTCGACGATTGTCGATCAGGGCGTATCGATTATGGCCCTCCAGGCGCACCAGCACTTTTTGACCTCGCTGGATGGCGTCGTGGCGCAACAAGTCAGGAGAGTATCTGCCAGTCAGTACACGGTGGATAACGTGCAGGAAGCATGGAGAAAAGATAAGCAGCGGCTGAATGCTTTCGAAGCACTGAAAAACCGTGCCGACGCACAGCGATTGTTAAAAGAGAACCGACTGGAACAGAAGATGATGGATGAGTTCGCTCGTCGCGCCAGTCAAAGGAATAAATAAGATGATTATCCGACATTCACTCCCGGCCTCGCCCGTTGACGCGGGACGTCAGACCGCTTCCGCTTCCTCCGCGCAGGAAGAGGGGCACTTCGCTGGCGAACTGAAAAAGCAGCTCTCATCCGGAGAGGCTCAGGAGACCCGGCAGAACGGCGCGCCGCAGGATAAGGTGAAAAAGCCTGCTGATAAAAAAGCGCAGCTCGCTGACGCCACGCCTGCGACTCAGGCTTTACCTGCCGACCTGCTTACCCAGGCGGCGACTACCCTGGCGATGCCGCTTGATGCCTCTGCCACCGCAGCGGATGCGCTGCTGGCACAGGGCGTGCAGACGGCGCAGGCCGATCTGGCGGCACTGCCGCAGGTGAGTGCCGATCCGACGCTGGCTGCCGCCGTACCGGCAAGCCCACTTCTCGGCGCGGCATTGCCGGTTGAGCCGCAGGCTGGCGATCCGCTGACTCAGGTCAATTTCACCGCCGTGCTGGATAAGGAAAAGCCGACCGAGGTTCTGCCTGCTGGCGTTAAGCCGCAGCCGACACGGCCCGAGGCACAACCCGCGATGCCATTAGCGGAGCGTGCCGTTGAGGGTAAAGCGCAATCGTTAACTTCTGCTGACAGCAGCGCCCTGCCGACTTCACCTGCAGCTGCCCCCCTTAGCGAGAGCCTGACGCAGGCGCTGCATAACGTAAAAAGTGCCGAGCCGGTTGCCACGCCGCATATCGTCGCTCAGGCTGCGCCAGTGACGGCAACCGCTCCCGCCACCGCGATCGCTACCTCAACCGTTGCAACCGCTACGTTACAAGCGGAGGTCGGCACCCCGGCCTGGCAGCAATCTTTAGGTCAGCAGATTGCCGTCTTTAGCCGTAACGGCGTGCATCACGCCGAGCTGCGCCTCCATCCGGAAGAGCTGGGCGCGTTGCAGGTGAGCCTGCGGGTAAATAACGATCAGGCGCAGGTGCATTTTGTCTCCGAGAGCCACCACGTTCGCGCGGCGCTGGAGTCGGCAATGCCGAACCTGCGCACCATGCTTGAGGAGTCCGGTATTTCCCTCGGGCAGAGCAGCGTAGGTGCAGACACCTCCTCTTCGGCGGGTGATGCCCACTCCGGTCATACATCCGGACAAGGAAAGTCTGAGAGCGGGCAGGGCGATCTGAGTGTTTCCTCCGAGGAAGAGAGCCCGGTCGTCACGCGCGTTATGCATTATTCGCGCGGAATCAACACCTTTGCGTAATAGCCGGGCGTGAACTGGCAAGGTGCCGTCACTAATTTCAGTTTTTCAATGAATTGTCCTGGATGGGTGCTGTATTAAAATAACGGCATTCCATCAGGTCATTCGCCAGTCGCGTGATTGCTGATTTAATTTTTACTACAGAGTTATCCATCAAATGCCGAAGAAAAAACAAGCAGCGCAAGGCGGGAAGAAAAGTCCGCTATTAATTTTACTTATCCTGTTAGTTATCCTGGGTGTCTGCGCAATTGGCGCGTATGCCTATGTGGAAATCAGTAAATTAAAAAATCAGGTCACCCATATTAATAGTGGCAAGCCATCCGCAGCACCGGTTGTGGAAGCGACCCCGGTTTATATGGATCTCGACACCTTTACCGTCAGCCTGAAACCCGATGACCATGACAGCGATCGTATTCTCTATATCGGCCTGACCTTCAAAGTTGCGAGCGCTGAAGCGAAAATCGCGCTGGAAAAACATCTGCCGGAAATTCGTAGCCATTTACTGGTGCTCTTTTCTCAACAAACTGCGGCTGAATTAACCGGCGATCAGGCAAAAGCTTTACTCGCGGCGAAAACCAAAGATGCGGTTAATGCCTCACTCCCAGGCCAGCATAAACCGATGGTAACAAACGTCCTGTTTAATGCATTTATCTTACGGTAATCATAATGTCGGACAGTATTTTATCCCAGGATGAGATCGACAATCTTCTGAATGGCGGTCCCAGCAGCAGTGAAAATAGTGCGCCGGCCACCCCCGCATCGCCAGAAGATAATATTAAGCCTTACGATCCGAATACGCAGCGTCGTGTTGTCCGTGAACGTTTATATTCGTTAGAGATTATCAACGAACGTTTTGCGCGCCAGTTTCGCATCGGCTTATTTAATATTTTGCGTCGTAGCCCGGATGTCACCGCAGGAAACATTAAGATTCAGCCGTACCATGAGTTTGCGCGTAATCTGCCGGTGATGACCAGCCTGAACCTGATGAACATGAACCCGCTACGCGGCACGGCGCTCTTTGTCTTCTCGCCAAATCTGGTCTTTACGGCGGTGGATAACCTGTTTGGCGGTGACGGTCGCTTCCCGACCAAGGCGGACGGGCGCGAATTTACCCCAACGGAACAGCGCATTATTCAGCGCATGTTAGTGATGGCGCGTGAGGCCTATGACTATGCGTGGACCTCAATTTTCAAAATTAAAACCGAGTTTGTGCGTTCTGAATTGCAGGTGAAATTTACCAATATCACCTCATCACCGAATGATATTGTGGTGACGACGCCTTTTCAGGTGGATATTGGCTCGCATAGCGGTGAGTTACAGATCTGTATGCCGTTTAGCATTATTGAGCCGATTCGCGAATTGTTAACCAATCCGCCGCTGGAAAACTCGCAGCATGAAAATAATCAGTGGCGCAGTTCGTTAGCCTCGCAAATGCGCGATACCGAACTGGAGTTGGTAGTGAAATTCGCTGAGATCTCCACCCGTCTCTCAAGAATTATGAAGCTAAAACCGGATGACATTATTCCGCTGGATAAGCCCGAGCAGCTTGGCGGGTTTGTTAATGATGTACCGGTAATGACCGGTAAATACGGCAGCGCAAATAATCAATACGCCATCCAGGTTGATGCGTTACAGAATTCAACATTATTAGGTTTCAAGAAGGAGTAATTGTCGTATGAGCGATATGGAACATGATTCAGGCTCAAATAAGTCTTCGCTCGGCGACATCTGGGGCGACGCAATGAGTGAACAGTTTTCCAGTGAAAACAGTGCCGAGGTGCTTTCCCAGGCGGAAGATGTAATGGTGAATTTATCTGAAGATTTAAACCTGGTGCTCGATATCCCGGTGAAAATGACCGTGGAATTAGGCCGCACCAAAATGACGATCAAAGAGTTATTGCGATTAAGCCCAGGCTCCATTGTTTCTCTGGATGGCCTCGCGGGCGAGCCGCTTGATATTTTGATCAATGGTTATTTAATCGCGCAGGGCGAGGTCGTGGTGGTTTCCGATAAATTCGGCATCCGTATTACCGACATTATTACCCCGTCTGAGCGCATGCATCGTTTGAGCAGATAATGAATACGTCGTCGCTTAATGCTGTTCAGCCCGTCTCCGCAGCGCCAGCAATGGCGCCTGTTGGCACCGGCAATATTATCGGCGCACTGGCGCTGGTGATCCTGTTAATGGCGGCTATCGCCTGGATCGCCCGCCGCAGTGGCGTCGCTACGCGAATGGTAAAGGGACATAACATTCTTTGTGTGAAACACACCCAGTCAATCGGTGCGCGCGAGCGCCTGGTGGTGGTCGAAGTGGACGACAAATGGCTGCTGCTGGGCGTGACGCAGGACAATATCACTAACCTGATGACCATGGAGAAACGGGCAGACGTAGAAGACGTTAAAGCAGCGTCGTTCCTGCCGACTTTCCAGAGCGCGTTAGTGAACTGCATTGCCCGGCGCAAAGGTGAGAGCAAATAAGATGAAACGTAACGCTCGCCTGCTGATGCCCCTCTGCGGCCTTGGCCTGGCGCTCGCCGGATGGCTGCTCCCGGCCCAGATGGCGCTGGCGGCCAACAATGACATTCTGCTCTCGCACTCCGCGAACGGCGAGAGCTGGTCGCTGCCGGTTCAGACCCTGGTGCTGCTGACATCGCTCACCTTTTTGCCCGCCATCCTGCTGATGATGACCGGCTTTACCCGCATCGTGATTGTGCTGGGGCTGCTGCGCAGCGCGCTCGGTACCGCAAGCACGCCGCCCAACCAGGTGCTGCTCGGGCTGGCGCTCTTTTTGACCTTCTTCGTGATGTCGCCGGTGCTGAACCGGGTCTATGACGACGCCTGGGTACCGCTGTCGCAGGACAAGATCTCTATGGAAGTCGCCATAGAGAAGGGCTCGCAGCCGCTGCGCGCCTTCATGCTGAAGCAGACCCGTGAAGGGGATCTGGCGCTCTTCTCCCGCATTGCGAACGCTGGCGACTTCGCTAACGCCGACGCGGTGCCGATGAGCATCCTGGTGCCTGCGTTTGTCACCAGTGAGCTGAAAACCGGCTTCCAGATAGGCTTCACGCTGTTTATTCCGTTTCTCATCATTGACCTTGTGGTCGCCAGCATTCTGATGGCGCTGGGGATGATGATGGTGCCGCCGGCGACGATTTCGCTGCCCTTTAAGCTGATGCTGTTTGTGCTGGTCGATGGCTGGCAGCTGATTATTGGTTCCCTCGCGCAGAGCTTCTTTTAGCAAGAGAGTAAAAAATGACACCTGAAAGTGTAATGTCGCTGGGGTTCCAGGCCACCAAAGTGGGGCTGATGATCGCCACCCCGCTGCTGTTAGCCGCACTGGCGGCCGGCCTGCTGGTCAGCATTCTGCAGGCTTCAACACAGATCAACGAAATGACCCTGTCGTTTATTCCCAAGATCCTGACGCTGGTGGTGGTACTTATCGCCTGCGGCCCGTGGATGTTAACCACGCTGGTTGACTACATGCGCGGGCTCTTTACCAGCTTGCCGTACCTTATTCGCTAACTATGTTTACGCTCTCGCTGGTTCACCTCTATGACAACGTAAACCAGTACTTCTGGCCCTGCCTGCGCATGCTGGCGCTGTTCGGCGCCGCGCCGATTTTCAGCGAGAAGCCGCTCAGCGCCCGCTTCAAAGTAGCGCTGGGGCTGTTAACCGCTTTTCTTATTGCGCCGCAGCTGCCCGCCAGCAACATTGCCATCGCCTCGCTGGATGGCTTCTGGGCCTGCTGCCAGCAGCTGATTATCGGCATCGCCATTGGCCTTTCCGTGCAGCTGATTTTTGTCGCCGTGCGCCACGCGGGCGAGATTATCGGTATGCAGATGGGGCTCTCCTTTGCCATGGTTTACGATCCTGCCGGCGGCCCGAGTATGCCGGTGGTCGCGCGCCTGTTAAACCTTTTTGTCACGCTGCTGTTTCTCACTTTTGATGGCCATCTCTATATGCTGGAAGTGCTGGCCAGCAGTTTCACCGCGTTTCCGATCAACGCCGCACCGTTGGGTGCAAACGGCTTTATGGCGATGGTCAGCGCCGGGGAGATGATCTTCCGTTACGGCATGATGCTCGGCCTGCCGGTTATCACTCTGCTGCTGTGTCTCAACCTGACCATGGGGCTGCTCAACCGCCTCTCGCCGCAGCTCTCCATCTTCGTCATTGGTTTTCCGATTTCGTTAACCGTCGGCATGGTCGCCATGTCGCTGGTGATGTTCACGCTGGCTCCCTTCTTCGAAAATATGATGGGCGGCATTTTTGACCGCCTGTTCGTGATCCTTACGGGGTTCAGATAGCCATGAAGGGATGCTGCTATTTACCGTGCTGTTATTCACTTTTCGTCACCGGAGGTGACGTTTGCCAGGGAAGGGGTTATGAGCCTGAAATCCTCCGTCAGTAACGCTAATGTTTTGATTTACAGCGAAGATCACTTTTCCGCGATGGGGCTGATCACGCTGATAAAGCTCTATCGCCCCAATTTACGCGTCAGCTATATCAGCAGCCTTGAGGAGGCGAGCCGGGCGACCGGGAGTAAGCTGCGTATTCTGGTGGCGGTGGCCACTCAGGCCACTAATTTGATGTCGTTGATGCAGACCACCCACCATTTGCGGGAGCTGAAAGAGGAGTTGCCCTGCCTGTTGCTGTGCGAGGATTTCGATCCCGTGCTGCCCGCGCTGCTGCCGGATATGCTGCGGCTCAGCCTTAATGCGCCGATCCGCACGGTATTTGAGTCGATTACCGGCCTGATGTCGAAAAAGCGCGCGAAACCGCAGGAACTTTCGGTTCTGCCGCTGCTGACTCACCGCCAGCGCGAAGTGTTATGCCTGCTGGCGTCCGGCTCCAGCGCGCAGGAGGTCTCCTCTACGCTCGGCATCAGCCTGAAAACCGCCTACGTTCACCGGCGCGATATTCTCACGCGTCTTAACATCGGCCCGAGCTACTACCGCGGCGTCTTTACCGGCCGCCTGGCCTGATGTCGTCGGTTCAGAAACATAAAAGCCCCGGCGGGCCGCACTATGGCTGACCCGTCGGGGCTTTCATTGATAACCCGCTGTAACGCCTGTTATTGCAGGGTTGTCATGGTGCCGGCAGCGAAATCGAGCTGCGGGCTTCTTTTCATCGCCCGTGAAGGCGGTACACAGAGACTACAGGTAAAACCGTTAAACATATGCTCTGGTGTGCTGACAAAATTGCCGCCGCAGCAGTCGCACTGGGTCTGCTTCAGCATGCCGCCCTCCATAAAACGCAACAGCGTCCACGCGCGGGTCAGCCCCAGTACCGGCTCCTCGTCCGCCTGCGCCAGGCCGTGTTCCAGATAGATACGGTAGGCTTTAATCATCAGCTCTACAGAGCGACCTTTTTCCGCTCTCTGCAAATAGCGGTAAATATTGTAGAAAATTGATGAGTGAATATTCTGCTCCCACGACATATACCAGTCAGCGGAGAACGGCAGCATACCTTTCGGCGGCGAATCGCCTTTCAACTCTTTATAGAGTTTTAACAGACGACGGCGGCTTAAATTAGTTTCACTCTCCAGAACCTGCATCCTCGCGCCGAAATTAATTAACTCCATCGCGATTTGCGCGTCTTTAATTTCAGACATGATGCTTTTTTCGTGCAGCATTATCTCGCTCATTACGCTGCCTCGTCGCCGTTATTATCAACCGTGTTGAGCAGGTTGCTCGACAGAATAATCCCGGTGTGCAGACGTTGCAGTGCATCGATACGGGACTCTTTTGTCAGGCAGTTAATCACCACATCATCATCGATACGCAGGCGGCTGATCAGCTGCCCGGTAGAGGCGAGTTTAATCAGTTGCGGCAGCGATAAGTGGCTTAGCGTCTCCAGCGTGGCATCGTTCAGGCCAAGGCGGAAACCGGCGGCAATCTTATCTTCACGGATCAAACGCTGCGCCAGTAATAAATAGGAGAGGTTCAGATCCTGAATAGACTGCATTTGTTCTTCAAAATTGTGTTCGTTCATAAGTTGCTCCCGTAACACCACACCAGATGCGGAATTACTATTATTTAACAATAAATATGCGAGCAACCACTTTATTTCGATAAGAATAAACTAACTAATAAATGAAACTTAACACTCTTATTGTGCAGGCGATGTTTTTTATTCCTGCATCTGTTTGTCTTTAAGTTGTTCCCTAAGACGGAAATAAGATTACACATTTGACTTAATTCAAACAATCGCCTAAATGCGGAAAAAAGCGGATCATTGCATTTCCACTTTTATTGTTTCTGATTGATGCCTTTATTTTCAATATGTTGCCTTCACATTGCCTGTTCGTTTACTTTAATTACATAATCGAAGCCGTTGAAATGAAAAAGATTCTCTTTTTCAGAAAGTTGTTATCTTATTGAATTATCTGATCTACAGAAAATATATTATGTAACGGCACCGTCATTCACGAAGAGCGAAAAAGTATGGTGGTAACGCATTAAATAAACACCTTTGTTGGGGTTTTTACCGGTGCAGACAACGTTTTTCCCGGTAAAGCGAGGATACTCTCTCACCCGGCGGTAATGACAATTCACGTTTGTAAACCAGGAGCGTCAGGAATGCGTGCAGCGATCGCGTTAGCCATGTTGTTGTCAGGCGCTTTGCCCGCCTGGGCAGATAATTCCCCTGCGGCGGAAAACCAACAGATTGCGGGCCTGATCCGCACGCCGCTGATGCTGCCGGTGACGCTTGCGAACGGCCAGCCTGCGCTGCTGGAGGCGTTTGTCACCCGCCCGGCGAACAACGACCCTGCGCCAGTTGCACTTATTACCAACGGCACGGCGGACACCGCCAGCTTTGACCGCTTTGTGATGAACCCCAACCGCTATGCCTCGACGGCAATTGCTTTCGCCCGCCACGGCTATGCGGCGGTGGTTGTGCTGCGACAGGGGTATGGGCAGTCCAGCGGGGCGGCGGAGTATGCAGGCGGATCGTGCGCGCAGCCGCATCATCAACTGGCGGGTGAGCGCGACCGCGACACTTTGCTGGCAGCGCTGAAGGCGATTCGTCAGCAGCCGTGGGCGTCGCCAAAGCAGGCAGTGCTGGTGGGGATGTCCTCCGGCGGTTTCGCCATGCTGGCGACCGGCGCGGCCAACCCGCCCGGCGTGCAGGCAATAATTAACTTTGACGGCGGGCGCGGCGCGCTGGATGGCAAATCCTTCTGCGACCAGCCCGGTTTGCTGAAGGCGCTTAGTGATTACGGTAAGAGAACCACGATTCCGTCGCTGTGGCTCTACGCCGCCAACGACCGTGCCTTTCCCCCGGTGGCGGCGAAAGCGATGTTCAGCGCATACCAGAAAGACGGTGCGCCCGCGACGTTCGTCGCGATGCCGGCATTTGGGGAGAATGGCCATACCTTTATGGACTCGGCTCCCGAGGCGTTCTGGTGGAAGCCGGTCGCAAACTTCTTACAGCAGCAGACGCTGCCTTATCAACCCATTGCCGAACTGCCGCAGACGCAACTTCCTTTGCCGTCGGTACTGAATGACGAAGGGCGCAAGGCGTTTCAGGAATATGCTGCATCACAACGTTATGAAAAGGCGTTCGCCATCGACGCGCAGGGGGACTGGGGTGTTTCTTACTGGGCGAGAACGCGCGACGAGGCGGCGGAAAGCGCGCTCGGCTACTGCGCAAAGCAGCAGGAAGCTGGCAAGGCGGGATGCCACCTCTACACTATTAATAATGAGGTTGTACCTGAACAGACCGTGCAACGTTAGTGAAAATCAGGAGGAACGATGAGACCACCGATGACCGATGACGAAATCACGTTACTGAAAGCGGACCTCGATAAGCTGGGGGAGAGCCAGTTGGTGGGGATTGAGGCCTATGAGGCGCTGCATCTTTTGGAGATCCGCAGGATGACGGCGAAGCTCGAGCACATTAAGCGGCTGCTGGGGAGCGAAGAGAACGAAGTGTAACGCCGGGCGGGTTCCCTGAAGTTTTGCGAGAAGGGTTCCAGTTTCGAAACGACGCGCTACTATAGAGCGGTTTTCCCTTGCCGATTGTAGGGTTTTCTTTTTATTGTTTTGGCGCCCCTGCCACAGCAGGCGTCGGGATTGACCTCCTGAAAACCCTCATCGGCAACAGAGCTGTTCTGTTGTGCGTTCGGTTACCTCTCAATGGTGGGCCGGGCGGGGGCGTCGCGAGACGCGCCGGTATCCGATGGGCCGGTAAGGTCAACCCCGTTCAGCCCGCCTCCCATGAGTTTGACCTCTCTGGTGGCGGAGATCATGACTGCCATTGGAGAATGTCTTATGACGAAAACCCTTACCAAAACCCAGCGCCACTGTATTGTCGGCTACCGCCCGAACCGCGGCGACACCAGCACACCCGCCCTGCAACTGAAAGGCAAATGGCTGCGCGAAGCAGGCTTTGAAACCGGCGTGCATGTCACAGTGCAGATATCTAAAGGCTGCATTGTGCTGATTCCCGATAATGACACCGTGCATGAACTGCGTGTGCAACTGGAACAGGCCAGGGCAGTGATTGATTGCGTCAGGGAAGGGGTGAGGGGGGTTTAGAGTTGGGGTTATTCTGTTTAATGGTTTTGAAGGCTTAATTGACGGTAGCCTGGTGATTCGAACCATTCAAAAGGGGCGGTAAGCGCCCCTGAGTAGATTCTGATTTATACGCTAACAGATGGTATGAGATTAATTGCGCAGGCTCTCATCATATACATCGATTTTGCTGTAATTAGGATCTTTGCGGTAATAGATGATGGGGACTTCTTTAGCAACTTGATCTTTAATTAGATCCAGGGTGTTAATAGTTAAGCTTTGCTTTTCCTTGGTATAAATTTTGCTTCCGGCCATAAAAGAATAAGTTATTGCAATATCTACTTTTCCCATATCATTAGGTTTTCCGGGAACGTAGCTAACAATTTTAGCTTTAGTATAGACCGGATCTTTTTTGATCGTACTGTGCAAAATACAACCTTTTATGATGAATAAAATAATAAAGCCGAATATAACGCAAGGCCCTATCATTGCGATGATTCCTGAGAAACTGGACATTGATGCCTCATATATAAATGTCTTTAAAACGGAAGGTTTTTTCTGATTTTATCACGGTTTTTTCATTGAATCAGCTGCTTTTAATCAGGGGGTATTTCTGAGTGCATTTTTATTGCATTCAGTCTCATGGTTTATCCTTATCAAGGAAATGCTTAATCTCTTAATGTCTATAAACTGTTAGAACGTGGAGTATTAGATCTGACGCACTGCAAAAGATCTACGAATTTGGGGGATGAGTTTGGAAAAGATTAGCCAATCCCTAGCCTTTCATCTTGAAAAGCTGTTATAACCTTGCCTTATGTATAATTACTTTCACCTAATAAAGTGCAAAAGGATTCAAGTTGAAATCAGATAAACCCTCTCTCGCTAAATTTTTTAAATTTAAAGGGATTCAGTCTGCCAGTCTGGTTGAAGAAGTAGCAACCTGCCTTTTTTTTTGCTGCTTTTGGTAGCCTGTTTATTTTGATGGCTGGCTGAAAATGGCTAGGTTTGTATGGTTCTTTATCCTCGCCTATCTGATCTCATGGTTGATGGATGTTATGACAGGCAAAGCATAAAAGCATCAAGATCTCAGGGTGATACAGTGTTAACAAGGGTAGTTTCAGATGTAATATTTTCTGCTGACTAATTGGACATAAAGTGATAATGGGTAACAAAGCTGGTGGGGTCTGGATTTTTCAATAAGCAGCTGAATTTGATTTATTTCGATAAATTCAACTTTCAGGTGTCCACCTAAGTTCTATCAACCGCTACGTTTAAATGCCCACTCTTTGATGCAGTGGCTCGCGGAGTAGCTTTATTATCTCCTTCTTTTTCTTGAACGTGTATTGGCTTTTTTGGATTCTTTTATTTGTGTTTTTGAGTAAAAAACTTCAATTGGCAAGGTTTTTACTATTGTTGCTTTGAAAATTTCAGCAACGGAGTATCCTGCTCTTGCTACACAAATAACGCTAAGCAAAGTAATGGTTAATGTGAAAATTTCAAGATTATTTGCTGACCATTCTGCAAATGGTAATTTGATTTGTTGCGGGGTGTTAGAATACTCTAGAACTATATACATACTATAGAGAAATGTTGCGGCTGTTTCTATATTCCATAGAGAATTGAGAATGTTTTTATAAATCTCAAATTTACCCATTCTTATAAGTAATGCACCCTGGATTATAGAGAGTGTAAGAATGGTGCATATGTAACTTATTAAATCTTTAGTATCTGTTGAGTCTGCGTTCATCCAAATATAAGTGGCAACTAATAGAAGAGCCAAGATGGAAATGTAAATCCCCCAAGGTAGATTTAAGCCGAATTTAAATTTCATTGAACCTCTCTTTTTTAATTGTGTGATCTACTAAACAGCGATCTAAACATGCCCGATTTTTCTTAAGCTGGCAAATTAAAAAGATGAATGCGCAACTTACCAAAACCATGCACCTTATCACTAACCTGATCTGCATAGACACAGTTACCGAAGTGGGCAGCGAAAAATGGCTGACACTTCGAGCCGGGGGCAGCCTACCTGCCTGACCAGCATACCAGCGGCGCTCTCTGATAGGTACCGTCATCTATACAGGCGAAGTAATCACGATTTATCTGTACATCAACGAAACTATTATTTGTGGTGCTGCCGCTTAAGAGAGTTGAGTAGACAATGTTATTAACACTATGAGAATAAACCCATGAGCGTAAAGTCTTATACCCTGATGACGGAAATTGGTGCTGCGAAACTGGGAAGCGCGGCAGCGCTTGGTTCCCGTTGAAAATCACTTACATGGTTGTTGGCGATGGCGCTCTGATTGCCGTCGGTAACTGCCCTGAGAGTTATAAGCCGTTGCTCACAGAGAATGAGCGCTTTTTTATACTCTCGCGCCAGACGCAACACAACGCGCTTGAGTGCATGGCGCATCATCTCGCCGTTACGCAACCCCATTAAACGATCACGCCAGCACCGTTACGCTGGCGCAGCCACACGCTGGCAAAATAAATGTGTCGTAGACAAAAACAGCACTACACCGCACCCGCCTGCGTTTTTGGATCGATAAAAATTTTTCAGTTTTTTTTCAACAAACCGTACCGCCAGGGGGCATAAGTGCTGGCGAGTTGCGGGATAGCAAGAACTGAAAAGTTTAGAAAGAGATTCAGCGTCTTTCAGTTTTCAGGAGCTGAAAAGGAATGCTCCTAATTATTAATACTATGTTTTAAATAGGTTTCCTGTTTTTTGTCGGTGTGCATGAAACTTACGTGAAAGGGAAAGAGGAACAGTCAGCAAACTTCCATATCAGAAAAGTCAAAGCTTGTGGCAGAGTTAACAAATTTTGTAGATCTGAAAAATTCTCATTGGAAAATAGAGTATAGATTGATTACTCTTTGTCCAACAAATCGTTAATGGTGTGTTCCCGCTAGTGTTTCTAGGCACGTGGACATAAGCTGAACACCCACTGCGATCGCCGAAAGATATATTATTCCTTCGGCTTAGGTTCGGCTTAGACCTAATACGGCAATTTTACTGTGTTAGAATTCGATAAAAGAAACATAGCATAATGATGGTTTGAGCAATGCGGGATAGATCAGTGCGGTTTGATGTTCTAAAATATTGAATACTATACGCATTAGAGGCGTGAAGTATAATCAATTGTCACGATTAAATTATTAGGGCGATTTCATGGCTGAAACAAAAAATATCGATACAATGGCCGCGATCATTTCTGATGATATATTTAACGAAATGAAGTGGGTTTTGCACGAAAAAAGAGATGTAAATTGGGAGTGCCGTATACCAGAACATAAAAAAGCTACACATCCAACGGATGTTGTTTTTTCATACAAAGACCCTTATACCGCAAGAAGTATATATATCCAGACAGATCTTAAATCTTATAATAAAAATTCATTAGCATTGACAAAGAAAATAAATGAGGCAATTGAAAGTCTCGCTCTTCAGGTGGAATGTGCTCGTTCGAATAAAGAATGGAGTACGCTTTTTAAATGTGTTATGCATAATGCCGATTTAAACGGTATGTTGTTTTTGTATAATAATGATGATGAGTATGATAAAGATTTATTATCTAATTTAGGAAATACAGCGTCAAAAGAATTTTCAATACAATCGTCGAGTAAACTCTTCATCTTTTCACCCAAGATAATAAAGTTTCTTATGTCATGTGTAGAGAATATCAATGAGCGAAGAACAATTAACTCATCTTCATCTACTGAAAAAGTATGGGAAAAAATTCCGATAAGAGAGCAATGTGGTTTCTTCTATCCTGACAAACAAAATAAAATCGCAGATCAGGAACCTGATCATCCAGCAACTCTGGAAATGATTACCTCTGGGATGTTACTCTTTAGTTATAAGCATCCAGATTATGAGGCAAAAGTTCTTAATATTTTTTGGGATGAAGTGCCATCCTCAATTGAAACGTTTATATATTTATTTGAGTTCATGTTTAATTATCAAATGTTAAGCAATTTTGAGAAAATATACTTGGTTCTTCCTTTTAGAGATAATAAAACATATGATCTTTTTGAGTTGGCCAGAACAACGTATGTGAGTAATTATGCAGCAAATGAGGGACAAAAAGAGAAATTAAACAAAATTAATCTGGTCCTTCCTAAGAGATTTGTGACACAAATATATCTTAATGAAGTTGCCGATGGAAGACATATACAATGAAACAATATACTGGTAACATTTTTGCTGATGAAAATGACATTTATATGGCGCTTCATTCGAATAAAAATAAAATAACTGATCTTACTCTAAGGAAAATAGCTTTCGAAAGAGGAATAATTTATTCATCAAGTTTAAATAGAAACGAACTCATTGAGCAAATTTCACAATTGCCATTCGGTTATTCGCAGGTGAAAAAACTAACCGATAAACTCGTTCCGAAAATAAATAGAGACCAATATTCAATAAAAAGAATAAGCAAGAACTTTGATTTAAGAAGTCTAGATAATATTGTTGATGCTGTAGTAGAAAATCGGCCTCAAGGTATTGGTAATGAGGTGATCGTAGGCGAACGAAGTGTCGGTACATACTATGTTGAAATCGACTATGTTGACTTCGACTTTACCAAGGGAAGGTTTCAACAAAAAAAAAGTCACTCCGGATACATTGCTTTCATAGAGTCAACGGGACACATTTCTGTCCATTATACTTATACTGAAAAAATAGATGAAATATTAGGTTCTATTATTGAAATGTATAGAGAGCGAGTCAGTAATACTATTGATGTTCAGGAAATTGATCTTTCATTTATTGCTAGTTCAAGAGAACGCTCTCTGTTTATTGAAAGGGTCATAAAAAATAATGACTCTATTTTTCTGGGTTCAGAAAAAATTCGAGTAAGTAAAACGCTGACAGGTCTAAGTTTACAAAATAACGAAGATGATTCAGACTCGGAACTTGATGATTTAGATTGTGAATTAAATGATCCAGATGAGATTGAGCCCGAGCTAATAAATGAGACTAAGTTATTAAAAGTCATTAATAACGCCTCTTTTGATGGACATAATTTAGATGATATTGATGATATTAATAAATTTTATAACGCTGGCTATTTCCCCTCACGTGTTAAATGGCGGCATAAATCCAAGAGGCTTAAAAACTCTCCAATCGTAATTATTGAATTGGCTTTTAACGAGCGACATCTTGGTAAGGATTTGAAGTTTAGAATACTAGGTAAACATGCAGTTGATGATAAGGGTCAAGAAGGGGCAAGGATGTCTATTAATGGAGCCGAATTCGATGACACTATGTTTTACATGGAAAAAATCCTTTTCGATTCCTACGAAATGATTGACAAAACGGCACCAGCCGAAATTACTCGCCCTATTGAGTCTGATCGTGGAGATGCATAAAATGGTAAGGATAAAATTGTTCACCCTTGATAAAAAGCTTAGTGTACATGATATCTTAAGATGTATAGAAAAATGGAATTCAAGAAATGAATCCAAAGTAATTAATATCGATGATGTTAATGATAATCTTATAATTGAATATAAAGAAAGAGTAGTAAAATCTGAAGAGTATGAGCTTGTTGATGGTTCTATTCAAACTATTGAGTTAGTTAGTTATTTTAATTTTCAAGTTGGTTTTCCCCTTGGAAATGGTAGGGTTGCATATCTAGTTAACCCTCCAAGAGAATCACGATACACCTATGAATTATTAAGGTCTATGCTTTCTGATTATACAAAAATTAGCCCTGCTGCATTTAATCTCAATGCCTTTTTAAGCAAAAAAACAAATTCATCGAAAGTTCTTGGAGTCACTATCTCAAACATTCAATATTCAAATGAAATTCTTGCGAAAACTACATTGCTTAGTAAAACTGATCTGGTTGAATATTATGATACTTGGATTGTGAGATATCCACACAGTGTTGATGTCTTAAAATTATCTATTGATGGTAAAGTTTTTGATATTAATCGTCTCGGAGGAATAAAAGCTAAGGATGCAGATCTTCATAAAATAATTCCTATTATATACAACAACTTTGAATTCATCGCTTAAAAATATAAGTAATCAGGGTAGTTGATTACCCTGATCATTCCATCTATCACTATGTAGAGGTGCTGACCAAAGCGGTCTAGTTCCGTTAACAAAGCTT
This sequence comes from Kosakonia sp. S42, assembly GCF_016624785.1. Lineage (NCBI taxonomy): Bacteria > Pseudomonadati > Pseudomonadota > Gammaproteobacteria > Enterobacterales > Enterobacteriaceae > Kosakonia > Kosakonia sp. S42. The sequence continues at coordinate 96,726 of NZ_JACVTW010000012.1, read as the reverse complement.
CTAGTGGTAGACGTAAAGTGAACATGGAAAAAAAGGGGCTACGCTTTTACGTAACCCCTTGTTTTAATTGGTGGAGCTGGCGGGAGTTGAACCCGCGTCCGAAATTCCTACATCCTCGGTACTACATGCTTAGTCCGTCTTTACATTCGCCGGCCAGCTGCGGAAGGACACGCCACTGACAGACTAGCCTGATTAGTTTTAGCACTTCAACCCCAGGCAGGGCATCCGCGCGATCTCTTTTGGGTTTGACCTCTCTTGATCCCCGTCCTAAGAGCGGAGGCTAGGGAGAGAGGGCTCTAAGCAGGTTATTAAGCTGCTAAAGCGTAGTTTTCGTCGTTTGCGACTATTTTTTTGCGGCTTTTTACGAGGCCAACCGCCCCTCGGCATGCACCTTGGGTTTCGCGAATCCCGTCGAATCCAGAATCAGCCCCAAAAGTGTGAAAAGGAGTATAGCAAACTTTCACCGTGACATGCCAGTCCATATCCTCAACGTTTTTACATTCAACCATTTGCCTGTTTTCTAACCAGTTGCTTAAGCAGGATCGTTATATAGAAAAGCAATTATTTCAGACGTAAATAAATATAAATAGAGACCAAAGGTAATATAAATTAGTTTTTTCTAATATATTATACATTGTAAATTTCTTTGCATTTCTCGCGTAATTAATTCAGTTTCTATTAATCCATTTATGCACAAAAGTAAGCGGCGCTTAATTTCAGATATATCTATTAAAATATATTCTGTATCGAAGATAATTGTTATCAATTTGTGATTCAAAACGTTGCCTAAATACAGAAGCTTGTTTATATCTTTCTTAATGTAAAAATTTATTAAATGATGATGGATTAACATAATAAATGAAAAACAACGACTTAGGTATTTTTCATCGCGTATGTCCCACATCTGCTTCCTGTCAATCCTGGTGAACTGGTAAACCGTAATCCTGCGCAAAAACAGATGCTCGCAGGCGCTCTAATATTGCTTTCGCATCCGAGGTGAAAATATGGCCCCGCAAAATAGTCTTCCTGGTTCCGTCGATGTAATAAACCAAAAAACTGGCGATGTTGTTGCGCAATATGCGAAAGGCAGCGACAGGGTAGTAAATTTAACTGACACGAGTATTGTGCGCGTTAATGCGTCGCAGGAGTCAGTAAATTTCTTCGAGCGTGAAGGGAACGACCTGATCGTCCATATGAAAGATGGCTCCACGGTGCGTTACAACAGCTTCTTCACCGTGGATGGCGAGGGCCTGCACAGCGAAATGATTTTTGAAGATGAGCTGGGCACACATCAGGCCGCCTTCCCGTATGCGGCAGCCGCGGGGCCAGCCGCTGCGGAAACCATCGTTCCGGCGTTCAGCGACGTGTCTCTGGGGTCGCTGGTGGGGGCGGGAGCCAGCGGCTTCTCGGCTCTGGCAGCGCTTGGCGGCCTGGCCGCCGTTGGTGGCATTGTCGGTGTGGCTGCTGCGGCAAATAACAGCGGCGGCGGCGGTAGCAATAACAACAATGGCGGCGGCGATAACGGCAATGGCGGTGGCGACAACGGTGGAGGTAATAACGGCGGTGGAGACAATGGCGGCGGTGAAACGCCTGTTACGCCCACCCTCAGGATTAACGCCATTGCCTCCGATAACATCATTAACCTCGCCGAATCTAACGAACCTCAGCTGCTGAGCGGCGTGACGGAAGCGGTGAATGCTGGCAGTACCGTTACCATCAGCGCCAACGGACAGACCTGGACCACCACAGTCCAGGAGGATGGCAGCTGGAACGTCTTACTCATGCCTGAAGATATCAGCGCCTTTGGGCAGGGCTTCCATGTTCTGAGATTTGCTCTGTTCTCGTTCTCGGGTGCCGTTGCCACGGCAGATTCACAAATCATGATCAGTACCACGCCGCCGGTGCTTGAGCTTACCCAGTTCACGCCAGGTGACATTCTCGATCAGGATCAGCACGTGGCGGATAAAATCGTCCGCGGCTATGTCGGTGCAGAGGATGCCGGCAGCACCATTTTTGTCACGCTCAACGATCGCACCTACACGGCGATTGCCAACGCTGAAGGGCAGTGGGAGCTGGTTATTCCCGCTGCGGATATGGCGCTGCTGGAAGACCGGCAGAGTTACACCCTGCTTTATCGCGCGGTCGATATTGCCGGTAACGTCTCCGAAGAGACGCGCGACTTCAGCACCAACTTCAACACCCCGGATATCACCATCAATCCGGTTGCCACCGATAACATTATCAACAGCGCCGAAATCCTCATCACGCAGGTGCTCTCTGGCCAGACCTACAACATCCCGCCGGGCCAGCTGGTGACCATTACTCTCAACGGCAAAACCTACTATGCCGAAGTGATGGGGGACGGCAGCTGGAAAACCTCGATACCGTCGGGCGATCTCGGTTTATTGCCGCAAGGCGATAGTGCACTGACCGTCAGCGTTAACGATGCAGATGGCAATGCGATCGTCAGGACAGTTCCGGTTAACGTCGATACCTCTCTCACCGGTGTCGCCATTGCCATCCTCTCTACCGATGACTATCTCAACGCCAGCGAAGCGGAAAACCCGCTTGAGGTGCGTGGCGTTACCACCGTCTTTGGTGAAGGCGTGACAATTTATGTCACCGTCAACGGTATCAACTACACGGTGACCAGCATTGATGCCTCCGGGCGCTGGAGCGTGACCATTCCGTCGGAAGACTTACTGCGCCTTGAAGATGGGGCAAATGTCATCACCGCTACGGTGGTACTTGACGATCAGAGCGCGCAAGACTCGCGCACGCTCAATGTGCAAGTTCACCGCTTGCCTGATCCGGTCATGGATGCGCCATTTGGCGATGGTTATCTCAATGCGGCCGAGAAAGGGGTGGATCAGGTCCTGAGCGGCAACACCGGCGTAACCAGCATCGGACAGCGCGTCACCGTGCAGGTGGCGGGCAAAACCTACCAGGCAACGGTCGATAACGACGGCACCTGGAAAGTGACCATTCCCGCTGGCGATCTGCAAACTATCCCGGATGGCCTCGTCACCGTAACGGTTAACGCCAGCGATGCGGCTGGGAATACGACGCCGCTCACCGAGACGGCGATTGTCGATACGCAATTCCCGGCGTTGAGCCTGCTGCCGCTGACCAACGACGGCAAACTGAACGGTGCAGAGCTGGGCCAGGATCAGATTTTAAGGGGCGTAAGCGGGGTCAGTGAGCAGGGGCAAACGGTAGAGGTGACGCTGAATGGCAAAACCTACACTACGGTCGTGGGCAGCGACGGTAACTGGCAGCTTCCGCTGCCTGCTGCAGATTTGAGTGCGCTGCAAACCGGTAGCTATCCGTTAAACGTCACGCTGACCGATGCCGCCGGCAACCGCACCACCGTTACGCAGCCAATCAGTGTCAAAACCAGCGGCGTGGAGATCGGCGTGCAGGCGCTGACGGACGGCAACTCTCTTGACGCGGCTGAAATCAAAGTCGACCAGATCCTGCGCGGCACCTCCAATGCGGAGGAGGGAAGTGTGGTTACCGTGATCCTGAACGGCGTGCGCTATGAAGGCGTGACGGATGTTCAGGGTAACTGGCAGGTAACGCTCCCGGCCGTTGAACTGCAAAAGCTGGGCGATGGTGGGCAGACCCTGACCGTCAGCGTGACGGATGGCTTTGGGCAGAGCACCACCATTGAGTCGGGCTTTGGTGTCGATACCACCAGCGATGCGGTGGCGATCAACATTATTGCCAGCGATGACTACCTCAACGCCAGTGAAGCGGCGGATGGTTTAACCATCCGGGGTAACAGCGCAGGCCTGCCTGCGGGCACTATCGTTACCGTCACGCTGAACGGGGTGAACTATGCGGCGACGATCCAGACCGATGGTAGCTGGCAAACGACGGTCGATCCGGCGGCGTTGCAGGCACTGGCGGATGGTACCCAGACCGTGACGGCAACGGTCGCCACCAGCGGCGGCACGCTGCTTGATAGCCATGACTTCACGGTGGCGATCAATACGCTGCCGAACGTCACGGTCGATCCGGCATTTGGCGATAACGTGGTGAACATAGCGGAAGCGGCCCAGAACCAGACGCTGACCGGGAGCACCAATATTAGCGGCGCAGGTCAGACGGTGGTCGCAACCCTCAATGGTCAACGCTTCAGCGGCGTGGTGAACCTCGACGGCAGCTGGTCACTGACTCTGCCGCAGGGTGCGATGGATCTTTTAGCTGAAGGGCCGGGCAGCCTGACGGTGGTCGCCACCGACGTGGCGGGCAACAGCGCCAGCAGCATCGTCAACTTCACGGTCGATAAAACCCCGCCGAGCTTAAGCGTAACGCCGATTAATGGCACCGATGTGCTCAACGGCAGCAATATCGCCAATGGTGTAACGCTCTCCGGCACCACCTCTGGCGATGCGGCTTCGGTGGTTATCACCCTTAACGGTAAAAGCTACCCGGCAACCATCACCAATGGCAGCTGGAGCGTCAATCTTGATAACGCTGCGCTGGGCGGTCTGGCGAACGGTGCAAGCTCGTGGATCGTTACCGCCACTGATAATGCTGGTAACGTCACTACCGCGATCCGCACGGTCAGTGTCGATACCGTCGCACCTAACGTGGTGATGGATCCGGTTGCCCGCGACAACATTATTGATTTGGCGGAGCAGAACGCTGGCTTTAGCCTGACCGGACGCACGGTTCCGGCCGAGCCAGGTGCCACGGTCTCCGTCACGCTGAACGGGCAAACCCTGACCGGCGTGGTCGGTGGGGATGGTTTGTGGACAATCCCGGTCGCCCCTTCGGTCATCAACAGCCTGACCAACGGCACGTACCCCATTTCAGTGACGGTGACGGACAGCGCGGGCAACCCATCACAGCCCGTCTCCAGCACCTTCACCGTCGATACCACCGCCAGTGCGATTGCCATTAACCCGGTCGATGGCGACAACCGTATCAGCGCGGCCGACATTGCCGATGGCCTGACCATCAGCGGCACGTCGGTGCGTATCCCGGAAGGGAATACCGTTACCGTGACCCTGAACGGCGTGCAGTATACCGCCACCGTAACGGCGGGCGGCTCCTGGCAGTTGACGGTACCGAATGCGGATGCCGCTGCGATTGCCGACGGCACCGTTACGCTGACGGTCACCGGGGTGGATGAGAACAACGCGGTTGTCTCTAACGAACTGCCGTTTACCCTGATCACCCATGTGCTGCCGCAGCCGGTGGTAAATGCGCCATTCGGCGATGGCGTGGTTAATGCCCAGGAAGCGGCCGCAGGCGGTAACCTGGCGGGTAACACCGGTGTGGTTGGCGCCGGTCAGAGCGTGACCATCACCCTTGATAACGGCACGCCGCTCACCGCCCAGGTGGATGCGAACGGCAACTGGACGCTGCCGTTAACGCCTGCACAACTCGGTGCTCTCTCCGAGGGGCCCCATACTGTGACGGTAACCGCGACCGATGCGGCAGGTAACACCGTCAGCAGCAGTGCGCCGATGACCGTCGATACGGTTTTACCGACCTTCGCTATCAATGACGTCACCGCCGATAACATTATTAACAGCGCTGAAGCCGCTGGCGCAGTCACCATTAGCGGCACCGGCGACTACGATGCGCAGTCGGCGCAAACCGTTATCTTGCTGGTCAACGGGCAGAACTATGACGCCATCATCCTGCCGGATGGCACCTGGAGCGTGGTACTCCCTGCCGGTGCGCTGGCAGGCGTGCCGGATGGTCCGGTCGCGGTGCGCGTCACCGTTACCGACGCCGCGGGTAACAGCAGCACGCAAACCGAAACCTTTACGCTCGACGCCTCTCCCGCTAACGCGCCACAGGTGCAGATCGATAAAGTCGCCGGGGATGATTTTGTTAACCGTGCGGAAGCGAACGGGCAGAGCGGGGTAACGATCTCCGGCTCTTCACAGAATGTCGAAGCAGGCCAGACGCTGACGGTAACCTTAAACGGCAAAAATTATACGGCGACGGTTAACGCCGAGGGGCGCTGGTCGGTAACGGTACCGCCGGCCGATCTGGCGCAGGTGCCGGATGGTCGTCAGGCCATCTCGGTTACGGTGAACGATGTGGCGGGCAACAGCACTATTTCCAGCCATAACGTCACTTTCGCCGCACAGCCCGCGTCGCAGCCGACCATCACCCTTAATCCGGTGGCGCAGGATGATGTGATTAACGCCCTCGAGCATGGTCAGCCGCTGAACATCAGTGGGTCATCAACGTCGCTGGCAGCAGGGACGGTGATCTCCGTTGTGTTTAACGATAAAACCTACACCGGCAGCGTGAACAGCAGCGGTAACTGGACCATTACCGTGCCGCAGGCCGATATGCAGGCGCTGCAAGAGACAACAAACGGTACGCCATATCCCATCTCGGCGTCGGCGGTCGATGCCGCGCTGAACCCGGCGAGCGCCAGCAGCAGTGTGACGGTCGATCTCAGTGCGCCGACGCTGGCGGTGGATGTTGCAGACTCGTTCCTTGGCGATGGCTACATCAGCATTGCCGAAGCGGCTGTCGATCAGGAGATTGGCGGCACCGGCACCCCTGGTGAGACGGTAACGCTTACCCTTAACGGCACTACGCTCTCGGCACTGGTCAATGAGCAGGGCGAGTGGAGCATGGTGATCCCGGCGGGGAGCTTGCAGGCATTGCCGCAGGGCACATCGCAAATCACCTTCGTCACCACCGATGCCGCAGGCAATAGCAACCCGCAGCCGGTCAACATCAATGTCAAAACCGTCGATGGCCCGACGATGACCCTTGACCCTATGTTCGGCAATAACATTGTCAGCATCAGTGAAGCCGCCAGCGACAGCACGCTCAGCGGGAGTGTGAGCGGTCTTGCCAACGGCACACAGGTTGTGGTGACCATCGATGGCGAAGAGTATACCGGTGAGGTCAACGATGGTGCCTGGTCGGTGGTGATCCCGAGCGGGTCGCTGGACACCAGCGGTCAATACACCGTGACGGTCACCGGGGTGGATGCGTTTGGTAACCCGGCGACGGTCAATGGCAATCTTGATGTGGTGCTGACACGGCCAACGGCCACGATCACCGAACCGCTGTTTGGTGATGACAATATTCTCGGCCAGGCGGAAGCTAACGCCGGTGTGCAGCTGACGGGTTCCACTGGCCAGGCCGGTCCTGGGCAGTCAGTAAGCATCATCCTTGATAACGGTCAGGAGTTTACCGGTGCCGTTGATAACAACGGCAACTGGATCGTCTCCCTGACACCGGCGCAGCTGATTGCCATCACCGACGGGACGCACGATGTGCAGATCTCGGTCACCGATCGCGCGGGTAACACGGCGGTTTCTGACCCGGTAAGCGTTGAAATCCGCACCGATCCGCTGCCTGAGCCGCAATTAGCGCCGCTCTTTACCGACGGCATTCTCAGCGCCACCGAGGCCGCGGGCACACAAACCCTGAGCGGGCAGCTTAACCTCGATCCGTTGCGCGTTGCCTCGGTTACCGTCAGCATTAATAACGGCGCGCCGCTGGCGGCAACCATCAATGCGGATGGCACCTGGACTCTGAATGTCGACAGCGCCACGTTGCAGGCGCTGCCGGACGGCGTGCTGCCGGTCACTGTCACGGTCACCGATACGGCGGGTAACCAGGCGACCGGGCAGGGCAGCTTTGAAGCGATTATCAATGCGCTGCCGCAGGCCAACTATGTGACGCCGTTCGGTGATTTCACCATTAACAGCGCTGAAACCAAGAGCGATCAGCTGATCACCGGTAACACCGGGGTGCCTGGCACCGGGCAAACTGTGTCGGTAGTGCTGGGGACGAAAACCTACACGGGCACGGTCAATGAGAATGGCGACTGGACGGTGACGGTTCCGCAGGCAGATTTAGCGGCGCTGAGCGATAACGACTCGCTGCCGTTTAGTGTCACGGTATCCGATCGCGCGGGCAACACAGCCACCACCGATGCGCAGCAAACTCCGGACGTCACGGTGCACACTGCGCTGCCTGCACCGACAGTCACCGATCCGTTCGGCGATGGCATTGTCAATATTAGCGAAGCGGCAGGTGAGGTAACGCTGGCGGGTCTCACCGGTGCCACCGGGCCGAACCAGTATGTGACGGTGAAGATCGACGTCGATGGTGTGACCTATACCGCTAACGTCGATGCCAGCGGCAACTGGTCGGTGGTGCTCCCGGCCGGGACGCTGCAATCTCTCGCCCCGGGCGAGCATGAGATTTCAATCTATGCCGAAGATCAGTATGGCAACAGCAACACCAGCACCGTTGATTACCAGGTGGCGTTGACGCCGCCGTCGGTCACCATCACCGCGCCGGTCTTCGCTGATGGCTATGTCAGCGCAGCGGAAGCGGCTGCCGGGACAACGCTGAGCGGTACCTTCTCAACCTCTTACCCGGCTAACGCGCAGGTTAAAGTGACCATCGGCGATCGAACCTTTGATGCCACGGTGAACGGCACCCAGTGGACGTTGACGATGGATGCTGATGACTGGAGCACCATTACGGCGCGCGGTCAGCAAAGCGTCACCGTCAGCGTGACGGACGGCGCGCAAAACGTCGGAACAGCCAGCATCACCACCACGCTGCTGCTCGACCCGCCGACGGTAAGCGTAACTGCGCCGTTTGCTGGCGATAACCTGCTCGATTTTGCTGAAAGCCAGACCAGCCAGGCGATTGGCGGCACCTCAACCGGCTTAGCCACCGGCGATACGGTGCGTGTCACCTTTGCAGGTGGAAACGTCTTCGAGACCACCGTACAGGCGGACGGCAGCTGGGAGCTGGTGTTAACGCCAGGCGATCTTGCACAGCTTCAGGCCGGTGCCATTACCGTGGAAGGGATTGATAAAGCGGGCAACGTCGGTACGGCGTCTAACGGCGGCACACTGAGTATTAATCTCACGCCGCCAACCTACTCAGTGAATATGGATCTGGTCGCTGGCGACAACTATGTCAACGCCACCGAGTTCAGTAGCGGAACGCTGCGACTCTCCGGTCAGGCTTTTAATCTTAACGGCACCACGTTGACCATCCTGAATGGGCAAACGACGCTCGGCACGGCGACGGTCAACGCGGATGGCAGCTGGACGCTGGATGTGCCGCGCACTGCGCTGCCGGACGGTAACTACACCCTGACGGTGCAGAGCGATACGCAGGCCAGCGCCACAGCCTCGCAAACGGTGGTGGTTGATACCGTCGCGCCAACGCTGGCGATGACGCAATTCACCAGCGATGACGTGATCAACAGCAGTGAAAAAGCGGTGGCGCAGACCATCAGCGGCACCTCGGATGCCAACGGCAGCCTGGTCACCGTCACGCTGAATGACAAAACCTACACTGCGCTGGTGGCTAACGGCACATGGTCGGTCGACGTGCCGCCATCAGATATGGCGGCGCTGGAGGATGGCAGCTACACCATTACTGCGACTCTGAGCGATGCGGCGGGCAACGCGACGAACGCCACACAGGAGTTCACCGTTGATGCCTCTTCGCCGTTGCTGGAGGTGGATGCGCTCGGCGTTCCGGCGGTGCTGAACAGCGTTAACGCCGTCTCCGGCGTGGTGTTGCAGGGGCAGGGCGAGCCGGGCAACAGCGTGACGATTCAGCTTGGGCCATTGAGCTGGACCGGCACGGTCGATCAACAGGGTAACTGGAGCCACACCTTCCCGCAGCTCGATCTCACTACCCTGACCGACGGGCCGCAGGTGGTCACCATCTCCTCAACGGATGCGGCGGGCAACACCTCCAGCAATAATCTGTCGCTCAACGTTGCGCTGAATAAAGGTCTCGGTGTGGCCATCGACCAGGTGTTTAACGACGGGATCCTTAACGTTGCTGAATCGCTGGTCACACAGCTGCTCACCGGTAAGGTGAGTGGCGATTATCGCGGTGCGAAAGTGTCGCTCACGGTAATCGGCACGGACTTCACCATTAACGATCTGGCGGTAGCGCCGGATGGCTCCTACAGCTTCTCACTGCCGCCTTCTCTCTGGCAGGGATTGATTACCGATACCTTGCAACTGCAAGTTAGTGTCGTTGATGCCAATGGCAATACCCGGTATGAAACGGTGGATGTCGGGCTGGCGCTGACCGACCTGCCGGTGGTTAACGATGTGGTGATCGCGGGCGATAACGTGATTAACCTTGTTGAAAGCACAGTGGCGCAGACCCTTTCCGGCACGGTGAGCAATGTTGCCAATGTCACAAGCGTGGTAGTGAACTTCGGTGGTCGGACGATTAACGCTGCCGTGGATGCGCTGGGTAACTGGAGCGCCGCGCTTCCCGCTGAACTGCTGAGCACACTGCCGGACGGCACGGCAACTGCCAACGTGACGGTGACCGATAAGTTTGGCAACGTTATCAAGAGCGATGCCAGCTTTAATGTCGTCAGCCATAACCTGCCGGCTATCTCTCTCGATCCGCTGTTTGGCGATGGCGTGCTGAGCATTCCTGAACTCGCCAGCGGCCTGCTGAGCGGTACGGCGACCAACCTTGCCGGGCGCGCACTGACCATCAAGATTGGCGATGCCACCGCCTTCACCACCAATGTCGATAATAGCGGGCGCTGGTCGGTGAACCTGCCGGATGCGGTGAAAGCCGCGCTGCAAGGGCTGGGCAGCGGTACGCAAACCGTGACCATTACCGCCACCGATCAGTATGGTAACCAGGCGTCGCAGAGTGCGGGGCTGAAGGTCAACCTGGTAGCGCCGGTACTCAACAATGTGACGCTGTTCGGTGATGGGTTGCTGAACGTGGCCGATTCTCTGGTCAACCAGACCATTAGCGGTGTCGCCAGCAGTGCGCCGATTGGCAGCACCGTTCAGGTGGCGATTGGTGCGAAAGTGTTTAGTGGCGTCGTGAATGCCGACGGCACCTTCGCTATTGCCCTGACGCCGACGGATCTTGCCGGGCTGGCGGATGGCACCTTTACGCCGTCTATTACGCTGCTCACGCCGGACGGTAACAGTTCAACCACGGCCGGGAGCCAGGTGATTATCGGCGTGAAAAATGTGCCGACGGTGGCAATCACCTCCCTGTTTGGCAACGATGGTTTCCTCAACCAGAGCGAAGCGCTGGCGGCGCAGACTATCTCCGGTACTGTTACCGGGCTGACCTCCGGGCAGGTGACGGTGAATGTCGGCGGCACGGCGTATCAGGTGCCGGTCACCGATGGGCGTTGGTCGCTGGCACTCTCTGCCGGTGCGCTGGCTTCAATCGCCGATGGCACTCTGAGCGTGACGGCAACGGTAACCGATGCGGTGGGTAACACCGCGACCGGCAGCCAGCTGGTGAACGCCATTGTGCAGGCGGTGCCGTCGATCGGTATCAACACGCTGTTTGGCAACGGGACGCTGGATCTTAACGATCTGCTCTCCAACCCGATCCTCTCCGGCACCAGCAGCAACCTGGCAGCGGGCACCCAGATCACCGTGAAGGTCGGTCTGCTCTCCTACACCACCACCGTGGGTGCCAATGGCCAGTGGCAGTTGGCGATCCCGGCGGTGTCGCTGCAAAACCTGCAGGATGGCAACAATGCTCTGCAAGTTTCTGCCAGCGCGACGGATGCGGCGGGCAATATCGCCAATGTGGTGCAGAGCGCCAGCGTGGCGATCCAGGCCCTGCCGACGGTGGCGATCACCTCGCTGTTTGGTGATGGCGCCCTGAGCCTTGCGGATATCACTACCGCGCAGGTCATTTCCGGCACCAGCCAGAACGCTGTCGGTTCGCAGCTGACGGTGACGGTTGGCGGTAAAAACTACCTCACCACCGTGGCGTCGAACGGCAGCTGGAGCGTGACGGTACCGAAAGTCGATCTCAGTGCACTGGCTGACGGCACCCAGGCGGTGAGCGTCGCGGTGACCAATGCCGCCGGTAAAGTGGCGAACATTACCAGCCCGCTGGATGTGATTACCCATAATCTGCCGACGATTTCTCTCTCCTCGCTCTTCGGTAATGATGGCTATCTGAACATCAGTGAAGCGGCGAACGGTCAGGTAATCGGCGGCAAAATTGGCGGGGTGGTCAGCGGCTCGAAAGTGGTGGTGACCGTTGGCGGCACGGCAATCAACGCCACCGTCGATGCGAACGGCAACTGGACGGCGACGGTGAATAAAACCCTGTTGCAGGGGCTGAGCAGCGGCGCGGCGAAAGTGGGCATTTCGGTGACCGACCGGGTGGGCAACACCACCGCGACGGAAGCCGATGTGCAGGTGAAACTGACCCAGCCGACGCTCAGCACTAACCCGATTACCAACCTGACCAGTATCCTCGGCAACGTCCTGCTAGGGTTGGTAGGGTCGGCAAAACTGACGATCAGCGGTGCGTCAACTAATCTCAATCAAGGGGCGATTGTTCACGTTAATTTACTCAACGCCGCCATGGCGACGGCGATTGTTGGCGCGGACGGCAAGTGGTCGACGCAGCTTGATGTCGGCCTCGATCTGGCGAAAATCCTCTCGCTCAATACGGTGGTGAACCTCTACACCGCGGATATGGCGGGTAACCTGGCCTATCTCAACGTCGGCCTTAACGGCAGCAACCCGACCACCACACCACCGGCGGGCACCAGTGCTTCGCTGATGGCCGAGGCCAACACCTTCTCACTGCTGGCCGCGAGCGCGAGCGAAGAGTCGGACTCCACCAGCAGTGACAGCCTGAATGCGCAGCATACGGCCACGGTGGAAACGACGCGTCAGCCAGAGACGGAAACGGCGGCTGCTGCCCCGGCAAGCGACGAGAGCTACACCATTGGCGGGCTGAGTATCGATCTTGCCGATGGCACCAGTGAGAGCGGCGAAAGTGTCGAGGGGAGCAGTGGCAACGACACCATTCATCTCTCTTCACTTGGCTTTGTGCAGATCGACGGCGGCGCGGGGACGGATACGCTGGTGCTTGATGGTGCCAACCTGCTGCTGAACCTGATCGAACTGGGGAGCAAAGTCAGCAATATCGAGATAATTGATCTCGGTAAATCGGGCAGCAACAGCGTCACGCTGGATGTCAACGAAGCGCTGAGCATCACCGATAAACCGGAAGATGATCTGCTGATCAAAGGCAGCATCGGGGATGAGATCAACCTCAAGCATGGTGTCAGCGATACCTGGGCTATCAGCGGGCAGCGCGACGTAGATGGCATTCAGTTCGACGTTTATCACAACAGTTCGCAGGCTAATACCCTCAGCGATGTGCTGATCCAGCATGGCCTGCACGTCAATATGGTCTGACGGTCTGCCGCCTCAGGGATGAGGCGCATTAAGGAAGAGGTCATTACGGGCGCACCAGGGGTGGATGAATGAAAAGAGCGGTAGGGTTGTTGTTGTTGGTTATGCCCGTTACGAGTTTATTAGCAGCACCCGGCGAAGAGCAGGATTTTCGCTGGCAGAGGGCGCCGAGCGAACAGCGCGCGGCGCAGCTTACGATCAAAGACGCGATTTTGCGCGCCTTTGCCCGTAATCCAAAAATCGCCCAGGCGGCCGCACAGATCCGCGTGGGCAACGCCAATTTAACCGAAGCGGAGAGCGCCTGGTTCCCGCAGCTCTCTTTGCAGGGCAACCTTGGGCGCTCGCACCGCACCGACTCGTCGGGGTCATTAAATAACAACGGTTCCGGCGGCGTCACCTTACGCCAGTTGCTCTACGATTTTGGCAAAACCGGCGGCAGCATCGATGAGCAGCACAATCTCTCTGATGCGTGGCGCTACGATCTCTACAGCACGCTCAATGAGGTAGGGATGCAGACCCTGCAAGCCTATTTGCAGGTCAAGCGCTACCAAGCGCTGGCTGACGCGGCACGCAACAATATCCACTCGCTGGAGAGCGTGCTGGAGATGGCGACGCTGCGCTCCGAAGCAGGATTAAGCTCGGCTTCCGATGGCCTGCAGGCGCAGTCGCGCATCGCCGGGATGAACGCTACGCTGGCGCAATATGAGGCGCAGATGCGCTCCGCCCAGGCGGCGCTCAGCGTGCTGACCGGCGTGGTTGCCGATAATCTGCCCGACCTGCCTGAAGATCTCCTCAAACAAAATATCACCCTCGATGCGCTGCCCTATGAGCGCAACAACAGCGTGCGCAGCGCGCAGGCAAAACAGCAGGCGGCAGAGCAGCGTATTCGCCAGGCGCAGGCGCAGCACTGGCCGACGCTCTCAGTGCAGGCGGGGCGCACGCGTTATCAAAACGATCAAAGCAGTTACTGGGATGACCAGGTACAACTGGTGGTTGATGCCCCGCTCTATCAGGGCGGGGCGGTGAGCGCCCGCGTCGATGCCGCGCAGGGCGATCGCGCCAATGCGCAGGCGGCGGTGGAGGCCAGCAAGTTGGATGTTAACCAGCGGGCGGCCACGGCGTGGGCCGATTTGACCGGCGCGCAGCTGCGCCAGCAGGCGGGCGAGGCGCAGGCCAACAGCGCCGGGCGCGCGCGCGGCGTCTACCGCGATGAGTACCGGCTGAGCAAGCGCAGCCTGAACGACCTGCTCAGTATTGAACAGGATGTCTTCCAGGCAGATACCGCGTCGATTACCGCGCGCTATGACGCCTGGGATGCCGCCGTGCGCTATGCCGCTGCGGCAGACAACCTGCTCGATATGCTGGGGGTTGAACGTAGTCGTACCGTGGGCGATGACCTGCCCGCGCTGTAAGCGCACAACACAGGAGTGGTAATGCAAGAGCCGGATACCGAAAGCTGGATTAATGTGATGGTGCGCGCGGCAGGGCGCTTTGGCCTGCCCGCCGATGCGCCCGCGGTGCGCCAACAGATGCGCTGGTTTGAAGCGCTGCCGCTTAGCGCAAAGCTGGAACGCCTGAGCGGATTAATGGGGTTGCAGGTGCGCAGTGTGCCACTCGCCCGCATGCGATGGAATGGGCAAAACCTGCCGGTGATTGTGCAACTGGAGAGCGGGGAATTGCTGCTGCTTGAGTCGCTGGATGCCGACGGGCTGGCGACCTACTGGCTCGATAACGGCGGCGATCTGGTGCGCGAAGAGCCGCTGGAAACGCTGCTCACCCGCGTGAAGCCTGAGGTGGTGATGCTGGGCATCGCCGCGCGAGGGCGCGATTCGCGTATCGATGATTTTACCCGCCCGTGGGAGGCGCACTGGTTCTGGAAGCACTTTCGCCATAGCGGACGCAAGCTTACGGAAATTGCCCTCGCCTCGGTGGTCGGCAACGTGCTGGCGCTGGCTGGCATTCTTTTCTCAATGCAGGTTTACGACCGGGTGATCCCGGCCCAGTCCTTACCCACGCTGTGGGTGCTGTTTTTCGGCGTCCTGCTGGCGGCGGCGCTGGAGTTCTTTATCCGCCTCGCGCGTACCCACGTCTCTGACATTATGGGCAAACATATCGACCTCAATGTCTCGTCGCTCTTTTTCGCCCGCGCGATGGCGATCAAAAACGATGCGCGGCCCAAATCGACCGGATCGTTTATCTCCCAGCTACGCGAGCTTGATCAGGTACGCGAACTGCTTACCTCCACCACCGTCGGCGCGGCGATGGATATCCCGTTTGTGCTGCTGTTTCTTGGCATTATGGCGCTGGTCGGCGGCCCGCTGGTGATCATCCCGCTAGTTGCCATTCCGCTGATTATCATCCCCGGGCTGCTGGTGCAGTGGCCGATGGCCAAGCTGGCGAAAGCCGGGATGCGTGAGAGTGCGATCCGCAACGCGGTGCTGGTGGAGTCCATTGAAGGGGTGGAGGACATCAAAGCATTACAGGCGGAGCCCTACTTCCAGCGGCAGTGGGAAAACACACACGCCGTGGGAGCCAATGTTGGCATGAAGCAGCGCGTATGGGGCGCACGGCTGAGCGGCTGGGCCTCGACGGTGCAGCAGATCACCTATGCCGGGATGCTGGTGTTTGGCTGTTTTCTGGTGATAGATGGCGACATTACTACCGGGACGCTGGTGGCCTGTAGCTTGCTCTCGTCACGCACCATTGCGCCGCTGATGCAGCTCACCATGGTCTTCTCCCGCTGGCAGCATGCCAAATCGGCGATGAGCGGCCTCAACGATCTGCTGAAAAAGCCCCTCGATAAAGAGGCAGACAAGAAGATGGCGCACTGCCCGGTGCTGGCTGGCCACTTTCAGTTGCAGCAGATGCAGTACAGCTATGACGAAGAGAAGGGCGATGTGGCGATCAATATTAATGAACTGGAGATCAAACCGGGCGAGCGGGTGGCGATCCTCGGCAAAACCGGCGCCGGAAAATCAACGCTGTTAAAACTGCTCTCCGGCCAGGCGCAGGCCAGCAAAGGGAAAGTGATTATTGATGGCGTCGATATGGCGCATATCGATCCAACCGACGTGCGTCGCCAGGTGGGTTATCTGTCGCAGGATTCGCGCCTCTTCTTCGGTACGCTGCGCCAGAACCTGATGCTTGGGCATCCGCATGCTACCGAGGCGGAGCTTATTCAGGCGCTGCGCATCAGCGGAGCGATCAACCTTGTCCAGCAGGATGCCGCCAGCCTCGATCGGCTGATTAATGAGGGTGGGCGCGGCCTTTCCGGCGGGCAGCGGCAGATGGTGCTACTGAGCCGTTTGATTGTGCGCAATCCGCAAATTGTGCTGCTGGATGAACCAACGGCCTCTATGGATGAGCAACTGGAAGCGTGGGTGATCCGCCAGCTGCAGCAGTGGCTTACCGGGCGCACGCTGGTGCTGGTAACCCATCGCCCGGCGCTGCTCAACTTAGTGGATCGGATTGTGGTGATGGAGAACGGCAAAGTGGTGGCCGATGGGCCGCGCGATACGCTGCTGAAACAGGCGGCGCGCAACAGTAACGTGGCGTCCATCGTCTGAGGAGCGGGAAATGAGTCAACTCTCAATGCAGGATGAGCTGGCGCGTCAGGGGCGCTTCTACTCGTCGGTGATCTGGCTGACGCTGCTTGGCCTGGTGGTGTTTATCGCCTGGGCGACGTTTGCCATTCTTGATGAGGTAACGGTCGGCACCGGCAAAATCACCCCCTCAACTCATGCGCAGGTGATCGAAAGCCTTGATGGCGGGATTGTCAGCGCCCTGATGGTGAAAGAGGGCGATATTGTGGAGCGCGGGCAGATGCTGGCGCGGCTCGATCCGACCCGTTTTCAGTCTAATTATGGCGAAGCGGCGGCGCGGGTGCGGGCACTGCGCGCCTCCAGCGAGCGTCTGCGCTCGGAGCTGACCGGCGAGCCGCTGCGTTTTAGCGCCGAGTCGATGCGCGAACCGGATCTGGTCGCCCGCGAGCGGCAGTTGTATGAGTCGCGGCGGCGCAACCTCAACGAGACGGTGGCGAATCTGCAAAAAACGCATCAGCTGGTAATGTCGGAGCTGCGCATGACGCAGCCGCTGGTGGCAAAGGGCGCAGCGAGCGATGTCGAGGTGATCCGCCTGCAACGCCAGGCGACGGAGCTGAAGGGAAAAATCGACGAGGCGCGTAACCAGTTTGCGGTGCGCGCCCGCGAAGAGCAGGTGAAAAATAATGCCGATCTCGATGCGCAGCTACAGGTGATGGCGGGTAAAGCGGATCAGCTGGATCGCGCGGTGCTTAACTCACCGGTGCGCGGGATTGTTAAAGATGTGCAGATCAACACCGTGGGCGGGGTGGTGCAGCCGGGCGGCAAGCTGATGGAGATTGTACCGCTGGAGGATCAACTGCTGGTGGAGACGCGCATCAACCCGCGCGATATCGCCTATATTCGTCCCGGCTTACCGGCGACGGTGAAGGTGACGGCCTATGACTCTTCCATCTATGGCGATTTGAAAGGGACAGTAGAGGTGGTGTCGCCGGATACGTTGCAGGATGAGGTGCGGCGCGATCAGTTTTACTACCGCGTTTATGTCCGCACGCAGAGCGCGGAGCTGAAGAACCGCAGCGGCAAAAGTTTCCCTATCCTGCCGGGGATGATCGCCAACGTGGAGATTAAAACCGGGCAAAAATCGGTGATGGATTATCTGATTAAACCGTTGAATAAACTTAATGAGGCGCTGCGCGAGCGGTAGGGCGGGGAGTTGGTGCCCTCTCCCGGGGTGAGAGGGCAGCGCGGGCGAGCACTTAGCGGCCCGCGTTTTTCATGATGCGTGCTTTATCGAGCTGCCATTCGCGCTCTTTCACATCGGTACGTTTGTCGTGCTGTTTCTTACCTTTCGCCACGCCGATCTTCACTTTACACCAGGCGTTCTTCCAGTAGAGGGAGAGTGCAACCACGGTGTAACCTTCTCGGTTGATGCGGCCGTAGAGTGAATCCAGCTCGCGCTGGTTCAGCAACAGTTTGCGCGTGCGCGTCGGGTCGCAAACATAGTGGCTGGAGGCGACGGTCAGCGGTGTGAAGTTAGCGCCGAAGAGATAGGCTTCGCCATCTTTAAGGATCACGTAGCTATCACCAATATTGGCTTTACCGGCACGTAAGGATTTTACTTCCCAGCCCTGCAGTGAAAGCCCGGCCTCAAACTCCTCTTCAATGAAGTATTCATGGCGGGCGCGCTTGTTCAGCGCAATGGTGGCTGAACCTGGTTTATATGCTTTTTTCTTCGTCATAGTATCGTGGAGCCATCCGGTAATCTGATATCTGAAACTGACCTCATTGCGTCCTGTGAGGCTGAACGGGTTATCTTAGCATGAGTTAGGGCAACGCGTTTTCCTTTCAACCGGGGGAGATGTTATTATTTAACGATTGTGTGAACGCGGAAAACCTTATGCCTCAGATTAGCCGTACTGCGCTGGTGCCCTATAGCGCTGAGCAGATGTATCAGTTAGTGAACGATGTGGACGCCTACCCGCAGTTTCTGCCGGGGTGTACCGGCAGCCGAATTCTCGACTCCAGCCCGACGGAGATGACGGCGGCCGTGGACGTGTCGAAAGCGGGGATCAGCAAGACCTTTACCACGCGCAACACGCTGGAAGCTAACAAAAGCATTTTGATGCACCTGGTGGATGGCCCGTTTAAGTCGCTGAGCGGCGGCTGGACCTTTTCCCCGCTCAGCTCGAATGCCTGCCGTGTGGAATTTCAGCTCAATTTCGAGTTTACCAATAAGCTGATTGAGCTGGCTTTCGGCCGCATCTTTAAAGAGCTGGCCGCGAACATGGTGCAGGCGTTTACCCATCGCGCGAAAGAGGTTTACCGTGCCGGGTAAAATCGCCGTTGAGGTGGCCTATGCATTGCCGGAGAAGCAGTATCTGCTGCGGGTGAAGCTGGAGGTGGGCGCGACCGTCGAAGAGGCGATTCGCGCGTCCGGGCTGCTGGAGCTGCGCGAAGATATCGACCTAAAGGTGAACAAGGTTGGTATCTACAGCCGGACGGTGAAGCTGCACGACAACGTCAATGACGGCGATCGCGTGGAGATCTACCGCCCGCTGATTGCCGATCCGAAAGAGCTGCGTCGCCAGCGCGCTGAAAAAGCGGCGAACGAGAAAGCGGCAAGCAAGTCATAACTGCTTAGCCTGGTGCGAGATACAAAAAAGGTGCTCACTGAGCACCTTTTTCTTTTACAGGCGGTTAAACCAGCTATTGTTTAACCGCTTTTTACAAACTTAGCGCTGGTTGGTCAGTGCCGGTTTGTTGTCGATATTGGTTAACACGCCGTTGCTGTTGAAGGTCAGAGTCAGCGTCTGCTGAGTCACATCTTCATGGCCTGGCTGCTGACGGAAGATATAGAACCAGGTGTTGGTGCCAAACGGATCGCTCATCATCGGGGTTCCCAGTGCATACGCAACCTGCTGTTGCGTCATACCCACACGGATTTTGGCAACGTCGGTGGGGGTCAGGTAGTTCCCCTGGTTGATATCCGGACGGTAAACCACGCGTTCCAGAGTGGAGCAACCAGCGGTCAACATCAGAAGAACCGCTGCGGCAGCAGTCAGCATTTTACAGCGCATAGTGATTTGATTCCTTTTCGGGCCCGAACAGTACGTGGCTCATATGTAATATGCCGATAATAATAGACCTTTCGCCAGTTTAAAACCTTTGTGGCCGGGTCTGTTGTCGTTTTGTCGAGAAGTCAGACCGTCATATTACCGAAAAGTTTACGCTGCCAGCAGCTCTTTGGCATTCGCCAGCGCGTTACGCGTCACTTCGCTGCCGCCCAGCAGACGGGCCAGCTCCTGCAGACGCGCACGTTTATCCAGCGGCTGCATATGGGTTTCCGTCATTGCGCCATCGGTCTCTTTGCTGACATAGAAGTGGTGATGCCCGCAACCCGCCACCTGCGGCAGGTGCGTCACGCACATAACCTGCGTTGATTCGCCCAGCTGGCGCAGCATCTTACCGACAACGGCGGCAGTCGGGCCGCTGATACCCACGTCCACTTCATCGAAGATCAGCGCCGGGGTTTCCATCTTACGGGCGGTAATCACCTGAATCGCCAGCGCAATACGCGACAGCTCACCGCCGGATGCGACTTTGGCAATCGCCTGCAGCGGCTGTCCTGGGTTGGTGGTGACACGAAACTCAATGCGATCCGCGCCGTCCGCCGTCAGGGTATGGTCATTGAACGCCACATCGATCTCAAACACGCCGTGCGGCATGGAGAGTAAGTGCATACTTTCGGTGATCAGCTGGCTGAGCTCCTGTGCATACTTCACGCGCTGAGCATGCAGCTGCTGAGCGCTCTCCAGCGCCAGCTGGTGATGATGGCTAACGGCCAGCGCCAGCGTCTCCTGCGAATCCGCCTGATCTTCAAGCAGCTGCTGCTCATCCAGCAGAGACTGGTGGAACTGCGGCAGCTCTTCCGGCGCGATATGGTGCTTGCGCGCCAGCGAGATCTGGCGGGAGATACGCTGCTCCAGTTCGTAAAGGCGGTTGGGATCGAGATCTAAACGGTCGCAGTAGTGGCGCAGCTCGTCGCTGGCTTCGCTGATCTGAATCGCGGCCTCTTCCAGCATCTCCAGCACGCTGGAGAGACGTGTATCCATTCCGGTCAGCTCTGTAAGTAGCTGGCGGGCGCTGTAGAGCTGGCTCTGCAGGTTAACGTCTTCGCCATCGGCAAGCACGTTCAGCGCATGCTGGCTGGTGGAGAGCAGCTGTCCGCTGTTAGCGAGACGCTTGTACTCTTCATCGATCTGTTCAAATTCGCCCGGCTGCGGGCTGAACTCGTTAAGCTCTTTCAACTGATAGTGCAGCAGTTCGGCGCGCGCGGCGCGCTCCTGGCTCTGCTGCTGGTGCTGTGCCAGCTCACGACAGCTTTGATGCCAGGCGCGGTAGCGCTCCGCCATTTGCTGAGTGAGCGCATACTCACCGGCATAGCCATCGAGCAGGGTTTTTTGGTGTTCGGATTTAATCAGCAACTGATGCGCATGCTGACCGTGGATCTGGATAAGCAGCTGACCCAGTTCGCGCAACTGGGAAAGGGGAACGGCAGTGCCGTTGATAAAGCCGCGGGAGCGGCCGTCGCTACTGATGACGCGGCGAAGTAAACACTCACGTCCATCTTCAAGCTGATTCTCTTCGAGCCAGCGCTGCGCGGCAGGGGTATCTTTCAGGGCAAAGCGAGCGCAGAGATCGGCGCGCTGTGCGCCGGCGCGTACCATGTCAGCTTCAGCGCGACCGCCAAGGCAGAGCCCGAGCGCGTCAATCGCGATGGATTTACCTGCGCCGGTTTCGCCGGTAATAGCCGTCATCCCGCTATTAAAATCGATCTCAAGCTCACGAACGATAGCAAAATTACTGATGGTGAGTTGTGCCAACATGGTTGCTTTCCTGTATGAAAAACCATAACTGTGTTTTCGTACAGTATAAACTGGAATTATATACAGTAAAGCCCCGCAGCCGCTTTTCAGAACAATTTTTTCGACCAGCCAAGCTTGGAGCTTAACGTGTTGAAATAGCTGTAATCTTTAGGGTGAATGAGATTCAGATGATAGTCACAGCGGCGGATGAGCACATCTTCGCCCTCCTGAATCGGCAGCGCGATCTGGCTGTCACAGCTCACTTCAAGGTCGCTACGGCGGTGGGAAAAACGCAGGCGAATGGTGCTGCTGCTGTTAATCACCAGCGGGCGCGCCGAGAGGGTATGCGGAAACATCGGTACCAGCGTAATAGCGTCCAGCGAAGGGGTGAGGATCGGGCCGCCTGCTGAGAGCGAGTAGGCCGTGGAGCCGGTTGGCGTGGAGATAATCAGGCCATCCGAGCGCTGGGAGAAGGCAAACACTTCATCTATATAGACTTCAAACTCAATCATGTGCGCCACTTTGCCAGGGTGCAGCACCACTTCATTAATGGCAGTGCTGATGCGTTTCTGGCAATCCTGCTGGCACACCTGTACTTCCAGCAAAAACCGTTTCTCGGCGATGTAGTGTCCCTCAAGCACATCGGCCAGCTGCTGCTGCGCATTATCGGGATCGAGATCGGTCAGAAAGCCCAGATTGCCGCGGTTGATGCCAATCACTTTGATGTCGTAACGCGCCAGCGTGCGCGCTGCGCCAAGCATATTGCCATCGCCGCCGACCACCACCGCCAGATCCGCCTGCTGCCCAATGTCCGCCAGCGTACCGGTCCTCACATTCGAGAGTTTCAGCTCATGGGCAATGCGCTGTTCAACCATCACGTCATAGCCTTTGGCATGCAGCCAGCGGTAGAGCATTTCATGTGTGGTGAGCGCGGTAGGGTGGCGCGGGTGCCCGACAATACCAATACACTTGAAATGTTGGGTCATTTTCTGCGGGTCCTTGTGGCGAATGAATGATGACAATCTGACTTGTTCCCTTGAATCCAGGAAACGGATCCCCATAATAATGCAGGTTAGCGAGATGATTGCAAAAAAACGCGGAGAAATTCATGAGTAGTGAAGAACAGAAAACGCCTGACGGGCAGTCCCCGGAAGAAATTATCAAGGAACAGCACGACGACGTTGAGGCGGTAGTTGAGCCTGACGACGCGGCTGAGCAGGTGGATCCGCGCGATGAGAAAATTGCGAATCTGGAAGCGCAGTTAGCAGCAGCGGAAACCCGCGAGCGCGAGACGGTGTTGCGTATCAAAGCGGAGATGGAAAACCTGCGTCGCCGTACCGAACTGGATATCGAGAAAGCGCACAAATTTGCGCTGGAGAAGTTCATCAATGAACTCCTGCCGGTCATCGATAGTCTGGATCGCGCGCTGGAAGTGGCTGACAAAGAGAACGCCGAGATGGCGCCGATGGTCGAAGGTATCGAACTGACCCTGAAAAACATGCTGGATGTGGTGAAGAAATTTGGTGTTGAGGTGATTGCCGACACCAACGTTCCGCTGGATCCAAATGTGCATCAGGCGATTGCGATGGTCGAGTCGGAAGAGGTCAACGCCGGCAACGTGCTGGGTGTGATGCAGAAAGGGTTCACCCTGAATGGTCGCACTATTCGCGCCGCGATGGTTACCGTCGCTAAAGCGAAAGCGTAAAACGAAAGCCCTCTCATCATGAGAGGGTTTTTTTTACTCTGTTACGCTCTCCCGCAGCGCTTTAACCGGGATCACTTTTACCTGCTTAATCATGTTCTCCTGCACATCGAGAATATCGATATCATACTGCTCAATGCGCACGCGCGTTCCTGCCGCCGGAATCTCTTCCAACTCTTCAAGCACCATGCCGTTAATGGTCCGCGCTTCATCTTCCGGTAGTCGCCAGTTAAAGGCTTTGTTCAGCTCGCGCACGCTGGCGCTGCCGTCAATAATCACCGAACCGTCATTCTGCGGCGTCGCTTCATCCGCCAGCGCAGGCGACATAGACGTGGTGAAATCCCCGACAATCTCTTCAAGAATATCTTCGACCGTCACCAGCCCCTGAATGTCGCCATACTCATCTACCACCAGGCCGACTTTCTTCTTATTACGCTGAAACTTCACCAGCTGAACGCTAAGCGGCGTGCCTTCCGGCACATAGTAAATTTCATCGGCGGCGCGCAGCATCACCTCTTTGGTGAACTCCTTTTTCTCGGTCATCAGGCGATAGGCTTCACGCACGCGGAGCATGCTGATGGTGTCATCCAGCGAGTCGCGATAGAGCACAATGCGGCCGTGCGGCGAGTGGGTCAGCTGGCGCACAATCGATTTCCAGTCATCATTGATATCGATACCGACGATCTCATTGCGCGGCACCATGATGTCATCAACGTTGACCTTCTCCAGATCGAGAATCGACAGCAGCATATCCTGATTGCGGCGGGAAATTTTCGAGCGCGACTCGTGAACGATGGTGCGCAGCTCCTCTTTACTGAGCGCGCCGCTGACCACCACATCGGCTTTAATGCCAATCATACGCATCAAAATACGCGTCACGCCGTTCAGCAGCCACACCAGCGGCAGCATGATAATTTGCAGCGGGCCAAGCAGCAGGCTGCTGGGAAAAGCGACCTTTTCCGGATAAAGGGCAGCGATGGTTTTTGGCAGCACTTCAGAAAAGACCAGCACCACGAAGGTCAGCACACCGGTGGCGATGGCAACCCCGGCGTTGCCGTACAGGCGCATACCGACAATCGTCGCCAGCGACGAGGCGAGAATGTTGACCAGGTTGTTGCCGATTAGCACCAGGCTAATCAGGCGATCGGGCTTACGCAGCAGCTTTTCGACGCGTTTGGCCGCACGGTTGCCCTGTTTGGCCATATGGCGCAGGCGATAGCGGTTGAGGGTCATCATGCCGGTTTCTGAACCGGAGAAATAGGCTGAAACCACGACCATGATGATAAGCGTAATAATCAGCGTCGTGGTGGAGATGTGTTCCAGGGGGAACTCCTTTGCTTTAACTTACGAAATGTTGCAGGACGCGGCTGCCGAAATAGGCGAGCGTTAAAATACCGGCTCCTGCGACGTTGAACCAGACGACGCGGCGACCGCGCCAGCCTTCATGATAGTGGCCCCAGAGCAGGACAATATAGACAAACCAGGCGATGATCGAGAGCACCGCTTTGTCGATATTTTCCATGCTGAACAGGTTTTGCATGTAGAACAGGCCGGTGCAGAGCGTCAGCGTCAGCAGCACCACGCCGACCTGGGTGATATGAAACATCTTGCGTTCAATCACCAGCAGCGGCGGCATTTCATTGCTGAAAGCCAGCTTTTTGTTCTTCAGCTGATAATCGATCCACGCCAGCTGGAGCGCATACATGGCCGCGATAATTAAGGTGGCGTAGGCGAACAGCGACAGACCGATATGCACCATCATACCGGGCGTGGTTTCCAGATGCGTGATGAACTCATTCGGCATGAAAATGGCGAAAGCGAGATTGATTAACGCGAACGTATAAACAATCGGCAGCAGCAGCCAGCCGCGGTTTTTCGAGGCGACAATGGTCATCACCGTACAGATCATCAGGCTGACCAGGGAGCCGACGTTCAGCAGGCTGAGATTTTGACCGCCATCGTCAGGAAAGATGCGCTCTTTCAGCGCGAAGCCGTGGAACATAAGCGCAAGCACCGCTGAAAAGATGGCCATTTTGCGCCAGCCGCTGTTTTTTTGTAACAGGCTGGGAACAATCAGCGCGATGCTGGTTGAGTAGGCAACAAGAGCGATCAGGGCAAAAACGGGCATAGGCGTGTCGACAGTTGACTAAGAGAGAAAGAGAAGCAGTATAACGTTACGTGACCCAGCCTCCAACAGTTCCATCACATACAGCCGCGATGTCTTCATGCTATACTGCGGCGAATTTCTGTTATGCGTCGCGCTGGCGGCCAATCGTATCACCTCAGGCGAGAGACAATGTTTGATAATTTAACCGATCGTTTGTCGCGCTCACTGCGCAATATCAGTGGCCGTGGACGCCTCACTGAAGACAACATCAAAGAGACCCTGCGCGAAGTGCGCATGGCGCTGCTGGAAGCTGACGTTGCGCTGCCGGTAGTGCGTGACTTTATCAACCGCGTGAAAGAGAAAGCGGTAGGACACGAAGTCAACAAGAGTCTGACCCCGGGCCAGGAGTTCGTCAAAATTGTGCGCAACGAACTGGTTGCCGCGATGGGCGAAGAGAACCAGAGCCTCAACCTGGCGGCGCAGCCACCGGCAGTAGTGCTGATGGCGGGCCTGCAGGGTGCGGGTAAAACCACCAGCGTTGGTAAGCTCGGTAAGTTCCTGCGCGAGAAGCACAAGAAGAAAGTGATGGTCGTCTCCGCGGACGTTTACCGCCCGGCGGCGATTAAACAGCTGGAGACGCTGGCGCAGCAGGTCGAGGTCGATTTCTTCCCCTCTGACGTCGCGCAAAAGCCGGTCGACATCGTTAACGCGGCGCTGAAAGAGGCGAAGCTGAAGTTTTATGACGTGCTGCTGGTAGATACCGCCGGTCGTCTGCACGTTGATGAAGCGATGATGGAGGAGATCAAACAGGTTCACGCGGCGATTAAGCCCGTTGAGACGCTGTTTGTTGTCGACGCCATGACCGGTCAGGATGCCGCCAACACGGCAAAAGCCTTTAATGAAGCGCTGCCGCTGACCGGTGTCGTGCTGACCAAAGTGGATGGTGATGCCCGCGGCGGTGCGGCGCTCTCTATCCGCCATATCACCGGTAAGCCGATCAAATTCCTCGGCGTCGGTGAGAAAACCGAAGCGCTTGAGCCGTTCCACCCGGATCGTATCGCGTCGCGTATTCTCGGCATGGGCGACGTGCTGTCGCTGATCGAAGATATCGAAAGCAAAGTTGACCGCGCGCAGGCTGAGAAGCTGGCGAACAAGCTGAAAAAAGGCGACGGCTTCGATCTGACCGACTTCCTTGAGCAGCTGCGCCAGATGAAAAACATGGGCGGTATGGCAAGCCTGATGGGCAAGCTGCCAGGCATGGGCCAGATCCCCGATAACGTAAAAGCGCAGATGGATGACAAAGTGCTGGTGCGTATGGAAGCGATCATCAACTCGATGACCTTCAAAGAGCGCGCCAACCCGGACATCATCAAAGGCTCGCGCAAACGCCGCATCGCTGCAGGCTGCGGTATGCAGGTGCAGGATGTAAACCGTCTTCTTAAACAGTTCGACGACATGCAGCGCATGATGAAGAAGATGAAGAAGGGCGGTATGGCGAAGATGATGCGTGGGATGAAAGGGATGATGCCGCCTGGTTTCCCTGGCCGCTGATTCCGGCCTGGCTTATTTGTCATTTTGATACCGGGGTGTGCTCGAAATGCTCACGTACTACGTGTACGCTCCGCTTTCTGCGCGCACGCCGGCACCAAACTGACGGCAACGCCGACGGCCTCGACTCTCACTGAACCGCACGTTCCGATTGCTTTTTAGCAAAAAATGAGTAAAATTTTCGGGCTTTTAATATGACACCAGGCTCCGTTCCTCGATGGGGCCGGGTGTTTTATTCACACAAGAGGATGTTATGGTAACTATTCGTTTAGCTCGTCACGGCGCTAAAAAGCGTCCGTTCTACCAGGTTGTTGTTACTGACAGCCGTAATGCACGCAACGGTCGCTTCATTGAGCGCGTTGGTTTCTTCAACCCGATCGCGTCTGATAAAGAAGAAGGCACTCGCCTGGATCTGGATCGTATCGCACATTGGGTTGGCCAGGGCGCTACCGTTTCCGATCGCGTTTCCGCGCTGATCAAAGAAGCAAAGAAAGCAGCTTAATCTGTCACGGTGGTCATGATGAGCAAGCAACAAACCGCATCGGCCCCTGCTGAGCCAATTATTGTTGGCAAACTGGGATCTTCTTACGGAATTCGTGGTTGGCTCAGAGTGTTTTCCTCCACCGAAGACGCCGAAAGCATTTTTGACTATCAGCCCTGGTTTATCCAGAAGGCGGGTCAGTGGCAGAGCATCGAGCTGGAAAGCTGGCGCTACCACAATCAGGATATCGTCATCAAGCTGAAAGGCGTTGACGATCGCGATGCCGCGAATCTTCTGACGAATTGCGAAATTCTCGTTGATTCCGCGCAGTTGCCGCAACTGGAAGAGGGTGACTACTACTGGAAAGACCTTATGGGCTGCCAGGTAGTGACTACTGAAGGTTACAGCCTCGGTAAAGTCATCGATATGATGGAAACCGGGTCGAATGACGTTCTCGTCATCAAGGCAAACCTGAAAGATGCATTTGGTATCAAGGAGCGGTTGGTTCCGTTCCTCGATGGGCAGGTTATCAAGAAAGTCGATCTCGCTACTCAAACCATTGAAGTAGATTGGGATCCTGGTTTTTAAACCTCCGGATATACGGTAAAAGACGGCGCTATGTGGATTGGCATAATTAGCCTGTTTCCTGAAATGTTCCGCGCGATTACCGACTACGGGGTAACTGGCCGGGCAGTAAAAAAAGGCCTGCTGAGCATTGAGAGCTGGAGTCCACGTGACTTCGCTCATGACCGGCACCGTACCGTGGACGAACGTCCTTACGGCGGCGGACCGGGAATGCTAATGATGGTGAACCCTTTACGGGACGCCATTCACGCAGCGAAAGCCGCGGCGGGCGAAGGCGCGAAGGTGATTTATCTTTCGCCTCAGGGACGCAAGCTTGATCAAGCGGGCGTGAGCGAACTGGCTACCAATCAGAAACTGATTCTGGTGTGCGGTCGCTACGAAGGGATAGATGAGCGGGTAATCCAGACCGAGATTGATGAAGAGTGGTCTATTGGTGATTACGTGCTCAGCGGCGGTGAGCTGCCAGCAATGACGCTGATTGACTCGGTTTCCCGGTTTATTCCGGGGGTACTGGGCCACGAAGCTTCAGCAACGGAAGACTCCTTTGCTGATGGATTGCTGGACTGCCCGCACTATACTCGTCCTGAAGTGTTAGAAGGGATGGAAGTACCGGCGGTTTTACTGTCGGGAAATCATGCCGAGATACGTCGCTGGCGTCTGAAGCAGTCGCTGGGCCGAACCTGGCTTAGAAGACCTGAACTTCTGGAAAACCTGGCTCTGACTGAAGAGCAAGCAAGGTTGCTGGCGGAGTTCAAAAGCGAACACGCACAACAGCAGCAACAGAAACATGATGGGATGGCTTAAGCCCTCCAAATATCAGTTTACCCAGGATAAGAGATTAAATTATGAGCAACATCATTAAGCAAATTGAACAAGAGCAGATGAAGCAGGACGTACCTTCCTTCCGTCCGGGTGATACCGTGGAAGTGAAAGTATGGGTTGTTGAAGGTTCCAAAAAACGTCTGCAGGCATTCGAGGGCGTGGTTATCGCTATTCGTAACCGCGGTCTGCACTCTGCATTCACTGTTCGCAAAATCTCCAACGGCGAAGGCGTTGAGCGTGTCTTCCAGACTCACTCTCCGGTAGTTGACAGCATTGCTGTTAAACGTCGTGGTGCTGTACGTAAAGCTAAACTGTACTACCTGCGTGAGCGCACCGGTAAGTCTGCTCGTATTAAAGAGCGTCTTAACTAAGATTGCGCACGCGCTACATCCAAAGCGTGTTATAGAACAAGGGGTTAGCGTAATGCTAACCCCTTTTTTATTGCCGGTGTCCACCAATTGCCCACGCAGTGCTTTTTTCCGTGGACAATCTATAGATCCACAAATAAAAAAACCTGCCGAAGCAGGTTCAAAACCACAGTTGTTGCTGATGTTTTTGTGTGGGATGCGGAGGGGCGGGGTCAACCTTGCCCGGTGTCATGATGAAACGTGCAAGCGTTTCATGCGTAACGAATGTGCACCCGCAATTAATGTTTTGACACTGATGATAGCGCTCTTTGGTTTCTTTGCTGAGATAGCGACTCGTACGAGCGTGAGCCGCTTCCATACAAATTGGGCAATGCATCATGATTTTTTATCCCGCCTCGCTTGCTGATATGAGCGCGATAATAAACCTCAATCTTACATTTGCAAGATTAATCTTAAAAAATTAGTGTTTGGCTTGTCGGGATTCGATTTATTCATCTTCGCTTGCCTCATAATCTATGTCTGCAAGCTTAACCTCCAGTTCTAACGAGGTGGTGTAACCATTGCTGTTAAGCGCATGGGTTACTTTAGTAATTATCCACGCCTGCTCATCAATGATGCTTTTAAATCCTGATACCGCAACCGGTGTCTCGGGATAAAGATCGGCACGGCCAAGCGCCAGCGTGATGGAAAACTCCGCCACACCGCGCTGTAGCTTGTCCCACTTCGCCTGTGCCGCGCGCATCGCCTGCGCTTTCGTCGAAAAAACGGTTGTCAGGGCAAGGACGTTATCCGCTTCCCCGGCCATATATTCGCCCTGGCGTGCTTCAGGCTCTTTCTCTTCCTTCTTTTTTGCGTTCGGATGCTTTGGGGTGCCCGCCTGCTGCGCCTTTGGCTTGCGCTTCACCTTCACTTTTTTTGGCTTCGGCTCTTTGGTGTGCAGCCACTGCGCTGTTACGCCGGTGTAAGCGCCCCGGTCAGCGATGGAAAACTGATGCCGGTCGCCATCACTGCGGGCGATGGTGACCTGCGGAATGGGTTTCCCGCTCGCGGTGAGCGCCTTTCCGGCCTGGAGGAATAACAGTTTCCCGGATTTTACCGATACCTCGCCGCCGTTCCGGTCAGCGAGCCGCGTCAGAAATTTGATATCCGACTCCTGCGACTGGTCGATATGCGGGATCACAATCCGGGCAAGCTCCGGTGCGACAGCCGCCTCCAGTTTGTTACGCGCCGCGATGGCGCCGACAATCATGCCGAGGGTTTTATCATGCCATGACTGCTCACGCCGCGAATTGAGCGAGCCCCGAAAATCCGCGCTGCGGGCGCGGATGGTCACCGTATCAGGTGCGCCCCGGTGCTCGACCTCATCCACGGTAAACCGGCCTTTCTCAATGAGCGCCGACCCTTTCCACCCGAGCCAGAGTGACAACACTGCACCGCGCACCGGCAGCACGACGCGCCCGTCAGCGTCGTTGAGCTCAAGGTCGAGCTGGTCAGCTTCAAAGCCCCGGTTGTCGGTCATGGTCAGGCTTATCAGGCGATCGCTGATGTTGCCGGTAATATCCCTGCTCTCGATTTTCAGCATATAAGCCGGGGTGAGCGTGCTCCCCGGCGAGCTGTAAAGGGCATCAGTCATCAGAACCCCAGCGATGCGGTGATTTTAGTAGCGGCGTCTCTGGCCTTGCCGGCCAGTTCACCGGCCTGTTTATTCAGGTCGCCATAGATGGCCGCGAGCGACTCATCAACACGCGTGAGCGCCAGATTAAACGTGATTTTTCGCGGCGAGCCATCCGTGAAAAACTCCGCGCCGGTCTCGCTGACGCTGTTGATAACGTACATCCCGTAAATCATCCCGTTACCCGACAGAAGCGGCCACGCCCGCCCCTCTTCAGCCATCAGCCTGACCGCCGTCAGGGTCAGTTTGCCGCCGGTGATCTCCGGGTAAAGCTCACCGCTGAGGGTGATTTTCTCCTCCCCGACGCCGAGAAACTGAAAGGCGTCACGCTTGCCGATGCGGCTGTTTGACGGCCAGCGATATTCCGCGTCCCGCTGCATGCTCTGAAAGGGCAGCGTCTGGCGCATGAATACGAAAAACCCGAGTGCGAGCATCATGTTATTTGTCCTCCTTATCCGTCGTGTCGCATGCTGGAGCGGTCACGGGCGCGCTTGTCCCGGTCGGCTTTCTCGATGGCGTCCTGCAACTGTCGACCGAGATCGCCACCCGGCGCGCCGCCGTTATTCATCGTGATGGTGTAATTGCTCTGACGGTTGTCGACGTATGATTTCCCGCCCGGTGCGGTCACCGGCTGATAAGCCTGATACCCGCCATAGTTCGCGGTCGCCGGTACATAGGCGCTTCCCGTGTTCACTGCACCGGCGGTTTCCCCGGCGCGGGCAGCGCTGACTTTTCCGGCGGTCTGGTCAATCGTGTCCGACTCCTTGTTAATCACACCGAGCTTTTCAAGCACCCAGTCTATGCCCGCTTTCAGCTTGTTAAATGCCCTGAGCGGCAGCATCAGCGAATCCGCCAGCGCCTGCCCGAACCGCACGCCCGCATCCCGGCAGGAGTTGAGCTGCTCCTGCGAGGACTTCACCGGCTCAAGCAGGTTTTTAAACCAGTCCCACGCGGCCTTAAGCTTTTCGCCCAGCCAGTCAAACATCGGTTTAAGGGGGGAAAACAGCTCCCCGACCGGGGCGAATGCAGCCTTAAGCCCCTCCATCACTCCCCCGAAAAAGGCAGAAATAGGCTCCCAGTATTTGCGGATGAGCAGCGCCCCGGCGACGATGGCAACCCCAATGGCGACAATCGGCCAGGTGAGCGCGCCGAGTACCGTCATGATCGCGCCGCCGACCACACTGAACACTGTACCCAGCACGCCCGCTGTGGCAACGATGGCATTGATGCCGGTAATCACCGGCCAGACGACGAGACCGATACCACCGAGCACCGCTATCACACCGGCAACCGCGCCGGTCAGCATGACGATTTTTGTCACCAGTTCGGGGTTTTTGCCTACCCAGGCATTTAATTTTCCCAGCCATCCGGTGACGGTCTGCGTCAGTTTGCGGACACTCTTGTCCATTTCGGCGAACACCTGAAAACGCAGGTGAGCAAATTCGCCCTGGAGTTTCGCCACATCGCCCGACAGGTTGTCGCGCAGGGTGCCGCCCATTCTTTCAGCGGCACCGCTGACCTCCCCGAGCTCGTTGCGTGTCCCGGCCAGTGCCGAAAGAAACTTCGGTATCTGGTCAACGGACAAATCTTCTATCGGCGTGCCAAAAAGCATGATGGCGGTGTTTGCCCGTTCTGCCGGGTCTTTTATTTTTAACAACCCCTTCGCCGTCTTCTGCATCGCCTGACGCGCTTTTTCTCCGCCGCTGGCGATGGCTGTCGACATTTTTGCCGCATTCAGGCCGATTTTCTTGTAAGCCTCGACGCTGTTTTTTGACATATCCGATCCGCGAATACTGAACTCTTTAATCGCATCACCGGTTTTATCCAGGGCAAATTTACCCTGACGGGACATATCAACAAGCAGTGATATCGCCTCCGCGCCGGTAAAGCCCATGCTGCGGAAATGGGTCGAATATTCGTGAAGGATTTCCGGCAGTTCGCCGCGCATCTGCGCAGAGACTTTCTGCATGCCCGAGACAAGCAAATCCATCGCCTCATCACTGTTTGCAGCGAGACCATTTTTCATCATGATCGCCGCTATCTGGATGCTCTCCGGCACGTCATTACCGAAAGTCGTCTGCATATCCAGTGCCTTACGGGTGATGCGGCTGAGCTCTGCCTCACCGGTTGCGCCGAACGTGCCGAGAGTGCTGCGTACTGCGGACAGCGCCTCGGTGATTTGCTCAATGTTATCGCTGACACCCGAGCCGTTAATGTCCTGAATAATGTGGGTGTACTGTTTCCCCTGTTCGGCGCTTTCTCCCTGCCGCGCGGCTATCAGTGTGCCGCTTTTCTGTGTTTCCACCACCGGTGCCATCATGCGACTGCCCGCGTACAGGCTTGCCGTTCCGATACCGAATGCCGCTGCGCCGGTGTTTCTCACGCCCGCCGCGATCGCTTTGCCGCGCTCGTACCGCTTACTTACGGCGTTGAGTTTCTCCTGCTGACGGCTGACCCGGATAAGCTCCGCGCGCTGTTGCTCCATCGTCGCAGTGGTGCGGGCGATATCGTTGCGCAGGCTTCGCTCGGCACCGGATAAATTACGCGTATCAATACCGGCATCCCTCAGCGCGGTTCGCTGGCGGTGTGCGGATTCTTTGAGGCTGTCATATTTAGTTTTTAATGCGGCGGCGCTGCGTCTGGCCTCCTCAAACGCCTTAACCTGTGCGCGTGTCGGGCTGGCTGTGCTGCGCATCTCTGCGGCCAGTCTGGCGACATTCTCCTGCGCTTTTTTCATGGCGTGACCGGTGACAGCCAGCTGACCGCTGGTCTTACGAAAGCCCTCAATGCGGCCAGCCTGCGCATTCAGCTCCCGTAACTCACCCTGTGAGGTGCGGATATTTCCCGCCAGCGTGCGGCTGGCGTCCTGTACGGCTTTAAACGGGCGGGTCGCCTGGTCAACGGCCTTGAGCAATACCTGAAGTTTTACATCACTCATTGGTGTTTCCGCTTCGCTGGAGCGCTTTTTCGCGCCATGTAGTGAGCTCGGTCAGGCTCATGGGATAGAGCTCTGATGGCGGCCAGTGGAAAATCACCGCGATATCCGCCATCAGGTCATCAACCGATAAATCTTTCGGGAAATCTACTGCACCGAACTCGGCGACAAAAAACCGATCACCTTACCGGCCAGCGCCACAAGGTCAGGCAGCTCCAGCGCCGCGACCTCATGCTCGGTCAGCGACGGTGACGTCACACGCGGCAGCACCTTAATCAGTGCATCGACGTCAGAGTTTGCCACCGAGGCCAGACTGACACCGCGCAGCGTTCCGGCGGTGGGTTTAATCAGGGTGACGTGCTCGATAATCTGCTCGCCGCGTTTAACCGGCTTTTCCAGGGTGATTACGTTGTCGTTTGTCATGGTGTTCTCGTCTTAATCAGGTTTCAGGGTTAACCGGCCAGCGGCGCTGACCGGGTGAGCATTACAGGCCGATATTCCGGCGGTGCTGTTCGAGGCGGTCGGTGCCGTTCACCTTCTCGACCATGTTGAGGGTGTCGATTTCGATGAGCTCTTTACCGTCCATCGTCAGGCGGAAATAGGTGCAGATAACCGAGATTTTCGACTCGGTGTCTTCGCCCTGTTTGCCCTCGCCGGTGTCGATTTCCTTCTGACGCCCCCGCATGACCACCTCAACGGCCACGGTTTCGCCGGTGTCGTCACGCTGGTAGGAGCCTGCAAAACGGATCGGCACGGCATCAACGCCGGTTGCACCGTAGAGCTCCCAGATAGCGGAATCGGGGAAGCCACCGAGCGACCACTCCATCGAGAGGGCATCATCATCGAGCCCCATATCAACCGGCGCGACGCCGTTCATCCCCGCGCCGCGATAGTTTTCCAGCTTGCGGGTGAGCTTCGGCAGGGTGATGGATTTGGCGATCCCCTGATAGCTGAAGCCATTCAGAAACACATTCATGTATTTGAGCTTGCGCGGCATGGCCATTTAATCAGGCTCCTTATTTGCTGTTGACGGCCGAGACCAGCGTCGCCAGATATTTATCGGTGATGCGCTGGCGCAGGGTCAGATTTTCGAGTGGGGGAACCGGCGTATAGTCATAGTCGATATACAGTTTTCCGGCCTTGAGGGTCTCCTTGTCGTTGGCTTCCTCGTCAAACCAGCAGGTCGCATCGATGATGTAACCGTTAGTTTTTAGCTCGCGGAATTTGGCATTGATGCCATCAACGATGTCGCGGATGAGCGTCGCGGTGATCGGCTTGTCGACTGCCCACATATGCGCCGCCGCCATCGTGTCAGCGATAACCTGTGCGGTGCGGGTGTAATTCTCAAACAGGAATAACGGATCGTCCGAGCAGGTGCGGTTACCCCAGAAGCGGAAACCATCCTTGCGGACAAGCGTGGTGATACCCGCCTCGTTGAGCAGGTCGGCATCGGTGCCGGGCTCCTGTAAATCCCAGAACACGCTCGCGCTGATGCCGGTGACGCCGTTCACGCCAACGTTAGAGAGGGTTTTATGCCAGCCGACAGACTGGTCGATGGCGGCTCGCAGGCCGAGCGCGCGGGCGGTGGCGTAAGCCGTGGCGGTGGTGCTGGTCACGGTGTCCCAGGCGAGAAAATCCGGCCAGATGACCATCAGCTCGCGCTGGCTGAAATTGTCACGATAACCGATGGCCTCTGATACCGTTTTGCAGCCCCACGCGCTGATGTAGCCAAACGCGCGCAGCTTCTGGCAGACAGGCGCAAGGGCGCTCGCCACCTCGTGTGTGTCGTAACCCGGCACGCCAAGAATGCGCGGTTTGACGCCGGTCACGGCTTCGGCGGTAAGCAGCGCTTTAATGCCGGTGTATTTGCCGTTTTCATCCGTGGTGCCGATGATGTTGGAAATCGTCTGTGCGAATGCGGCCTCCTTATCGGTGCCGGTGCCCTCGGCAACGCGAACAACGACAATCACCGGTTTTGACTGGTCGGCGATGGCCTGTAGCGAGGCGGCAAGGGTGCCTTTTTTCCCGGCCTTTACGATGGCGCTCTGGACGCTGGTAATCAGTACCGGCTCATTGAGGGGGAATGTTGCCGGGTCGGCATCGCTGGCCGTGCAGACCATGCCGACAATGGCCGTTGAGACGGTGGAAATAACGCGCGTGCCGTCGTTGATTTCGACAACCTGCACGCCGTGATGATAATCACTCATCCGTTTAACTCCGTGGTGTTGGGGTGAGTGCTATTTTCCAGGGTGTGCGGGGGCGGGGCTATTTATCCGGGATGGGTGCCGTGCTGGACAACAACGGACAAGAAAAAGGCGGCTTTATTCACCTGTTATGTGGAGGTTTTCAGGGTATTAGCGTTTCGCTGTGATTGAGTGATTTTAGCTTTTTTACTTATGCAGATAGCAATTAAATTGAACTCAACTAATATGTGTCCATCCTTGTATAAATTGGCCTCCTGATTACCCTTTCGAATGGCTGGATTTCACGTCGAAAGGGATCTTTTTAACCTTCTGCTTTCCCGACATAACCGCGCAATACAACCCGCAAATCCCCGGCAACGTCTGCACTGATAAATTTTCGATTTTTTTACCGCTTACGCTTGCTCACAGCAAAATCCAGGCCATGCTTATAACGTTTTCGTAAGCGTATATTCCCGACTCAGGGGAAAAGACTACATAAGCAATATCCTGATAATAACAAACCATGCAAGCGAGGATTGCCCTCATTTTGAGGGCTTTTTTTGGACCTCAGACGGGTTTTTCAGGCCAGACAATTTCCGCATCCCCGGTATCTATTCTGTTGAGAAGCACCCGGTATTTTTTCCACGCAGCGAGCTGCGCCTGCTCGTCACCGGTGGCAATCTCCAGCTCGACGGCATCCTGTAGCGGCGCAATGGCTTCGCTTGCCTGCGTCATCAGCACGCTTTTCATTTCCGACACTTTCGCCATTGTCGCGGCGCGTTCTGCCTCAGGGTCATCAACCCATTGCCTGCCGTCCCATTTCTGGTAACTGCCGGTGGGTGAAAGCAGGGTGACATTTTCAGGCAGTGCGCCCGGTGCAGTAATATGGATCTGCTCCCCGGTGACAGTATCAAACACCGTCTCGCCCCGGTGATCGTCCATGACATTCCAGCTCGCGGTTTCAGCGTCAAACACCGCCACTTTACCGGCAGACGTCTGCGGGGGAAGGACGTCGGTGCAGTGTGCGGGCAGACCTGTCTGCGGCGGAATATACGCATTTCCTTTCCCGATAAATTCCCCGGTTTCCGCGCTCAGGTTATACACGGTGATTGTCCTCGGTTGGTCGGACATTCTGAACATTATGCAAGCCTCACGATGTAGTTAAATGCGATGTTTTTAACGGTGTTTTCCCGGTTGCCCACCCCGGAGACCGTTGCGGTATGACTGTGCGCACCAATCTCGACGGTATGCGCGTGCGCGCCGAGGGCGACGGCGTGGTTATGTGCGCCAATGGCAACGCTGTGTGCGTGATACCCTGCGGAGGCGGTAATTGCCGATGTGGCGGCACTGCGGCTACCCGCCGTGTAATTCCCTGCGGAGGCAGCCACCACCCCGTAAAGGGCGACATCTGGCGGCGTCCTCACCCCCGATACGTGCGTATGTTCGCCCGTCGCATCTGTGGATTTTGTACCGTAATCAAACGTGCTCGTTTCGCGGGTGCCGTAGTCAAAAGCGCTGGTTGCCCTCGTTCCCAGGTCAGTTGCGGAAACGCTGACGGGGTGGTCGTGAAACAGGATGCCGTCCAGCTCCTGAGATAACACGGCGCGCCCTCCTGCCGGTTTGCCTTTCACCGTCCAGCCGCGCATGTCGGGGATCACACCTGACGGATAGGCCGCCGCAAGATACGGATACGCGCTGGTATTAAACGCCTGCCCCGCCATCAGGGCGTAACCTTCGGGGATTTTATCGGACGGCCACGGGATCGGGGTGCCTGGCGGGCACGTGTTGTAGCCGTCATGGTGGATCATTTTCCACGGGCGAAATTCACCGTCGCAGACAGCGGCAAAGCCGATCAGATTGCCCATGAAATCAATCCCGATAGTGGCGTTAAAACCGACACTGTTGTTATGTGCAGAATTGATGTAATGCTTCCAGCCGTGCCCGCCGGGCATCCCGTTTAACGCGGAGGGGGAGTTAAAAAAACCTGAACGCTGGCGCAAATCAACAGCAACATCACGCATAAGCTCAGCGTAAGTATTCAGCCCCGCCCCTTTCGGCACACGTCCCTCGGCATTCTCATTCGCTCTGGTTGCGGCATCAAATGCCGCTTTCACGGCGTTAGGTGTCGCGGCGAGGGTCTCCGATGTGCTATTGGTCGCGCTGCTGAGCTGTACAATTCCTTTGCCCACCGTGGTGGCGTTCTGCGCGGTGTATTTGGCGCTGGCAAGGTCATACGCCGCCTTAACGGCTTTCGGGGTTGCTGCGAGCGTCTCGGCAGTGCTGTCGGTCGCGCTGCTCAGTTGCACAATCCCTTTACCCGCCGTGGTGGCGTCCTGCGCGGTGTATTTAGCGCTGGCAAGGTCATACACCGCCTTAACGGCTTTCGGGGTTGCTGCGAACGTCTCGGCAGTGCTGTCGGTGGCGCTGCTCAGTTGCACGATGCCTTTGCCCGCCGTGGTGGCGTCCTGCGCGGTGTATTTGGCGCTGGCAAGGTCATACACCGCCTTAACAGCTTTCGGTGTGGCGGCGAGCGTCTCCGACGGGCTGTCGGTCGCGCTGCTGAGCTGGGTAAACCCTTTTGCACTGAGCGTCGCGTCAGGGTGGCGGCGCGACTGCTCATGCTCAAGGAGCTTACTGTCAACGTAATCCTGCGAGGCCATCACGGTTGTGGCGTCGATACTCAGCTCAACGGACGCCAGATCCGACAGAACGATAACCATGCGCAGGGTCTGCGCCCGCCCGGAACCCTCTTCGAGTTTTGGCTTATAACTTTCGGCCATATTGCTGACGGCAACCAGCGTGCCGGTGTCGTCATAGAGCCCCATTTCACGCAGCCAGAACCCGCCTGTTTCCGGCGGGATAACCAGCTCGGCCACGATGTAATTTTTGTTTTTATTGTCCTGGCTGATTTTATTCAGCTTATTGCGCCAGACTTCATTAATCAGTTGTGTCTGGCCTGCGTCGGGCTGGGGAAGTTTACCGCCGCCGTCGCCGACGGCCATCGCGGTAATGTTCACTTTCTTACCGCCCGGTGTGAGCGCGGCGGCAAATTTTGCCGCGCCTGCGGTGGTGACCACCGTTCTGTATTTTGCAGTCATGCTTTTCTCACTTAACCCGGATAAACCGTAATAATGTCGCCGTCGTAACCCGCCCCACCGGCGAAGAGATATCCCGCAACATCCTGAATAATATTGAGCCCGATAAGATGGCGGCTGGCCGGTTTCGCATCGGCAATAAGCCGCTCCATCTCCTGATACATTTCCTCCGAAATGCCGGTTTCGAGGACGCCAATATCAAGCCGGAATGTGCCTGGCGGCTCGTTGTTTTCCCACCACTCGATAATGTTGATGACATAGCCGAGCGGCTCAACGACACGACGAACCGCGCCGATGGTGCCCTTGTGGCAGTGGATGAAATACGCGCTGCGGATCACATCGCGCTTCGTTTCCTCCGGCCACTTCTCATCCCACCGGTCGACCGAAAACGCCCAGGCCAGCCACGGCAGGAGCTGCACCGGGCAGGTGTCCGGATTCCACAGTCTGCGCAGCGGTATCGGGGTGTTTTCGATATCGGCACAGGCACGCGCCGCCGCCACCTCAAGCGGGGACGAGCCCACCGGCAACAGGCGCGACTCATTCATCAGAGCCCCCGATCACAATCTGATAATCCGTGCAGTAAGAGGCCTGGGTGCTGTCGAGCACAATGTCAGCGACCGGCGCGGCGAGCTCGACCCGCTGCACCCCCTCAACGTGCAGGGCGGCATAAATGGCGGATTTGCGGATATCGCGCCCGAGCCGGTGCTGCGCGGTGATGTATGCGCCGAGCTTTGCTTCGGCGGCGCTGCGCACCGGCTCACTTTCGGGGCCAGGGTAGAGATAAAGGGTGGCGTTAATCCGGTAATCGACAATGCTGGCCGACTGTACCGTCACGCGGTCAGCCACCGGCCTGACGTCCTCGTCGTTGAGTGCATTACGCACCACGGCAAGGAGTTCCTCAGAGGCCGCGCCGTTGCCCTCGCGGGATAGCACTGAGACCGTGACACAGGCCGGTTGCGGGCTGGTCACAGAGATATCAGCGACCCGCCCGTCAGCGCTGCGCCCGTGAAACTCATACGCGCCGACAGACCCGGCCACGCTAAGCCCTTCGAGCGCCTGCTGGATGCGCAGACGAAAATCGCTGTCGGATTCCAGCACCGCCGCCACGGGCGGGAATGCCTCTTCATCTGCCGGGGTGATCACCAGACGCGAGACGTTGTAATTCGCCCCGATCACATCAAGGTCGTTACCGGCAGCGAAGGCGAGCATGGTTGCGCGCGCGGCCTCGTTAACACGCTGACGCCAGATAACTTCCCGGTAAGCATTTTCCTCAAGAAATTTGGTCAATGGCTCTGACTCCAGCGCCAGCGTGCGCGCGATCGCCTCCTGCTGCTCTGCCGGAAACAGAGAAACCAGCGTCGCCTTACGCTCAGAGAGAATGTTTTCGTAATCGAGCTCCTCGACCACATCCGGGGCGGGGAGCTGGCTTAAATCAACAATCGGCATGGGTTAGCTCACAGGGACAGTTAACGAAAGGTTTTCGCCGGTGTTGGCAATCATGCCGGTCAGGCTGACCACCATACGGCCATCAAACAAACGCTCGGTCGTCACCGCGCTTAGCGTGATACGCGGCTCCCACTTCAGCACGGCGAAATAACAGGCCACTTTGATTTGCAGCTCAAGCGCCGGGGTCTGAGGCTGGTCAATCAGGGAAGACAACAGCGA
Source organism: Kosakonia sp. S42 (assembly GCF_016624785.1). NCBI lineage: Bacteria > Pseudomonadati > Pseudomonadota > Gammaproteobacteria > Enterobacterales > Enterobacteriaceae > Kosakonia > Kosakonia sp. S42. The sequence goes on along the minus strand of NZ_JACVTW010000012.1, from coordinate 55,951 downwards.
GCCGTAATCACGGCGCATCACCCGCGATCCGACGGGCGTGCGCAGGATATCGCTGAGGCTCTGGCGTATATGCTCCGCGTCCGTCAGCGCCCTGCCGGTGCTGCGGCTCATACCGGTATAACGTGCGGTCATAGTGGCGCTCCGGTTGTTCCGCCGCTGTCGCCGGGGTGTTTATGGGTGTGCAGTACCTTGCCGTTAGAGGAGAGCGCGCCGCCGGTGTGCTCGATGTTGCCGCGCAGGGTGCCGCCCAGCTGCACTTCCAGCGAGCCGGTGATCAGCTTCCTGGTGCAGACCACTTCCGGCGTATCGAGCGTGATGCGCGAGGACGCTTTAACGGTCACCACAGGCACCGTCGCGGTCAGGGATTCAGAGGCGGTTACCGTGGCGGTTTTGATGCCGCTGACGGTCAGGGCGCTGGTTTTGGGTTCGTACTCAATTACCGCGCCATCGGGGAACGCAACATGCCACGCATCTGCTGAGGCTGACGGGGCGGGGTTGCCGTCGGAAAAAATGCCCGGCAGCACAAAGGCGGTATCGAGCTCGCCGCCCACGGCCAGAATCAGCACCTGCTCGCCGATGGAGGGTGCCCACCATGTGCGGGCGAGACCGGCGCGCTGCGTCAGCCACTGGAGCCAGTCGGTAACAATGCCGCCGGTCTGCACACGGCAGCGCCCGGTAATGAGATCGGTTTCGACCACAATGCCGGTGCGTACCATGTTGCGGAGTGCGCGGGCAAGTTCATTGATGTTTGCTGGTATGTTCATACGACAGAGAATGCCGCCGGGGTAAACCGGCGGCAATCAGAGGCAGTTAGCTCAGGAATGGCACAGCTCAGAGGGCTAGATGCTCAATAATGATGTTCTCGACGAGTGTGGTGTCTTCATCAGAAAAGCCCAGCAACGGGCGCGCCGGATACTGAACCTCGGCACTGTTGCGCTCTGGTTTATCTTTTAGCCCTAACTGGTGAACTCTGGCAATGCGCTTCACTTTGCCGGTGAATTCAACCACGGCAGATTTATCGTCGCCGCTGGCTTTCAGGTAACGGGCATTGCGGAGTTTCGCAAACATCGCGCGTTTAACCCGACCTTTCTTGTCCCTGATTCGCTGGGGTTTGCGCGGAGCATATGCGGTGCCGTCGGGCGCTTTCTGCGATTTAATGCGCTGCTGCTGACTCTGGCGCAGCCTCTTCGCAATATCCACAGCCAGACGGCGACGAGCGGCGGGTGACATCGCATCGAGCAGGCCTTTCAGCTTCTCCTCGAACGGCTTAAATTCACTCATCCCACTTACTCACCAGCTCGCCGTGCACATAAAGCTCGACCGGGCGCGTCACCGGCTCCGGTGGCGGCGGTTCGGGGATGTTCTCCACATGCAGCGCCGCGCCCACCTCCCTGACCAGCGTGCGCTCGGTCATTAAGAGGCTGATGCTGATATCGAAACTGCTGTCATTGTTGATATCCGCCTCAAAGGTAAAGCCCTTTTTCTGCCCGGTGTCGGTGCTGAGAATATCCGGCTGATGCTCGCGCAGCCATGCCAGCACCGGCACGAGGATCAGGTCAAAATCGCCGGTAAAATCGGTGACCACCACATTCAGGCTGTACTGCTTTTCAAAGGATAACGAGCTCGCCAGCGTGGCGGCGATATTACCGCCATCCACATACAGGCGCAGCATTTCCGGGTTTGTTGCCAGCACCGGCACGGCATCAGCCAGGGCTTTTCGCAGGCTCTCGGGTTTCAGCATCAATATCGTCCTGACAGTGTTTGATGGTTTCGACCTGGAGCGCGCAGTTTTCCAGCGCGCGCTCAAGGTTGCGTATGTCAGCGCTTAAGTCGCCGTTGGTCTGCGGATCACTTCCCGGCATCGGGCAGAGGCTGACTTTCGGGCAGGCGTTGTAAACAGTCACCGGCACTGGCGCAGGCGGCGCGGTGGTGCAACCGGCGCACAGCATCAGGCAGGTCAGCGCTGTACCAGCGGCGAAAGGCATCATTTTCATTGAGTAACCTCGTTATGGTCTGCTCGCGGCGGGCTTCCCGTACGCTGGCAGCGTCAAGTTTCTGGCGCAAATCCACCTGCGCACGTTCGTTTTTGTCCGCCCGGTCACGGGCGACACTGAGCTGAATTTTCAACATCCCGATCGTGTTTTTTTGCTCACCGGCAACCCGGTTTGCGCGCTCGAACGACCCGCGCAGCGTGTTGTTTTCCTGGCGCATCCACAGCAACCCGGTCACAGCCAGAACCAGCAAAATAATCAGTGTTTTCATTGCGCCCCCTTCAGGCAGTATTCGCGCTCGCGCTGTCGCCGGTTTTCGAGCCCGGTGATTTTCACGCCCCTGACATAGACCCAGCGCGGGAGCTGGTCACATGCCTGTTTCCATTTTTTCTCGTTTAGGAAATACACCAGTGTTGACCGGCACGCCGCGCCGGTGCCGACGTTAAAGGCAAAGCTGACCACGGCGTCATAAACGTGCTGAGGCATCTCAACCGGCGCACAGACCGCGAGACGGCGCTCGGTGCCGAGCACATCCGCGACAAGGTTTGTCGCCGCCTCCCGTTCGGTAATGTCACGCGCAGGCGTGACCCCGGCAGTGTGTCCGATGCCTGACGTCCACACCCCGGCGCTGCACTGGTAGGGACGCAGGCGACACCCCTCAAGGTCAGCCAGCAGGGCGAGACCGTCCTGCGAGGTGTGAAGCAGACGAAAATCCGGCACCAGTACCGCCAGTAACAGCACGGCGGCCACACTGCAACGCTTAACGACTGATGACATTACCGATCTCCTTACCGCTGAGGGGGCGTTGTCCGAGCTGAGCCAGAAGGGCATAACTTTTCCGGCGGTAATACCAGTTGACGCCCACCGTCAGCGCCACGCCGATCACACCGGCGTAAGCCGCGAAATCCTGCGGGGTGACCGCGCCAAACGCCGCCAGTGCGGCACTCAGCCAGTAGGCGATAAAGGAGGTAAAGCGTTCCATAGTCAGTCCCACAGGTTGACGGCCTCCGCGACAGGTGAAGTGTGAATGTCCGGCAACTCGACGGGTGTGCCGTGCGGCAGCACCGCCCCGAGTTCTGCCAGACCCGGATTAACCGCGAGGACGGTTTCGACGATGCCCGCCGTGCGCCCGTAATACCGGGCGCAGATAACATCGAGCGTGTCGCCCTGGTGCGCGATAGCTTTCATCAGATCTGCCCCACGATGCAGCGGGGTTTGTCCTGGATGCGTGCCACTGACCAGCGCATGTCCCGCCACAGCTCATCAACCGTGGTGTCGATGCTGTCGGCTTTCTTGTCACCACGGGCGCTCGCATCCACACCGCGATAACGCTCGTACAGCGTGGCGGTTGCCATCGCACACACGGCGCGCTCGTAATGGAAAACACGCACGCTTTCACCGTCTAGCGAGTCCGACGGCACATCCGCGAGGCGGGCAAACCCGGCCTTAATCTGGTTTTCACGCCAGTCGTAAAGCTCCGCGTTGGTCTCGGCGATGCCGGTTTTGATGGCGTTGCGCAGCCGTGCCGGGGCAATGGTCTGCTCAAGGCGCATCAGTTCGCGCACGCGCTTCGGGTCGATGGCGGGAAAGAAAAAGGTGTTTTCAATCACCGGCTCGCTGTCCGCGTTCGGCGGGATAACAACCGTCCTGCCCGGCTGCGGTACATCGTTTTTAATAATCAGCGTCGTCATGACTACCTCAGAAAGGGTGGGCGGTGGACGCCGGTCGCAGAAAGGGAAAATCCCTCATTGACCGGCGTGCCGCCCTGGCGCGGGGCGCATTCTTTTAACCGGTGACCTTGCGCGGGCGACCCCGCCCACGCTTCACCGGCGTCGTTGTTTTTTTTGCTTGTGCAGCTTTCGCGGGCGCTTTCGGCGCGGGCTTTGCGGCGGCGGGCTTCGGATTCAGTTCCCGCGTGAGGCGCTCAATGTCTTTCCTCACTCCGGCATTGCGGTCGAGCTGTACGGCACGCTGCAAATGGGTCATCGCGTCATTAAGCTGACCCGCATCACGCAGCGTCAGGCCGGTGACTTTATGCAGGCGCGCACGCACCTCATCAGGCATATCCGACTGCGCCGTCAGACTGAGGGTCTCAAGCAGGATCGCCGCACTCACCGGCTGACCCGCATCGCGGGCGCGCAGAGCAGCGAGCGCCACCTCTTCGGCCAGCATGTAAGGCACGGTGCGGGCGTGTTTCTCCGGCATCGAGAGGCTGTAGCGCAGGGCGTAGCGGGCGATTTCCAGCGCGCCGGGGAGATCACCGGCATCGAGACGCCACAGCATCACCGTCACCAGAATGTCATCCTGCGCACCGGTGCCGTTTTCCAGTACGGCAGTTACCCACGGCAGATAAAACGGCAGCAGGTCGCGTTTTTTCTCTGCCTTGAGCTCTTTCGAGTGGATTTCTTTCAGCGTTCTGCGGTCTGCGGCCAGCTTGACGAGCATCTGCTCGTAAGGCGTGGCATGACGCAGCGGGGCGTTATCCCGCTGCGCGGCCTTCATGGCCGAGACCCGCATCATGTGGCGCTGCGCGGGGCTCAACATGGTTTACGCTCCTTCGCCGGTAGAGGAGGTGGCAGGGGCGTCACCGGATGCAATTGCTTTCATGGCTTTCGCCAGTTCCTGCGCAAACACCATCGTCGAGTCCGCTTCCGGCGTCTCTTTCTCTTCCGGCTCAAGGATTTCGATGTTCTCGATCAGGCACCCGGCTTCGTAATCCTCGATAACGAAATCGACTTTAACCTGCTCGTAGTTTTCCACCTGGTCGAGCTGCGGGTTTTCGATGAGGTGGCGGCGGTGTCCGTCCTCATACAGATAGATAGAGAGGTTATCCAGCGTGGTGATCAGAATGGCGTTAGCCGGGAAGAACGGCGCGCGCACCGCCTGCAAATGGCCGATAGTCTTCTGGCCGATAATCAGCTCACCGGCGAGCTGCTCGCTGTTGGGCTGGAATTTGTTGATCATCGGGAAATATTTGTCGGTCAGAATGCGGCGACCACAAATAACGACCATATCCGGGTTTTCGCGGTGGATTTCAGCAATCAGTGACTCTTGCGCATCCATAACCAGCGCATCGAGATTTTTGTAGTATCCCTTTTTACCCACGGTGACTTTTTCAGCAAGGATTTTCCCGGCCTCATCTGTAACGTTATGCATTACGCGCTCGGGCGCGTCGTTGCGGTATTTCTGCAACCAGCCCACCGCCACATCCTGAAGAAGCGGATTCTTCTGGCGGTCAGAGGTTGCCGCACGGCTTACGCCGTTAAAGCCGATGGTGATGTAGTCCAGCGCCTGACGTTTGACGATCGCGTCGCGGATGCGGGTCTGGAAGTCCTGAAAGCGCGCCCACAAATCAAGCTTGTTATATTTCAGGTGGTAATCGAAGTTCACCGGCTTGCAGAAATAGCGATAGGCATCCATCTTCGAAAAATCGGCGGTCTGGCGCTTCACACCGTTGTCGGTGTCAGCGGTGCTGGCAATGGTGCCGTTAACATCAATGCCGACTTTCTCCTCGGTCAGCTCGCGCACCACCACCATGTTGATCTGTTGCAGAAAGGAGGACGACTGCTGGATTTTTTCAAACAGCGTCTGCGTCACTGACGGCTCAACGCTGAATTTTTTATTCAGGTCTTCAACCCCGATGCCGTTGATCTCGGCAAGGCGGGTCAGGTACTGATTAAACTTGAAACGTGTCTCTTTGCGCATGGTATTTTCCTGTTATGAAATTGGTCGGATTAGCAGTCGGTCAGGGTGACGGATGCCCCTTCGCCGCCGGTGCTGAGCGTGCGGCGCGGCTGCGTCCCGTCCGGTGTTTTGTCCAGGGTGGCGGTGATCGCACTGAGCTTCGCGCCGGTAGTGGTTGCCTGGTCAGTCAGGCGCTGATTCAGCGTGGCGATTTCGCTTTCGAGAGATGAAAAGCGCGTCTCAGCGCTGTCGGTGCTGGTCTGCACACGCTCGGCGATGGTGGTTACCGCTTCATGCACGTCGCTGAAACGCGCGTCGTCGCTGGTCTGTTTGCGGCTGAAAATGGATTTAACCGAGTCGGTCAGTTTGTTAAGGAGGGTGTCGGGCACGTCCTCAAACTCCAGTTCGGCAAGGGAGGCGACAGAGAAGAGATTCTCCGGGTTCATCTTGAATCGCTGTAGCGGGTTATGTTTCGCCTTGCTGCAGAACTCCAGATACTCCGTGCCGAGGCTTGCCGGGTCATCAGTGACGGCCAGACCGACCAGATAGCACTTGCCGCTGTTGGCAAAGTTCGGCTGAATTTCCATGGAGGTGTAAACCTTCTGGCCTTTCGCCACCATATCGACCAGGGTGTCGAGCGGCGCGATTTTGCCAAACAGCGCCAGTTTGCCGTTAAGCGCGGAGTCGTCCTCGATTGTCTCTGCTTTCAGCTCGATCACATCGCCGTAACGGGCAAGCGCGCCATCCGGCAGAAGCCCGCGCAGATGCTCAAGGTTGATGCGGCAACCGTAAACGCGCGGGTCGAATGAATCGGCCATTTCCTGAATATCCGTCGCGCTGATTACACGCCCGTCGCAGGTGTCGCCCTCTACGCCGATACGAAAGAATTTTGATACTTTTTTTGCCATCGTCAGGAGTCCTGATTGTGTGAAGGATTGCGTTTTGTCGGGGGGTAGTTTCCCGGCTCGTCCGCTGGTTCGCCATCAGTCACAGATGGCTTGCCGCCTGCACATCAGCCCCTTAGCGAATCGCTGCCCGCGCTTCAGTAGCCTTACCCTGTACTGATTACGGCGAGGCACGCATGACCATAACCACCGACACCACTCTCCTGAACGACCCGCGACGGCAGGCCGCGCTGCTTTACTGGCAGGGGTTTTCCGTGCCGCAAATCGCGGAGATGTTGCAGACCAAACGCCCGACGGTGCAGAGCTGGAAACAGCGCGACGGATGGGACGAGACCGCCCCGCTGGACCGGGTGGGGAACACGCTTGAGGCGCGCCTGATTCAGCTTTACGCCAAGCCCGAGCTGACCGCGCATGATTTCAAGGTTGCTGATTTTCTCGCGCGCCAGCTGGAGCGCCTCGCCCGCATCAACCGTTACGGCCAGACCGGCAACGAGGCGGATCTCAATCCAAACGTGGCGAACCGCAACAAGGGCGAGCGTAAGAAGCCGAAAAAGAACTATTTCAGCGAGGAGGCGATCGGGAAATTACAGGAGATTTTTTTCGACCAGTCATTTGAGTATCAGCTCAACTGGCACAGGGCGGGGCTTGAGCACCGTATTCGCCATATCCTGAAATCCCGCCAGATTGGCGCGACATTTTATTTTGCCCGCGAGGCGCTGCTGCGCGCGCTTACCACCGGCCAGAACCAGATATTTTTATCGGCATCGAAAACACAGGCGTATGTGTTCCGTAAATACATCATCGCGTTTGCGAGGCTGGTTGATGTTGACCTGAGCGGCGACCCGATTGTCATCGGCAACAACGGCGCAGAGCTGTTATTCCTCGGCACTAACAGCAATACCGCGCAGAGCCATAACGGCGACCTGTATGTCGACGAGATTTTCTGGATCCCCAACTTCCAGAAATTACGCAAAGTTGCCTCGGGCATGGCCTCACAAAAACACCTGCGCACGACCTATTTTTCGACCCCGTCCTCACTCGGTCACGGTGCTTACCCGTTCTGGTCAGGCGACCTGTTTAACCGCGGGCGCGCCAGCGCCAGCGAGCGGGTCGAGATTGATATCAGCCACGCCGCACTCGCGCGAGGTGTGGCATGCGCCGACGGTCAGTGGCGGCAGATTGTCACCATCGAGGACGCACTCGCCGGGGGCTGTACCCTGTTTGACCTGGACACGCTGCGCCGCGAAAACAGCGCGGACGACTTCCGCAACCTCTTTATGTGCGAGTTTGTCGATGACAAGGCGTCGGTATTCCCGTTCGAGGAGCTGCAACGCTGCATGGTCGACAGCATGGAGGAATGGGAGGACTACACGCCGTTTGCTGACCGGCCATTCGGGCATCGCGTGGTGTGGATTGGTTACGACCCGTCGCACCGGGGCGACAGCGCCGGGTGCGTGGTTATCGCGCCGCCGGTGGTTGCCGGGGGCAAGTTCCGCATACTGGAGCGCCATCAGTGGAAAGGCATGGACTTTGCCACCCAGGCCGAGTCCATCCGCGCCCTGACGCAGAAATATAACGTGGAATACATCGGCATCGACTCGACCGGGCTCGGTCAGGGCGTGTTCCAGCTTGTGCGCTCGTTCTACCCGGCGGCGCGCGATATCCGCTACACCCCGGAAATGAAAACCGCCATGGTGCTCAAGGCAAAAGACACCATCACGCGCGGTTGCCTGGAGTATGACGTCAGCGCAACCGACATCACGCAGTCGTTTATGTCGATTCGCAAAACCATGACCAGCAGCGGGCGCAGCGCCACCTACGAGGCCAGCCGCACCGAGGAAGCCAGCCACGCGGATTTAGCCTGGGCAACCATGCACGTACTGATTAACGAACCGCTGACCGCCGCAACCGGCCAGCCGTCATCCTCCATTCTGGACTTCAACTGATGAGCAAAAATAAAAAGAAATACACACCGAAACCGCGCCAGCAGACCGCCGCACCTGCGCAGAGTATGGAGGCATTTACCTTCGGCGAGCCGGTGCCGGTGCTGGATAAGCGCGACATTCTGGATTACGTGGAGTGCATCGATAACGGTCAGTGGTACGAGCCGCCGGTCAGCTTCTCCGGACTGGCGAAAAGCATGCGCGCCGCCGTTCACCACAGCTCGCCGATTTACGTAAAGCGTAATATCTTAGCCTCAACGTTTATTCCTCATCCCTTACTTTCACAACAAGATTTCAGTAGGTTTGTGTTAGATTTTCTCGTTTTTGGTAATGCATTTATAGAGAAACACTTCAGTGTTTCAGGGAAAATTCTAAATCTTCAAACCTCACCGGCCAAATACACGCGACGTGGGGTAAAAGACGATACTTACTGGTATATTCAGAATTTCACAAAGCCACACCAGTTTGCGCCCGGTTCGGTGTTTCATCTTTTGGAGCCAGACATTAACCAGGAGCTTTACGGAATGCCCGAATACCTGAGCGCACTTAACTCGGCGTGGCTGAACGAGAGCGCAACGTTGTTTCGCCGCAAGTATTACCAGAACGGGGCGCACGCTGGCTACATCATGTACGTCACCGACGCGGCGCAAAGCAGTACTGACGTTGAAGCACTGCGCAAGGCAATGCGCGATTCGAAAGGGCTCGGCAATTTCAAAAACCTTTTTTTCTACGCGCCGAACGGAAAGGCCGACGGCATTAAAATTGTGCCGTTGAGTGAGGTCGCCACAAAAGACGATTTTTTTAACATTAAGAAGGTCAGTGCGGCCGACCTGCTCGATGCCCACCGCATCCCGTTTCAGCTAATGGGTGGCAAGCCTGAGAATGCGGGCTCGATCGGAGATGTTGAAAAGGTTGCAAAAGTTTTTGTCCGTAATGAGTTAGCTCCATTACAAAACCGCTTTAAAGAATTGAACAACTTTCTTGGAGTTGAAGTAATAAAATTCAGCGATTACAATCTTGATTAGTGAATATAAATGGCGCGACCATTACGCGCCATTTTTTTGAGTTAAATTGTAGGTATTTTATCTTTGTATTGATTTTGTATGCTACGACAAATCCCTTGTTTGTAATTACGCAAAGAATACTCAAAAAAAATCCTTGCCAAATTTATAATGAATTTATTGTTATTTATTAGTTTGATGATCTTATCATCAGAAGTTGTTAGGTTATAATCGTCAGATAAAATTTCCTTAGTGATTAAGTTTAATTTTGAATTTGTTTTTTCTTCAAAGCACCATGCATCACCTTTAAATTGATAGTTAACCTCACCTCTAATTTCTGCTGGATTAAACTTTGCATCATTGACGGCAATGAATTTTCCATGTGATATTAATTCAATTTCCAATGCTGAATACTCTACCGTGTCTTTACTACACTCGCCAATGAGTGCTTTAACTATTTTTATCCAAATTGCCCATGCGTCCTTGTGGGAACCTCCACCTTTCTCCGCTTTTTTTATAATCGTAATTTCTTTACAATCTTGTGAGAACTCTAAGGTAGACAAGCCAGAACGTATTGAATCAGTATTAACCACAGATGAGAGTTTTATTTTTCTTAATGCTTTTTCGTCAATATTGGTCAGGCTAAACCCAGCTATTCTCATAAGATAATGAACAGAATAATAAGCGGCATAATAATGCTCGACTACTTGCCATGCCAAGTTATGCTGCTGAGATTGCCGAGATCTTTCAAGTGAAATCATAGCGGCTAGAAAAAATTTATGCGCTTCACCTGAAATATACTTCCCGAATTTAACATCATCCAACATTAGCAAATCAATCAATTGTGGCCTTGCTGGCTGGGCTGAAGTGGTTGCAGTCGGCTTGATTTTCTCAGACGCAGGAGAAAAATCCTTAACTATGAAGTCAAGATTATCTAAATTTTCGCTAAATTTAGTCACACTTTTTTTCCGTGCGCCAGCTACTAATTCTCTTGCTGAAAAGGAAAATAAGCGAAGCAATTTATCATTGTTGCTCATATAGTTAAATTAAGTTTCAATAGTTTTTTGTCAAGCATTTCAATGGATTTACCCGTTGTCCTGCTATTTAATATGCTTTCAGCGTTATTATCAATACTTCTATTTAAGTAACGCTTGTGCTCACTAATTAGTGTGAGTTTTTCTGGCGCACTATCAGAAATAACTGTAATTATCGCTTTGCTATGTCCAATTAATATTTTGAAAGATGTGGGCTTGGTTATGATGACATTAAAATCCAATGAGTAGTGTTGCATCAAATCTTTTGCGGCATATAAATAAGCATTGATTATTTCGTAAAGCTTTTCTGGGTTGTCGATATTAAAAGTTTTGATCAAAGGCTTGAATGCCTCGTAGAATGTCACTTTAGATAATTTCGACCGTTGTTTTTCAAAGCGTGAAAGCTTGTTTTTTAGACAGCTGTCATTTTGTTGTTCGAATAATGTGAAAATTACATCAAGCAGTGCTTCTTCGCTGGTTTCAGTAGCAGCCAACTTTTTAATGTCAAGTAGTAACTCTTTTGGGACTGGCTTTTGAAGCGTATTGACATCAATAAATATTTTCGCTTCTTGAATCGGTGTGAGATCAGTAAAAATAACAACAGGAACTCGGAGTTTTATTTCATCCAAGCCCATTTCACTTAACTTGCGGAAACCATAAACGCGATGCTGACCATCAATGATCAAGAAAGACGTAACATCAACATTGAAACCAAGTGTTTTATTTTTACTAACATATTCAAAGCCTGCTTTTGATTGAGCAGAAAGAATGATGCTTGAAGGAATAACATGACCTTTACGAATATATTCAGCAATACTTAATGCTCTTTTTTCATCTAAAGAGCGCTGAAAACCTGAGACAGGGTCCTGATCCCTTGGATTCGTTGAGCAACATGCGGCAACAACATCAATTGGTAAAGTAAGTGTATAAAATTTATGCTGGCCTTGTGTTACCAAAGAGGCGCTAAAGTATTCTCGTTCTGCCATAACCTTTCCTAGTTTTAGGGATTTCGATATTCAACATTGTTAATCGATTTACTAGATAAAAACAAGTTGTGAAAATCATTAGCGCGCAGTGCTTTCCCCGCCTCGCCTGCCCGCTTCACGTGTCGGTTCTCATGCAGTTGCATTGGGTCACCAGATCCTTGCCAGCGCTGGCGCTGCCCATGCTCAAAAAAATAACCTTCCGCATGCGAAATAATGCGCCTCATGCATGCGAGCGGGTTTAGTCAAGCCAAGGCGCTATTAACGGGTTTTGATCAACCACTGGAACGGGATAAATAACGGTAGATTTTTTTCGTTAAGAATATGGCAAGCACACCGAGTAAAGCAGAAGTTAAACCAAGAAAAATCAGCACTGAGAGAATATGGCTAAAGATCCCACCTAGGCTTGTGAAGTCGCTCAACCGCGCGAACTGCTCAGGTGTCAGCACACGTATCACTACTTCCGGAATAGTTAGAAAGAAAATAATTACAACTAAAACATAAATTACTCTTCTACCACCTTTTTTCATGATCTTCCTTGCTCCCTCTGACGATGATGATCAATTATTGATGGGTAATGTTACAACAAGGAGAATAGCAATGGCAGAAGGTTACGCCAAAATGCAGGCGAAGGCACAAAGAAACTTAGCTATCGCATTAACAAGAGCATTGCGGGAGATCAACAATACAACCAAGAGCACGATTGAAAGTGTGAGGCTCGGCTCTGAACGTATGATTAATTATGGTTCATGTTTGGTGCCCGATGAATACTACCGGAACACATGCCGTGAGCTCATTAATGAGGATCGCCGACTCGCACTGTCCCTTGCCGAAATTTACAATCGAAATGATGTTGCTCTGGATATGGTCGAGATTTATTTCAGGAAAACTCTTAAAAGACTCGGTGAGCAAAAGACCATAAGCCTCGTGGAATACCTCAAGAAAGCTGTAGGTGATAAGGCTTATGAATATGCTGAGAAATCCAGTAAACTTGCCATCTCCCTAACTATTGCAAAGTTGATACTCAGTAGCGGCGATTTTCATGAATCACATGTAAGAATGGTCAGTAGATTATCCTCGATGTTTGTTAATGGTGCTGTTATCTATTCTAAAGCTCAAATAGCCTCGATGGCTGCGAACAAACTCAAGTTTCAGGATGCGGCTTATTATCAAGCTCTCTATAAAGAAAATCTTGAGATGCTTTATTTTCTTATTGAACCACAAATGACAAAAATAATATATCAAATTGAATCTGGCGGGAATAATGAGGAGATAATTGGTGATGCTTTATATGAGTTATTAAAGAAATGAAGAAGCCTGCATTATGGTTTCTTCAGTCATATATTTATTTAATCCCTCTTGCATTCATAGGTGTAGGTGCTTATCTATTTGCGCGATTCATACCTGACTATTTTGGGGTTTTAACTTTTTTATGGATTATTATAGTCACTTATCTTAATGTGAAATATAACCGATGGTTCTGAACGCAAGCAAGAAAGCTGTTGATTTATAAGAGCTTTCTTGCTTGCCCTAGTCAATATAATGACAATTTTAATAAGAGTTAGAGGGGCTGTAATTCACTCTTATCTTCAATAAAGGGCGCGGCGAGATTTATTGCATAACGTTTCGTTAATACGATTTTTTTCTAGTAGTTTTAGATGGAACATTATTACCCTATTAAAGCAGACGAAAATTTCTCTTGCATCATCTGTAGAGATAATAAACGATTCGCCATTGATGTTTGGAATATTTAAGTTCATAGATAGTTCATCGAATGCCTCAGAGTTTTTTTTATTTCTGTGCATTTCTTTAATTCTATTTACTTGCTCTTGATTTACCATTTCTACGCAAATCAAATATTGATTAGATAATATTTCGCCAGTTTTTTCGAAGTAAACACCCTTGGCAAGCCAGATTCCATATTGGTAAATCTGCCTTCCATTCAAAGGTATTTTTATGCTCCAGCCTTTTGGCGAAGAGGTTTTGCTACGTTCTACTGTTATGAATCGATAGTCACCTTTATTAACTTTTTCTTCATACTCTACTTTGGCCTCATTACGACTCTGCACATTGTCACCGGCCATACGACATAACAGTCCTAATACTTCATCTATTTTGCCTTTTGTACCATTGCATTTTCTACAAGCATGATAATCTCCTTGCCCATTATTTCTTACTATTGAAACAGAGACTTGAGGAATCATATGCTCAACAGAGCGCCCATCATCATGATTTGCAATACGGTTCATTAAAACACCGCAATATACGCAATACTTGCTAGCTCGCATTTTGATGGGATCTCCCGCTAAATTAATCGTTGAATTTTTTATTTTCCATCATTGACGAAGTAAAGCCTAAATACGCAGACTTAAACAATAACTTCACTTTAAATCGCCATTGTAGGATTAATTTTTTGTTTTATTACCCCACAAACCAGCTTTTACAAGTTGGTTCCATACGCTTTTCATATGTTGTCCGGTATTTTGATTAACAAACAAAGAAGAGCGAGCACCGTGCGGAGCACCTAAAATCTGTGTTTTCATATTATCCCAGCTTTCATTAAATTCTGACCATCTCCAGGCTGGGACTTCTCTCTCAAGCATTAAGCCAAGCGCAGCTTGTAGACGAATAGTTCCATCATCTTCTAATCCATCGAACCATTTGCATCTAATTAACAGTGGTGTAGCCTGAGGATCATAAAAGACAATGTCTTCCACTGTATCAATAGTTATATGAACTATTTCTCCGTCATACAGGTTTCCACTAAAATCTTCAATAGATTTAATTAACTTATCTGCCGCGTGGTTAAACGGGCAGGTTAAGATTCCGTTCGTCATGTATATTGTATGGTCGAGTTCTTTAAAGCTAGGAGAATAATCAGGGATTCCGGAGGAAAATTTACTCGGGTCTGACTCCATCAAAAAAGGGTGCCAAGCAGGGTATTCATCAATCACCGGCCCACATTCAGAAACTATTTTTTCTAATTTCGCACGAACCTGTGCCCTTTCATCAGAGCTGGCACCGTGTGGTGTTAAACGTCTACAAGCTCTTTCGAATCCACTTTGCATACTTTCATCAGAACGAAACATAACTATTCCTCATAATCTATTATTTATATGCATAGATTATCATTTTCATGCAAGCGATCAAGTTTTTATGTTTTTTTGATTTTAATTAATTATTTCAAATGGATATAGATAAAAATAAATTCAAAAGAGCGATAGGTTAGGATCATCTTCTTGGGTTAGAACCTCCATGTACCTTGCCTCTGCTGAATTCACTGCGATCATAAATTGCATACCCTCAATAAGAGAAACTGGTCTTTCTATGCCGAAAATGAAGGCATCCGTATAGGTTCGACCGACCCAAAACCCGCCGCCGTATTCTCTCAGACGCTGGAAAAAAACCCAGCCACCATCGACAAATCGTGGCAGGCTTTCGCCACGTTTAACTACCTGATAATTACTATCTTTAACGCCCATAATTTTCTCCTGTCGCCTCGCTATGCTCGTTGCCCAATCCTGCAACACGATAAACAAGTTATCATGTTGCCGGGTTAATAATCTCAGCTTACCTTCTTAGTATTTTCAGCATCGTCCAAACATAAGTTATTCAGCATTATAAAAAATATCTTCTTCTCTTTTGCTATGTTCGTCATTAGCTAATTCAGCAATAAGAGCAAGTGCAAGCTTTAAGTCTGCCGGGCGGCAATCTGCATTTATTGCCACATCAGCGATGAATTGTACAAAAGACCATTTCAGCTCTGCCCGGCTGCTTTGCTCACTAAACATCAAACCCCCACAAAATCCTTTACTGTATGCATATACAGTATGCATGTAATCTCAAAAATTGTGAAGAAAAATTAACAATTCAATAATTCTCTAGGCACTTGAAATAGCATATTAATTCGTATTGATGCTGTTACGAGCTAATGAGTTGAAGCGTCCTAATATCTTTTTTGAGCGTTCGTTATGCGCAGGTGACGCAGGGAAAATGTCCCCATTAACAGATCCACGATACCACTTGCCACCGATTCGACTTTTTCCGTGCGCTATGAGGTGCAGCGCCTCGCCTCGATTCAAAGTGATCCCGGTTAATAGTTGAATCTCGTCAATTGTTCTGGCTATCGCTCCTTCTTGCTCTGCCGTCCCGTGTGTAAAGTGGCGGTGAACACTGGTTTTTTTGCCCTTTAAACGGTTCGTTAGCTGGCGTCGCTCATAACGGTTCAGGGGGTTAGATAAGTTCAGTACCGGTGGATCGCTTTCGCCTCCCGTACAGTTATTGACAGAACTCCGAGAGGGCGCGGCCGCGCCCTTAAGGTCAACATCCAAATCAACGGCACGCTTCGGAACAATTTTCCACTGCGTGAGGCGGGTCAGAACAGGGGAGGCAGCGCCGACCGTTGCGTCGTAGACGCCACGAATGCAGACAGTCTCCTCACCGTACTGGTTAAACTCAGCGCGTGGCTCGTAAAGCGTGCGCACCTGCAAATCGTCACGACGCACAAACGCGCCGCCCTGCGCATTGACATAGCCTGCCCAGTCACCTGCATCAGCGGCATCATGTACCGCTGCAAATTCGACACTCAGACCGTGGGCGGTCTCGGTATCAGCCAGACGCCGTAATTCACGGTATACGGTCACCGGTGCGCCACCGATAAACTGAAACTGACGAATGTGCCAGCGAGCTGCCCAGGCAGAAACTGCGGGAGCCGTCTCTTTCAGTAGCTCACCGCTTTCATCGTCTTTCTCACTGTCGAGAGCGTAACCATCAATATTTTTTGAGATGTATTTAGCAATATACCCCGTTGCGCTTCCCTTCTCCGGATCGATGGCTTCAGCATGAAAACGTGCTTTTTTCGCCTTGTCACTCCTGAGCTCACTTTCATCTTCCTGCCATGCATAATCACGGATGACCTTACGCACGCGCTCAACATCTTCCGGCAGCATAAACATCAGCATGTGCCAGTGCGGGGTGGCGTCGTGGTGTGGTTCCGCGACGCGGATGCCAAATATGCGGATATCTTCCCGATGGAGTTTTGCGCGGATGCGCGCCCAGAGTGAGGTTAAATAGCCCTGAGTGTCGGAGGGGCTCGCGCCGTTCCACTTATGGTTACGGTAGCCCGCTTTTGTTGTGGCGTGATATTTCGACGGCGCGGTCAGCGTGTAGAACTCACCCACATAGCCCAGCTCGTTGCAGATATTTTCAAAGCCACGGATGCGGGTCATCAGCTCGCAGCGGCGAATGGCCGGATTAGCCACCGAGCCGTCATATTTATCGATGAGGCTGATGCGGTTCCCGTCTTCGTCCTCAAGCTCCAGCCCTTTCAAAAATTCGCGGGTGCGGCGCTTCTGCTCGCGCCAGTCAGTCACGCAGTTTTTACTCGCGTAAACATGCTTTTTCTTGCTGACGTTACCGACGGCAATTTGCAGATGTTCACGCCATGCAGCTGCGACCCGGCGCAACCGGCCACGCCACCACGTTTCGTTAAACATGCGCATGACAGCCGGGGCGATTTCGTCCTGGCCTGCGTATTTTTTTGTCACGCGCTCCCAGTGGGGCGGCGTTACGTTGAACTGCAACGCAATCATTCCGGCGCGCATATACCAGCGATACAGCGTTTTAAGCTCACCGGCTTCGGTGTCGTCATTGTCTGCCAGTTCTGAGCGGATAAAATTGGCGATATCAGCCGACAGCAGATCGATATCGGCTTTCGACATATCCGGGAGCCGGTTGTAACGCGCGACCATATTGACCAGACGCGACGCCATATACTGCTGATCTTTTGTGTCGAAATGTCCGTTGAATACAGCGGCAGAAACGTCGCTCCTGATGCCGGAGGCCTGGTATTTTCTTGCGACCAGTTCAAGGCGCGGCAATGCTTTTTTGCAGAAGCTGATTAAAAAGGCATTGGCTCGCTGACTGTCGTGATGTTGCTCCAGCGTGGAAGCAGTGCGTATCACGTCATAGCGCACGCATTCAGGCTGGAGGGATAACGCTTTGCGCGCATGCAGCAACGCCGCAATCATGCGATCGCGGCGATGCTGTTCTGAATAGGTCAGATAAGGGCTGGCTATTGCTGAGCGAGGAGCATTCCAGGCGTAAGCGTAAGAAATTGCCACTTACACGCCCCGGTAATGTCTGGTTTTGAGCTCTGCTATCTGCTGGCAGGTCACGCAGAGTACGACGCCGTGTATCGCCATACGGCGGGCTTTCGGGATTGGTGCGTCGCAATCCTCGCAGGTAAAACGGGAAGGTGCAGAGATACGGCTGCGCGCGATGCTGATAAGGCGCTCGCGTTCTTCCTGCTCGCGTTGCTGAATGAGATCCATTGCATCGGCCATTAGTGGATCTCCATAGCCTGATGGCGATAAATTTCGCTTTCCTGCAACAACAGTTCCAGCGCTTCGTTAATGTCGAGTTGGTTGGTTTTAATATGGTTAGCAAGGTTAACCATACGGCTTGCCATAACTTCCGCACGCGCACGGCGCTCTTGCATCCGCGCGTCCCTCAGCAGCTGGTTAAGGCCAGACTTATCAAGTGTGGTTTTAGTGGTACGAGTAGTGGTATTACACATAATTGACTCTCCTGATTGCGGGCAATAAGAAGCCCGGCGGGTTTACGCCATTAATTTCGGGTTTATTTATTTAGCTAAGATGCATTCATGAATTGAAAATCGGCGTGGCAGGATGCTTCCCCAACGTGCGATTTCATTCATAGCGATAATTATCATTTTGCGGCGGTTAACATCGAAATATTCAAACGGTTTGCCGATCTCCTCAGTACGAAATGCGCAGGGATTAGCGCGATTAGCAAGCGTCATAACGACGAATTTAAAATTGTCATCAAGTTTATTAAAATTACGCAGCGCACGATTCTCAGTCATTTTTAATTTCTGATGAAAGCGGGCGAGGCATTCTTCGCCGCTCATTGCCTGCGGCTCTGCCTTTGTGCAATCAGAATTGTTAAATAACTTTGTCGCCGGAATATTTCCAGCAGTGCTATTTAATCCGTTCATTTTGACCTCTTAATAATTCTCAGCAAAATTTCAACCGCTGACGGTTTGCGCTTCGTCTGTAAACTATTTAACAGTTCTGACTGACCATGTGATGGGTGCCAGCGCTTACCGTTTTTTCCTGAGATCCAGCCATGCCCGTAATGCATGGAAGGACTTTTCTTAATCAGGAGGGACGCGAACGACGGTTCATTACTCATCATCGCCTCACATATACCCTAAAGAAGCACCGAGGCCGTTTACTGCATCAACCATGCTCGACATGGCCGGGTTAGCCTGGAGGCGCGCCTGCAATGCCAGTGCGGTCAGCGAAAGCATGCGAATGCCCGAATTAACGCTTTCTATCATGCTGTTTTTACGTGATGGAGTAAGGCGCTCTTGCGAAACCGCATTGCCGGCCAGTTGGCCGAGCTCACTCATGGCGCGCATTACATAGGTTTGCAGCTTTTCTTCAGCCAGCTCATTAACCGGCACGCATGGCAGACAATGAATCTGCGCGAGAAAACCATCAACGAGAGTTGAGTCTTCGGTCAGGTCTGTAAGCGTCCAGATTTCGCGGGGCGTTAACTGGTGCGGTTGTCCAGGGTTGAGCTTATTCCAAAGAGTGTGCGGCTTGATGCCCGCCCTGTCTGCCAGCTCTCGGACGTTATGTGATGCAGAGAATTTCCGACACGCGTCATCAAAGTGATCATGTGAGGAAACACGAAAATCTAACATGCAGTAAATCCTTTTATCTTACAAAATTAAGTTACTGAAACACGGCGTAGCGTGAATTCATTGCCTGAGCTAACAACTTTGCACGAAAGGCAATCATGTTGATGCGACCAAGGCCACCCTCGCGGGTGCGCGGCACAAGGAGCAATTCACCGCGCTTAACCATCTCTTTAACAGTGTTCAGGCTGCAACCGTATTGCTTTGCAAACTCGTCATATGAGAGGAAGTCGGGGCCTGAGGGGATTGCAATTTGAAGATTCATAGGTGACTATCTCCGGTTAACTATGTTTTTTAGTACGTTTTGGCACATTTGCGGTGTGCTGAGGCAAAGATTAATCCCATATGAGGCTTATGTAAATGCCGAAATGCGATATTTATAGGTGCTCACATGAGTAATGGTTCGGGTGATGTTAAGCAAGTCATTGAAAGGATTCTTGTTTCTTACGGAGTTAAGAGCCGCTACGCTTACTCAGAAATAACAAAAGTTCCTCTTTCGACCGTTAGTAACTGGGTTGCACGCGGAAATGTACCAGGAGATTACTTGGTACAGTGCGCCCTTGATACTGGCGTTGATCTCAAGTGGCTTGTTGAAGGAACCGATCTTACAAATGTAAGTTACTCTTCGGAGAAATATCCGTTGGCGGGTAAGAAGCTGATGGAGGTTATGAAGAGCTCAGGCGGCAAAAATATTTTGCAGCGCATTATGCAGGCATACGGATTCACTTTGCAGAAAGAACTGGGCGATCATCTTGGTATACCTTCAGCAACAATGAGCGCATGGGTTCGCCGAGATCATTTCCCTGGGGATGTAGTAGTAATTTGCGCGCTTGATACTGGTGCATCTTTGTACTGGCTTGCTACTGGAAATGGTGGTGTAAGTGAGAAAAAGACAGAAGAGGGGTCTGCTCTACCTACTGGCTTAAAGCAGCTACCAAAATACACTATCCACACCGGAAAAATGGTCGAGTCAGGATTGTGGTTTAGCGACGAATCAATAATTGAGCAAAACATCCTTAATCCTGCTCTTATCGAGAAAAACGGCTTGAGATGGCTTATTGATCTTGATGTTAAAAATGTTGCTAATGGCCGTTGGCTTATTGATGTTGACGGTACCTGCGATGTTTATGACATAGCTCGCCTGCCAGGCAATAAGTTGATTGTTAAAAACAACACCTCACAGTTTGAATGCAAGGTCGATGAGATCAATTGTGCAGGCATGGTTTTTCTAACACTGAGTAAAAATATCTAAACATGGCCGTAAAAAAACTCCCGTCAGGTGAATGGCTCTGTGATTTTCGCGTTGATGGCCGCGATAGTCGTCGAGTGCGGAAGCGCTTTGCAACCAAAGGCGAGGCCGTAGCTTATGAGCAGTACTATCGCGATGAAGCGCAGAATAAGCCCTGGCTTTCGGAGAAAGAAGACAGGCGCAAATTAAGCGAGCTGATAATGCTTTGGCATAATCTCCACGGACAAGCCCTAGTGGCTAATAGGTCGAGACTGGCAAAGCTGAAAATAGTCTGCAACGGGATGGGTGATCCTATTGCATCGCAAATTACCGCCAAGGATTGGGCGCACTATCGTGACCGGCGTTTAAGAGGTGAAATCGACAACGGTTTTCATAAAGACAAAAAAAAATGGATCGCAAAGCCGATAACGGTGAACCGTGAGCAGCACTATCTGGACGCCGTATTTAACGAGCTTAAAAGGCTAGGGGAGTGGAGTTTACCTAACCCGCTGGAGGGGATTCGCATATTTAAGGAAGCCGAAAAGGAAATGTCATGGCTCACCCTTCAACAGATCCCGCAACTCCTTGATGCCTGTAAAAGATATGGCAAAGAAGATCTGACGATGATAGTGAGGGTCTGTTTGGCTACCGGGGCGCGATGGAGTGAGGCCGAAAGGTTAACTCGCTCGCAGCTGTCGCCCTGCAAACTCACGTTCACCAAAACTAAAGGCAAAAAAAACCGCACTGTCCCTATCCCTAAATATCTATACGAGGAGCTGGTCAACCGGCAGGGTCGTATGTTCAAGCCCTGCTATCAGGATTTTAAGAAAATGCTTCTGCTGACCAATATCGAGCTCACTGAGGGGCAAAAAACTCACGTTCTACGTCACACGTTTGGCGCACATTTTATGATGCAGGGCGGGAACATTTTGGTTTTGCAAAAAATTCTTGGGCACGCCAACATCCGCGAAACTATGAAATATTCGCATTTTGCCCCTGATCATTTAGAGCAAGCTGTCGAGCTGAATCCCCTTAGCGCGGCAATGTCCACTGAATGACCACAGAGGATGTGCCAGGCTGGTCTAAAGCATATTTAGGATGTGCGTAACTTATTGAAAAATTTATAAATGATTGATTTTATTTAATGTCAATTGAAAGCGTCTTAACTAAGATAGCGCACGCGCTACATCCAAAGCGTGTTATAGAACAAGGGGTTAGCGTAATGCTAACCCCTTTTTTATTGTCTGTGGCGGCAGAGTGGCGGCAGAAAAATGGGCGATCTACAGGCATAAAAAAAGCCTGCGGATGCAGGCTTAATGAGGTGGCGACGTTAGCGCAGGCTGGCAGGCGAAGCGGTGGGCGCTGCCACAGGCCGGACAATATAACGCGCCAGCGATTCATGGGTGACAAATGTACATCCGCACTCGACGTTCTGGCACTGGTGATAACGCTCTTTGGTTTCGGTACTGAGGTAGCGGCTGGAGCGCGCATGCGCCGCCTGCTGGCATACCGGGCAATGCATCATAGTGGGGTCTCCTTCGTGTTTATGCTAGCTATGATAGCCTCCAATCTTGCAAATACAAGTTAATTAATGCATTTGTGATTTTTATTTTGCATCATACTCAACATTATTAATGCGAACCTCCAGTTCCACACTGCTGACAAAACCCTGCGTGTTCATGGTATGGGTCACTTTTTTGACGACCCACATTCTGGCGTTAATCACATTTTTGAACCCAGTCACTATCACTGGCGTTTCGGGACGCAGGTCTGCTCTGCCCTGCGCAAGGGTAATTGAAAATTTCGCCGCGTTGCGCTGGATCTCGCTCCATTGGGCTTCAGCTGCCAGCTTCGCCTCCTCTTTATTCGCGAACGTAGTGGAGAGAATCAGAACGTTATCTTTTGAACCTGCCGTGTAGTCTGTCGGCTCGCTTTTCCCATTTGAGGCTGCCTGGCTACTGACCGCCTGCGGATGGGTAATCGGTGTGGGCTTCTGTTGCGATGATTTTCTCTGCAGTTGAACCGTATTCTGGTTTTTTGGCGTGGCGGTATCTTGCCAATGTGCCGTAACGCCAGAGTAGTTGATGCGATCGGCGATCGAGAAATCATGGCTGTCGCCATCGCTACGGGTTATCGTGGCGGAGGGCATTGTTTCGCCGCCTACTACGCACATGCCTGGGACGATGAAAAACAGTTTCCCCGATTTGACGGCGATCTCGGCACCGTTACGCCGCGCCAGGCGCGTCAGAAAGTTTGCGTCGGACTCATTCGACTGATCGATATGCGCAATCTTAATCTGCGCCAGCGAGGGTGGCAGACTGGTGTCCAGCTTATTACGTTTAGCGATTTCCTCAACGATGGCGCCGAGCGTCGTATCATGCCAGGAGCTATCCTGTGGGCTGTTCAGGCTGCCACGAAAATCTGCGCTTTTAGCGGTGACGCTAACCTGATCCGGTGTGCCTTTGTGGCTTACCTGGTCGACAATAAAGGTGCCCATTTCAGTCAGCGCAGCACCCTGCCAGCCGATGGCCAGCGTGATGACATTGCTCCGCTCGGGCATCTCGATTTGCCCGTCAGCATCATCAAGTGTCAGCGTAAGCGTATCCGCTTCGAACCCCCGGTTATCCGTCACCGTCAGGGCAATCAACCGGGACTGAATATTGCCCGTAATATCCTTCTCCCCGAGCTTTAATGAAAATGCCGGCGTTTTTACCCGTGCTAAGCCGTTTGTGAATGCATTAAGCATCAGAACCTCTCCAGCATGTTGGTCGCCAGCTGCTTACCCTGGTCATAAATATCGCCAAACATCACTTTCAGCGACTCATCGACGCGAGTCAGCTTCAAGGTGAAGTTGATTTTGCGTGGCGAACCGTCCGGGTAAAAAAGAGCGCCGGTTTCGCTAACGTTATTAACAACATACATGCCGTAAATCATGCCTGTGCCATCAATCAGCGGCCAGGCCTTGCCCTGTTCCGCCATCAGACGTACCGCCGAGAGCGACAGCGTACCGCCAGTGAGCTCCGGGAAGAGTTCACCAGTAATATCAATTGTCTCGCTCCCGGGGCCGGTGAATTGATAGGCATCGCGCTTACCGACCCGCGCGTTGCTGGCCCAGCTAAAGTTGCTCTCCCTTTTCATGCTCTGGTAAGGGAGGGTCTGGCGCATAAAAACAAAAAGCCCAAGTGCCAGCATCATGAGGCAAATCCTCCTGCCGCGCTGAATTGTGAAAGGGAGTTAGTGCGTTTCTCCTGCTCATGCTGTGCCAGCAGATCTCTTAACTGGCGTGTGCCATCGCCGCCGGGTGACATATCTCCCTGCAGAGTGATGTTGTATTCGCTCTTGCTTTGATCGACATAGGATCCGCCGGTCGCAGGGCGCGCCGCCTGATAATTGTCTAAGCGTGGAGGTTGCACCATGCCAAACGCTGCACCGCCAGTGGTCGGTTGGGTTTGCTTATCCGGGCTGGCATCAGCGGATTGTTTATTAATAACGCCGAGCTTATTCAGTAACCATTCCACCCCCTCGTTCAGCAACTTTAGCGATTTAAGGGGCCACGTCAGTGCCGTAACCAGCACCTGGCCGAACATTTTCCCGGCGTTACCGCAGTTCTCCAGGGTTTGCTGGCTGGATTTGACGGGGGTGAGCAGATCGCCGAACCACCCGGCAATATTACTGATTGCTTTACCTATGCCGTCGAAAAGCGGCTGGAACGGCGCAAACAACTCGGCAATCGGGGCAAACGCCGTTTTGATACCTTCAATAACGCCGCCAAAGAAGGCGCTAATCGGCTCCCAGTATTTGTAAATCGCAAACACAATGGCGGCGACAACCGCGATAATCGGCAGGGTGAGTGAGCCAAATAGTGCCGCTATCCCGCCGAAAATAGTGGTAAATACGCTGCCGAGCGTCGTTGCGATGGTGATTAGCGTACTGATGCCGGTGAACACCGGCGCGATAACGCCCGCCACGGTGCCGACAGCGCCTGCAATGCCCACCACGACCGTGGCGATAAGCCCAAAACTCTGCACCAGGCCCTGATTATTTTGCACCCACTCCTGCAGCTTCCCGACATAGCGGGTCGCGGTCTGCACCAGCGAGCGCAGGGATGACTCCTGGGTACTGAAAATATCAACGCTCAGGGACTGATAAGCCGCCTGCAGCGCCTCAAGATCGGTACCCAGGTTGCCGACACTGCTCTGCATCGCCGCGGCGGGGCCGGCAGCGCTATTCTGCAGTGCTGCGACCACCGTTCCCGGAGCACCGGTACTGTTTTGCAGGGTAGCAACGGCTGTTCCCGAGCCATTTTGCAGCGTAGCGACCGCTGTTCCTGAAGCGGGGGTACTGTTCTGCGCACCGGGCTCTGCGTTATCGGAGGCCGCAGCCGGTGCAAGCGGGCTGTTTTTCAGCGACGCTTCATAGCCCGGCTGCATAATTTTTTTGCCGAGCTCGAACCCGGTTGTGGCAATCGACTTGCTTTTCTCGCCAATGGTCGAAATCTTTTCGCCTGCGCCCAGAATACGCTGCTGCACGGCCTGGATTTTTGCCGCACGCAGCTGGCGCTTCTGATGCTGCTCCTGTTTGAGCGCCTGGCGCTGGGTGATCAACTGTGCCGACTCATCGCTGATACGGCTATTGAGCTGGAGTCGCGCGGATAACGGCGTTCTTGCCTCAATACCGGCCGTCTTCAGGGAGGTCTTATTAGCTTTGATCGTTCTGCGCAGGGTAAGACGTTCTTTTTTGAGCGCTTTTTCCGACTTAGGTTTTCCGCTCCAGGGATCGATAATCGCTGGCGCTGCTGTGCCGTTAGCGGCATTTTGCCTGTTCTGTTTGATGTCGCTCAGCTGCGCATTGACGGAGGCAAGGGCTTTTTCCGCGCGCATGATGTCGTCGACCTGCGCAAGCTGGGTGTACAAGCCGCGCAGGTTTTTCTCCGTTCCTTTCACGCTGTCAGACAGAGAGAGACTCTCTGTCTGCAACGATTGAAACGGGCGCGTCGCCTGATCAACAGCCGTGAGCAATTCCTCTAATTTTGCGCTGTTACTCATATCTGTTTCCGCTTCGCTGTAGCGCTTTCTCGCGCCAGGTGATGAGTTCTGTCAGGCTCAGGGGGTAGAGTTCTGACGGCGGCCAGTGAAAGATCACCGCGATATCCGCCATCAGATCGTCAACCGACAGAGAGGCCGGAAAAGTTACTGTGCCGAAGCCGGTGACAAAAAACCGACCACCTTGCCCGCCAGCGCAACCATATCGACCAGGTCGAGAGCGCCCACTTCCTGCTCCGTCAGCGACGGGGAGGTGATGCGCGGCAGCACTTTGATCAGCGCGTCGACATCGGCGTTCGCCACCGACGCCAGGCTCAATCCGCGCAGCGTACCGGCGTTGGGTTTCATCAGCGTCACGCTGTTAATCAGCTGCTCACCGCGCTTAATCGGCGTTTCCAGGGTAATCACGTTGTCAGTTTCGTTGCTCATGGCATCCTCACTCTCTTCTTCGCGGGAAAAGGTACCCGGCCAGCAGGCTGACCGGGCGGTTGTTACAGGCCGATGTTACGGCGGTGCTGCTCAAGGCGATCGACGCCGTTCACTTTCTCCACCATGTTGACGGTGTCGATTTCCACCAGCTCCTTGCCATCCATCGTCAGCTTGAAGTAGCTGCAGACCACGGAGATTTTGGACTCGGTATCTTCGCCCGGCTTGTTCTCACCGGTGTCGATCTCTTTCTGACGACCACGCATCACCACTTCAACGGCAACCGTCTCGCCGGTGTCGTCGCGCTGGTAGGAACCGGCAAAGCGAATCGGAACCGCATCCGCGGTGGTGGCACCATAGAGTTCCCAGATGGCAGCATCCGGGAAGCCGCCCAGCGACCACTCCATCGACAGGGCTTCGTCATCGAGACCCATATCAATCGGCGCCACGCCGTTCATGCCTGCGCCACGGTAGTTCTCCAGCTTGCGGGTCAGCTTCGGCAGCGTGATGGATTTGGCGATCCCCTGATAGCTAAAGCCATTGAGGAACACGTTCATATATTTAAGTTTTCGCGGCATTGCCATCTATCTGTTCCTTACTTGCTGTTAACTGAGGAGACCAGGTTCGCCAGATACTTATCCGTGATGCGCTGGCGCAGGGTCAGGTTTTCCAGAGGCGGCACCGGCGTATAGTCGTAATCGATATAGAGCTTGCCCGCCTTCAGCGATGCGGCGTCGTTAGCCTCTTCATCGAACCAGCAGGTGGCATCGATGATGTAGCCATTGCTTTTCAGCTCGCGGAATTTGGCATTGATGCCGTCAATGATGTCGCGAATCAGCGATGCGGTGATCGGTTTGTCCACTGCCCACATATGCGCATCAGCCATGGTGTCGGCAATCACCTGCGCGGTACGGGTGTAGTTTTCAAACAGGAACAGCGGATCGTCGGAGCAGGTGCGGTTGCCCCAGAAACGGAAGCCATCTTTGCGAATCAGCGTGGTGACGCCCGCTTCGTTCAGCAGATCGGCATCGGTGCCCGACTCCTGCAGATCCCAGAACACCGGGGTGCTGATGCCGGTAACGCCATTGACGCCGACATTGGAGAGGGTTTTATGCCAGCCGGCGGACTGGTCGATCGCCGCACGCAGACCCAGCGCGCGAGCCGTCGAGTAAGCGACAGAAGAGCTGTTGCTGGCGGTATCCCAGGCGAGGAAATCTGGCCAGATGACCATCAGTTCGCGCTGGCTGAAGTTTTCGCGATACTTGATCGCTTCAGAAATGGTTTTACAACCCCAGGCGCTGACATAACCAAAGGCGCGCAGCTTCTGGCAAATCGGTGCCAGCGCGGTAGCGACTTCGAGGCTATCGAGACCCGGTACGCCAAGAATGCGCGGTTTCACGCCGGTCACCGCTTCGGCGGTCAGCAGCGCTTTCAGGCCGGTATATTTACCGTTTTCGTCGGTGGTGCCGATGATGTTGGAGAGGGTCTGCGCCTGCGCATCCTCACCGCTGCCTTCAGCAACGCGAACAACAATAATCACCGGTTTCGCCTGGTCAGCAATCGCCTGCAGCGATGCCGCCAGTGTGCCTTGCTTGCCCGCTTTGGCGATCGCGCTCTGCACGTTAGTGATCAGAACCGGTTCATTAAGAGGGAACATCCCTGCGTCTGCATCGCTGGCGGTACAAACCATGCCGACAATGGCCGTTGAGACTGTGGAAATGACGCGCGTGCCATCGTTGATTTCGACGACCTGAACGCCATGATGATAATCACTCATCCGTTTAACTCCGTGGTGTTGGGGTGAGTGCTATTTTCGAGTGTCTGAAGAGCGGGTGCGAGCGGAGAGGATTGGCTAAAGGATGGCACAACCGGTGATGGCCTCTGGGATGCATAATATAAAACGCCGTGGGTTTTCCACGGCGTCGTTGTCATGTAATTCACTCTTTGAGGTTAAAGGGGCGGCATTCCATCGCTCTCCGGCGCAGTAAAATTATGTCCGTCATATAACCAGCCCGGGCTTACCGGAACGCCGGGATGGATAACATCTCCCGCGTCGGGTTTCCATGCAGATTGTCCATCCCACTCGACGATATTTGTCACTACACCTTTTTCAACTACTGCATAAATTGCCATTACGCGTACTCCCAAACAATTACGTAACCTGAAGTCCCTGCATTACCGGTTTTTGCCTTCTCAGATTCATTACTTACCAGCCCATCACCACCCATACCGTATCGCCCCAGCGGCGTGGGTGTGGTCGCCGTAAAATTACTGCCCTGACCGACGGCCACTACGGTCGGCCAGGGGGAACTGATGCCATAAAGGGAGTAAAGAATACCGACCCCAGTAGGCTGGGCGGAGCCTGTTGCACCACCGTTGTTAAAGGGCGGCAAATTTGAGTACCCCACGCCGGAGCCTTTGCCGCCAGGGCAAATCACCAGCGAGCCAAATGACGTTGTTCCGCCATTGCCGCCATTGCCACCAGCGCCACCATTAGGCTGGCCACCGGAGCCGATAGTCACATTAACTGAGCTGAAACCTGCCGTAATAAGCGCTTTCGCATACGTACCGTTTGAACCTGCTGCGCTAATCGCATTCTCACCTGTGCTGGTTGCGGTTAAATTGCCGCTTGCGCCGCCCGCGCCTGTCTGTTCAACAATAATCCAGCGGGTTCCCGCCGTAGGCGTGTAGATCCCAGAAGTAGTCATTTTTCGGAAATTCAATAAACGTCCGGGGATCGCATCGAGGCCAAGGTATTCCACCATCTCACCGGCGTTATTTTTGCCAATAAGTTGGCGCCCTGCCGGGGTGGTATGTGTAAAGTCAAGAAGAGGATTCCAGCCGGAGAAATCATCACCGGAAAGCGCTGCGGTCGCGATTTTTCCCGACTTGCTTACGGCAATAAATGTCACTTCACCACCGTTGTTTTCTGAGTGCCGCATGGCCATGACATCGAAAAACTCGCTGTCAAACTCCGGCTCGTTAGTGTAAGTGCCAGGCGATGTTGCGGTATAGATCAGACCCTGCGTATTGCGGATATGAAAGGGGATGTTATATCCGGCCGGCAGTATTATCCCTGTTACGGCCTTATCCAGCTTCTTCTCCAGTTCGGCTGCCATTGCTTTCACAGATGCATACTGCGCATGTGGGTTATCGGCAGCCAGATGTTTTTTCATTACCTCATCAGTATAGACCTGTACTTCAAGCGCTCTGTCGTCGACATACTTGCGCGTCGCGAGCACCACCGCCGGATCAATTTTCAGGCTTACCGCCGAGGTTGCGGAGACCACCAGCGCCATACGCAGGGTTTGCGTGCGGGCGCTGCCCTCCAGCAGAAGCGGTTTGTAGGTCTCCGGGCAGTTGGCAACGGCAATCAGCGTGCCATCGGCGTCATAAAGGCCTATTTCGCGGATCCAGAAACCGCCTTCGTTCTCGGGGATGACCTGCTCGGCGATAATCTGGTTCGCGTCACCAGGGTCGACGAAGA
Organism: Kosakonia sp. S42; assembly: GCF_016624785.1. Taxonomy (NCBI): domain Bacteria; kingdom Pseudomonadati; phylum Pseudomonadota; class Gammaproteobacteria; order Enterobacterales; family Enterobacteriaceae; genus Kosakonia; species Kosakonia sp. S42. The sequence continues at coordinate 26,501 of NZ_JACVTW010000012.1, read as the reverse complement.
GCATATTCAGTGGCGCAATACGTTTCTGGTTAACCAGCTTCGTTTGTGCAGGATCGGGAGTAGGAAGGCTACCGTTACCGTCGCCGGTAGCCATATGGGTCAGCTTCAGCTGCGTGCCGAGCGCGGTGGCGTTGGCAAGCTTCGCGGCACCCTGGTTAGTCAGAATGGCAAAATATTTCATAGTCAGGCGTTCACTCTCAGTTAGCGATTGAGTAAACGCTATTGTCGTGGTCAGTTTGGGGAAGGTGCTATCGAATGCGGTTGGCTGCCAGGCGGGACAACCCAACGGAAAAGGCCTGATGGCGACGTCGCCTTATCAGGCCTGGGGATGTTGTAGGCCGGGTAAACGCAGTGCCACCCGGCAAAACGGGCCGCAGCCCGTCATTTTTTATTGCGGCTGTTCAGGCCAGGCGATATCGGGCGCAGTCTTCGTGTCGACCTTTTGCAGCGCCTGAATATAACGCATCCAGACGATGAGCTGCGCTTTATCATCATCGCTGATGATGCCGAGTTGCAGTTCGGTCTGCCACAGGCTGATGGTATTTTTCGCCTTGTTGAGCAGATGGGTCTTAGTCTGCTCTGCCAGCGTGATTTGCGCGGCCTGCTGTGCGACCTCATCCGTTACCCAGCCGCTGCCATTCCAGACATCATAGGGTGTGGCGGGGGCAAGCGGAGTGACATCATCCGGGTAATCGCCCAGCTGCGCCAGCGTCTTTTTCTCGCCAGTGATTTTGTCATACACCTCGCTGCCGCGATGGTCAGGAGCATACTCCCAGCCATCCAGCGCTGCGTTGCGGCGCACCGCAAAACCCGGTTTCGCCGCTAAAGGCTCATCAAGCGCTGAGTTCGCCGGAATACCGACGCCGACGGCAAGATACTCGATGGTGTTGCCAAGGTACTCGCGGCTCAACGCGTCAAAGTTATAGACGGTGACAGTGCCCGTCTGGCTGGCCAGGTGGTTTTCGTTCAAAATTGCGGTGGTCATTATGCGGCTCTCACGATGTAGTTAAAGGCAATGTTGCGTGGACGGGTGCTGCCATAACCTCCGGCATACCCGTTGGCATCTATGTCGATGGCTGCCTGCGGTGTGTTAAAAAAAGCATTCATCACATTTGCATAATCGCTTTTCATCACAGGATCTAACCCGAAGTCACTCCTGGCAGTGGCTACGTTGTCATTGGCATGAATCGGGCTTGCTATGCCTACCGAAGTGATTGAAGGGTCGTTGAGGTTTATGGTTCCTTTCTGCCAGCTTAATAATGCACGTGCAGGATCCACATTACGTCCTGCATCCCAGCCGCGAATAAACTCGCCGCGCAGATCCGGCAGTAAACCCGCCGGGTAAGCTGCCGCCAGACGCGGATATTTTGTCTTATTGAACAAGGCACCATTACAGACGAACCAGCCTAGTGGTGGCTCCGCGAGCGGCCAGGCGACCGGCACACCTACCGGCAGAATGTAGACATCACTTGCCACGACATCATGCACATATTTGGTATTGGCAATCTGCTGACCGTAATTACCGATCGGCGTATCCGGAACCTTCGGGATGCCCGTGAATGCTGGGCTGGCGAGCAGCGCATATTGCGGATGTGGATTGGCGGCCTTGAGGTGGTTATCAAGTAGATCATCAGCATACTGGCGGGTGGCCAGCACCACCGACGGATCGATTTTCAGCGTCACCGCCGCCGTTGAGGAGACCACCACCACCATCCTGATGGTTTGCGTGCGTCCGCTACCCTCCTGCAGCTGCGGTTTATAGGTTTCCGGGCAGTTCGCCACCGCAATCAGCACGCCAGCATCGTCATAGAGGCCAATTTCACGGATCCAGAAGCCACCTTCGGTTTCCGGAATCACCTGTTCAGCAACAATCTGGCTGCTATTTTTTGGATCAATCGAGAGCCGGTTTAGCGGCGCGATACGCTTCTGGTTAATCAGTGTGGTCTGCGCTGGGTCGGGCGTGGGCAACTGGCCATTGGCATCGCCGACGGCCATCTGCGTCAGGTTGATTTGCGTGCCCAGCGCGGCGGCGTTGGCAAGCTTTGCTGCCCCCAGGTTAGTCAAAATAGCGAAAAATTTTGCGGTCATGCATACGCTCTCAGGTTGTTTGTTGAGAAGTGAACGATGGCGATATTTTCCGTTCAGCCGCAGGCAAACACCATTAAGGGGCGTTGGTTGCGAACTCACACAACAGGGCGGGCAAAAAAAAACGGGCGATGCCCGTTGGGATATTGAGAGGATTACTCTGCTCTGACGATGTAGTTAAAGGCGACGTTGCGCGGTCGGGTTTCCACACCGCAGGTATTGCCAACTCGTCCTTTACTATGAAGCGTTGGCGAGGGGATTAAATCGCCTACAGAAGATGATGCATCCAGGCCGCGGCCCTGCGTATAGGTCGAATTATAGATAACACCGATATCCCACTCTTCGGTTTCCTCATAGCGTGTATTAGCGACAATAAAATGGCGGTGTTTTTCTAACATCCCGAGTTGAGTACTGAGTAACGCACGCCCGCTATCCACTGCGCGCCCATCATCCCACCCGCGAATAAACTCCCCACGCAGATCGGGCAAATTGCCTGAGGGAAACAGGGCCGCCAGCTTTGGATACTGCCCTTTGTTAAAGGCCGCGCCGTTGCATTTAAGCCAGCCGGCGGGCGGAGTGGCAGACGGGTAGGGCAGCGGCACGCCCACCGGTGTGAAGGAGGCGATATCGGCAATCTGTAGATACTGCGGATGGGGGTTCGCCGCCTTCAGATGTCCGGCCAACAGATCGTCGGCGTATTTACGCGTTGCCAGCACCACCGACGGATCGATTTTCAACGTTACGGCTGCCGTTGAGGAGACGACCACCACCATGCGAATGGTCTGCGTGCGTCCACTGCCCTCCTGTAGCTGCGGTTTGTAGGTCTCCGGGCAGTTCGCCACCGCAATCAAGACCCCTTCGTCATCGAACAGACCCAGCTCGCGGATCCAGTACCCGCCCTCATTCTCCGGGATAATCTGCTCCGCTACTATCTGGCTTGGGTTCTCCGGGTCGACCGACAGGGCATTGAGCGGCGCGATGCGTGTCTGATTAATGAGCCGGGTTTGCGCCGCGTCCGGTACCGGCAGCGTGCCGTTACCATCGCCGATGGCCAGCTGCGTCAGGTTAAGCGTCGTGCCGAGCGCGGTGGCGTTCGCCAGCTTTGCCGCGCCCTGATGGGTTAAAATCGCGAAATATTTTACAGACATGGGATTCTCTCAGGTTTGTTGAGCAGTGAACGGTAGGGATATTTTCCGTTCAGCACCTGGCGGACGCCACGCGGCGGCGTTGGTCTGAGGGGTACACAACAGGGTAGATAAAAAAAACGGGCCGTAGCCCGAAGGGGAGGATTAAACCGTGATAGTGAGGCTATCAATCAGGTGGATCGCCGATGCCGCATAGCTTTCGCCGCCAACAACAATCTCTTCCGGGCTGTAAGGGTAGACCGTCAGCTCCTCGCCAAGGTAGCAGGCCGCGCCAACGTAGCACTCGCCCTGGCTGCTGAGACTGATATTCAGCTCCGTCAAATGGCGGCTTGCCGGTTTGGCATCGTTAATCAGCCGCTCCAGCTCCTGGTACGTCTCCTCGGTAATGCCGTTCTCCTGGACGCCAATCACCAGCCGGAAGGTGCCGGGTTCGGCGTTATCCTGCCACCACTCGCGCAGTTCAATCAGGAAGCCAAGCGGCTCAACCACCCGGTGAATGGCGCTGCGCGTCCCTTTATGTTGATGGACGAAAAAGGAGGAGGCGATCACCTTACGTTTGGTCGCTTCCGGCCAGTTAAAATCCCAGCGGTCAACGGAGAGCGCCCAGGCGAGGTAGGGCAGCAGCTCGGCCGGGCAGGTTAGCGGATCCCACAGCGTGCGCAGCGGCACCGGTACGCGTTCAATCTGCGCCGCCGCGTGTGCTGTCGCCACCTCAAGAACCGATGAGCCAACAGGCAACAGACGGTCGTCACTCATCGGTACCTCCGGTGGTGATTTTCCACGCTGTACACCAGGAGGCCTGGCTCTGATCGAGCACAATATCTTGCTGCGGTGCATTCAACACCACCCGCTGCACGCCCTCAACGTGGAGCGCTGCGTAGATTGCCGACAGGCGAATATCGCGCCCCAGTCGGCGCTGGGCAGTGATATAAGCTTTCAGCTTCTGCTCAGCCGCCTGGCGAATCGGCTCCGATTCAGGTCCGGGATAGAGAAAAAGCGTGGCATCAATCTGGTAGGGCACAATTTTAGCGCTCTGTACCGTCACGCGATCGCCGACCGGGCGCACATCCTCCGCGTTAAGCGCTTTATTGATAATCGCCAGCAGTTCAGGGCTGGCGGTACCGTCGCCTTCGCGGGAGAGCACAGAGATGGTGACACAGGCGGGGGATGGGCTGACGGCAGAGATATCCGCCACGCGACCATCGGCGCTGCGGCCGTGATACTCATACGCACCCACCGGCCCGGCCACGCTTAGCCCTTCAAAAGCCTGCTGCGCGCGCAGGCGTAAATCGGTATCGGACTCCATTACTGCCGGCGTGGGCGGTATCGTGCTCTCATCAGCAGGGGCGATCACCAGCCGCGCGGTGTTGCTGTTCGCCGCGATGGCATCGAGATCGCTGCGGGAGGCATACGCCAGCATCACCGCGCGGGCCGCTTCGTTGACGCGCTGGCGCCAGATCACTTCGCGGTAAGCATTCTCTTCGAGAAACTTGGTCAGCGGCTCGGACTCCAGCGCCAGCGTACGGGCGATGGCCTCCTGCTGATCGGCGGGAAAGAGTGAAACAAGGGTTGTTTTGCGCTCATCCAGGATGCGCTCATAATCCAGCGCCTCGACAACATCGGGCGCGGGCAGTTGGCTCAGATCGATAATCGGCATGGTATCAACTCACAGGAAGGGTTAAAGAGAGGGACTCGCCGGTGCTGGCAAGCTGACCGGTCAGATTGACCACCATCTTGCCGTCGAACTGACGTTCGGCCGTCACCGCGCTGAGGGTGATGCGCGGCTCCCATTGCAGCAGCGCCATATAGCAAGCCACCTGAATTTGCAGCGCCAGCGCCGGGGTTTGCGGCTGATCGAGCATATCGAACAGCAGCGAACCGTAATCGCGGCGCATCACGCGCGAGCCCACCGGCGTGCGCAGAATATCGCTGATACTCTGGCGGATATGGTCGACGTCCGTCAGGCTGCGCCCGCTGGTGCGATCGAGGCCGAAATAACGTGCTGTCATAAAGGTGCTCCTGTGGTGCCGCCGCTGTCGCCGGGGTGTTGATGGCTATGCAGCACTTTGCCGTTCGAGGTAAGCGAGCCGCCGCTGTGCGTCACATTGCCGCTCATGGTGCCGCCTTTTTGCACCTCCAGCGTGGCGGTGATCAGCTTATTGGTGCAGACCACTTCCGGCGTATCGAGGGTGATGCGCGTAGACGCTTTCACCAGCACTTGTGGCACGCTGGCGGTAATCGACTCGGAGGCGGTGATATCGGCGGTTTTAATGCCGCTTACCTTCAGCGCGCTGCTCTGCGGTTCATATTCAAACACCGCGCCATCCGGGAAGGTGACGTGCCAGGCGTCCGCCGAAGCGGAGGGGGCCGGATAATCGTTGGCATAAATCCCCGGCATCACAAAGGCGGTCTCCAGCTCGCCGCCGACGGCGAGCAATAACACCTGCTCATCGACGGAGGGCGCCCACCAGCTGCGCGAACGCCCGGCGCGGTGGGTTAACCACTGTAGCCAGTCGGTCACCATACCGCCGGTCTGCACCCGGCAGCGCCCGGCTTTCAAGTCGACCTCAACGATAATTCCGGTGCGGATCATATTGCGAAGCTGGCGGGCCAGCTCGTGAAGCGAAAGTTGTCTGTTCATAAGCGAAATGATGCTATGCGTCCCCGGTTTTGAAAATTGAACAAGGCTGTCCGGCTTTTGGCACAACGCAGCCCGTGGCGTATGGCGCAGGCGATCACGCCTGCCAGCGGCTCACCAGCTCGCCGTTGATATAGAGCTCTTTTGGGCGGGTGACGAAGGCCGGCGGCAGCGGCTCTGGCAGCGTCTCGGCGATAAGTGTCCCGTTGAGTTCTTTCACCTGGGTGCGCTCGGTCAGTTGCAGCACCATCGTCACATCCTGTGTACCGTCGGCGTTGGTCAGCAGCGTCCAGCTAAAGCCGCCTTTCTGCCCCGCCTCGATGGAGAGAATGTCGGGCTGGTTATCGCGCAGCCACGCCATCACCGGCACAAACAGCGTGTCGATATCGCCACTGAAACCGGTGATGGTGACGTTGAGGCTGAACTGTTTTTCAAACGATAAGGAGCTGGCGAGCGTGGCGATATTGCTGCCTTTATCGACCCACAGACGCAGCATCGAGGGGGTATCGTGCAGCGCCGGGACGGCGTTAATCAGGGCGCTGCGCAGAGAGTTGGGTTTTAGCATTGATCTCATCCTGGCAATGTTTAAGGGTTTCAACTTGCAGCGCGCACTGCACCAGCGCGTGCTCAAGCTGGCGGATATCGGCGCTCAAATCGCCGTTAGTTTGCGGCGCGCTTGCCGGCATCGGGCAGAGGCTGACCTGCGGGCAGCTGTTGTAGACAATGAGCGGCGGAGGGGCAGGCGGGGCGCTGGTGCACCCGGCGCACAGCATCAGGTAACTCAGTGCGATACCAGTGGCGAAAAGCCTCGTTCTCATTTAATAACCTCGCGATCGCGTTTTCTCGTTGCAGCGCCTGCGCGCTGGCGGCATCGATCTGCTGGCGCAGTGTGACCTGCGCCTGCTGGTTCTTTGCCGCCAGTTCGGCGGTGGCGTTGAGGGCGGTTTTAAGGCGCGTCAGCGTGGCGTTCTGATCCCGCGCCAGCTGCTGCGCGTTGGCTAAAGACGCACGCAGAGCGTGGTTTTGCTCAAACAACCACAGCCCGGTCAGCGTCGCCAGGAGCGCTATTACCACCACCAGGCGGGCACTCATTTCACCCCCTGCAGGCACCGGTCGCGCTCGCGCTGGCGGCGGTTTTCCAGCCCGCGGTTGCGTACGCCATCGACATAGACCCAGCGCGGCAGCTGATCGCAGGCCTGTTTCCACGCCTTCTGGCGCAGGTGCCAGGCAAGCGTTGAGGCGCACGCCGCGCCGCTGCCGACGTTAAAGGTAAAACTGACTACCGCGTCATAGACCGGTTGCGGCATCTCCACCGGCACGCAGTGCGCCAGGCGGCGCTCAACGTTCAGCACGTCGGCAACCAGGTTGACGGCGGCCTCTTTTTCGCTGATATCGCGCGCAGGGAAAACTTTCGCCGTGTGGCCAATCCCCGAGGTCCAGACTCCCGCGCTGCACTGATAGGGGCGCAGACGGCAGCCTTCGAGATCGGTAATCAGCGCCAGCCCCGCCTGCGAGGTGTGCAGCAGATGAAAATCGGGCAGCAGCAGCGCCAGCGCCAGCACGGCCGCCGCGCTACAGCGTTTAACGGGTAAGCCCATTGACCACCTCCTGGCTCACCGCACAGGATTTGAGGAACAGATAGCTTTTACGGCGGTAATACCAGTTCACGCCGACGGTCATGGCGACGCCCAGCGCGCCGAAGTAAGCAGCAAAGTCTTGCGGCGTCATGGCGCCAAAAAAGGTCAGGGCGACGCTAATCCAGTAGGCCAGCGACGAGCTGATTCTCTCGATACTTACGCCCATAGATTTACCGTCTCCTGCATGGTCTGCACCGCGACATCGGGCAGGGTGAGGGTGGTGCCATGCGGGAGCACGACGCCCAGTTCGGCAAGACCAGGATTGGCGGCCAGCACGCGTTCGACGACGCCCGCCGTTCGCCCGTAGTAGCGCAGGCAGATCAGATCGAGGGTGTCGCCCTGTTGTGTTATCGCATTCATCGTTTTGCGTCTCTTACCATCCGGAAGGTTTTTTCCATGGTTAAGTTTCCGCAACAGAGAGGCTAAGGGCTATGAATTGGTGCTGGCGCGTGGCTGGTACAACAACGGGGAGGAAAAAGCGACGCACCGGGCGAGGGAAACGCTAGCCGGTGCGTAAGAGTACGGTAAAGAGAGTGGCCGGAATGGCGTTCGGCGGGCTATTCGGCTTTGTAATAAATATCCTCATCATCGGGAGTCGTGTTCTCGCTCTCTGCCAGATCCGCGATCAGGCTTAAGGCCAGCTTCAGGTCGGAAGGCTTGCAGTTGGCGATAAGCGACACCTCGGCAATGAATTGCACGCATGCCCATTTGTGCTGAGTCTTATTTAGTCGTTCAAAGACCATGAATTCCTCTCATGAATTCTCTTACTGTATGTATATACAGTATCATAGGCTGGATATTTATGGGAAGCGAAGATTATTTTGTCTAATCACTATGTCGCTGATAAAAAAACAGTATTGTGAAGTGACAAATATTCTGACCATCTATTGCTTGCCAAAAAGTCATTATTCTTAATGATGTTGAGATCGGTTTTTAACCTCCCGTTTCGTTCACTGAGGATCCCTTCCCGCAGCCGGTGGGTGAGTTGCCGCCGCTGGTAATCCGTTAGCGGTTTACCCGGCTCGAAGGGCGTACAGTTATTGACAGAACTCCAAGCGGGCGCAGCCGCGCCCTGAAAAACCGCCGCTGCGCGCTTCGGCACAATGGTCCACTTCTTCAGGCGCGTCAGCACCGGCGAACCGCTACCGATTACCGTGTCATACACGCCGCGAATACGAACCGTCGGTTCGCCGTACTGGTTAAATTCACCCTCTGCTTCATACAGGGTGCGTACCTGCAGATCGTCACGGCGGACAAACGGGCCGCCCTGAGCATTAACGTAGCCAGCCCAGTCGCCGTTATCGGCGGCATCGTGGACGTCGGCGAACTCCACGCTCAGCCCTTTGGCCGTGGCGCTGTCGGCCATCTTGCGTAACTCCCGGTAGACGGTGACCGGTGCGCCGCCGACAAACTGAAACTGGCGGATATGCCAGCGCGCCGCCCAGGCGGAGACCGCGCAGGCGCTCTCTTTTAGCGGCGCGTCCGTTTCGTGGTCGATTTCATTCTCCAGCGCGTAGCCGTCGATATTCTTGGCGATATACTTCGCCACATACCCCGTCGCGCTCCCCTTTTGCGCATCGATCGCTTCGGCATGAAAGCGCGCTTTTCGCGCCTGGTCGTTGCGTAACTCTTCACTATCTTGCTGGTGGGCAAAATCGCGCAGGATCTCGCGCACCTTCTCTCGGTCCTGCGGCTGCATAAACAGCAGCAGATGCCAGTGCGGGGTGCCATCGTGATGCGGTTCCGCCACGCGAATGCCGAAAATGCGCAGGCCGTCACGGTGGAGCCTGGCGCGAATGCGCGCCCACAGGCGGGTGAAGTACCCCTGGGTTTGCGCCGGGCTTGCGCCGTTCCATTTCAGATTGCGATGCCCGGTATGGGAGGTGGCATGAAAGGCGGCAGGTGCGGTCAGCGTGTAAAACTCGCCAACGTAGCCAAGGGACTGGCAGATGGTTTCAAAACCGCGAATGCGCGTCATCAGCTCGCAGCGGCGGATCGCCGGGTTGGCTATCGACCCGTCATGTTTATCAATCAGGCTGATGCGGTTTCCCTCTTCATCCTCCAGCTCCATACTTTTGAGAAAGGCCCGGTGGCGGCGCTTCTGCTCGCGCCAGGTGGTGATGCAGTCCCGGCTGGCGTAGGGCTGCGTTTTCCGGCTCACCAGCCCTAGCGCGATGTGCAGATGTTCGCGCCACTGGGCGGCGGCGCGGCGAAGATGGCCACGCCACCACTGCTCGCTGAAAAGACGGATCACCGCCGGGGCGAGATCCTCCGCGCAGACGCGGTGTTGCGTCACGCGCTGCCAGTGCGGCGGGATGACATTAAATTGCAGGGCGATAAGACCAGCGTGGTGGTACCAGCGGTGCAGGGTTTTCAGCTCGGTCTGCTCATCGGCATCAATATCCGCCAGCTCGCCACGGATAAAGTGGGCGATATCTTCCGCCAGCCGGTCGACGCTGGCCCGGTTGCAGTCCGCGAGCTGGTTATAGCGGTTAACCAAATCGACCAGCCGGCCAGCCAGCGCCTGCTGGAAAGCGGTATCAAAATGGCCATTGAATACCGCCTTTGAGACGCGTGATTGCAGACCATCGATCTGGTAGCGGGCATTCACTGCTTTCAGACGTGGCAGCGTTTGCCTGGCGAAGCGCAGCAGAAAGGCGTGCGCCCGCGCCGCGCCGTGCGCCTTTTCCAGCGCTTGCTCTGTGCGGCTGATGGAGAGGCGTACGCAGGTGGGTTGCAGCGCCAGTGCGTGACGCGCCTGCAGCACCGCCGCAATATGCTGATTGCGGCGGTGCTGTTCGGCGTGGGTCAGGTAGGGGCTGGCGATAGCGCTGCGCGGCGCGTTCCAGGGGTAGGCCAGGCTAACAGCCACTTATGTTCTCCTGAAGTGCTTATCTTTTAGTTCGGCGATCTGCTGGCAGCTGACGCAGCAGGTCACGCCCGGCAGCGCCATGCGACGCGCCTCAGGGATCGGCATGTCGCAGCATTCGCAGGTTAAGCGGGAAGGGAGGAGTAAACGGCGGCGGGCGTGCAGGATATGCCGCTCGCGCTCCTCCATTTCGCGTTGTTGAACGCCATCCATTTCATCGGCCATCAGTGCAGCTCCAGCGCCTGGTTATCAATATGGGTCGCCTCCTGGCGCAACAGCTCAGCGGCGTCGCTCCAGTCGAGGCGCTGGGAGGCAATAAAGCTCGCCAGCGTAGCAAGGCGGGCAGAAACGGCACCGGCGCAGCGCAGGCGTTCGTTATTGCGGGCTTCAGCCAGCAGCAGCGTGATTTCATCGCCGCTGCGGGCGGGGGAGGGGATTGCGGTCTTTCTCATGGTACTCTCCTGATTTTGGGCAAAGGGATGCCCGACGGGTTGACGTCCTGGGTTGAAAGTTGGGGTTAAAGCGGCATGGTTAGCCGTTTCGGAAACAGGCTGACAACGACGCGAAAGTGGTTCATGGCGGCAATCAGCGCGCGCTTCTCCTCGAGGGTGAGCTGTTGCGGGGCGAGCGCCTGACGGGCAGTAGGGACGCGGGCGAGAAAGAAGATCGCCGCCAGCGCCCGGGCATTTGCCTCATACTGCTCGTCGCGTCTGTCGCGCATATCGTCGATAAAGCGCGCCACCTCGCTCCAGCTGTCGCCCCAGTGGCGACCGCGAAGTTCGCTGATGTGGTTTAACCCGGTAAGCCGCTGGCCGGCACTCAGCGGTGCGCTGGCGGCAGGTGAGGTGATCGCCATAGATCCTCCTGCGTGAGCGTGAACTCGCAAATGCAAAATTAACCGAATGAGGTGGCGGAGCGCCGGTCGATGTAACGGCAGTCGATAGCCTGCTGCGTTAATTTATCGCGCCAGGCTTTGACGTTAATCAGCGTGCGGCTGCGTTTACCGGCGTCGGTATGCTCGCGGGTCGGCGCTTTCAGCAGCACCCCTTCATCCAGCCACTGCCACACCAGACGCTCGCTGATACCGCGCATTGCGGCGAAATCCTTCACCGTCATCGCATCGGACATCGCCGAGCGGATCAGGGTTTGCAGCGCCGGTAGCAGGGCGGACATCAGCTCATCCATCTGCCCATGTGAAAAGGTGCTGAATTGCATTTGAGAGCCGGATAACGGATGCGACGGCATTGATTTTGCATCTGACATATCGCATTATCTCCTGTTGTTTGAAATGTAGTGCACTGCTGTGCATTTTGGTCGATGAACAGCAATATAAATCGCAAATGCGATTATGTAAATCACTTTTTCGATGTTGGTGTCCATGAGTGAAAACAAGATGAGTGTTCAGGATGTGGTGGATCGCATTGCGTCGTCCTACTCCGTATCCAGTCAGAAAGCGCTTGCCGAGGCGCTGGATGTGCCGGCGAACAATATCAGCAGCTGGATCCAGCGGGAAAGCGTGCCCTATAAAGCGGTGGTCAAATGCGCGCTGGATACCGGCGCGGATCTGCACTGGCTGGTAAACGGTGAGTTTGCAAATGCGAATCTGGTTGAGAAGCCGCAGGTAAAAGGCAAGGCATTGTATGAGGAGATCCTCTCGGCGGGCGGACGCCCGGTACTGCGGCGTATCCTTGATGCCTATGGCTTCCAGATGCAAAAGGATCTGGGCGATTTGCTCGATATCTCTTCAGGCACCATCAGCACCTGGGTGCGCCGCGACTTCTTCCCGGGTGATGTGGTCGTCACCTGCGCGCTGGATACCGGCGTCTCCCTGAAGTGGCTGGCAACCGGGCAGGGAGAGATGTACCCGGCACCGGCTGCTGCGCAGAACGATGCCGTTATTACCATTCCGAAATTCCGCCATGAGTCTGGCGAGCTGAAAGAGGCGGGCGTCTGGGTATTGGATCCGTCGCTGGCACCTGCCGCTACCGATAGCCTGCGCTTTATTGACGGGCTGCATGCCGGCTGGCTGGTGGATACCGCTGCGCAGAAGATTGGTAACGGGCGCTGGGTGATTGCCATTGATGATGCGCTGGATGTCTTTGATGTCGTGCGCTTGCCCGGCGGCAAAGTGCGCCTGAGCAATAACGCGGTCGATTTTGAGTGTGGCGTAGCGGAGATCGCGCCGTTCGGCGTGGTGCTCTTTACGCTGGAAAAGCATGTGTAAGCGGCAATGACGGTCAGCAAACAGAAGAGCGGGAAGTGGCTCTGCGAAGTCTATCCGCAGGGGCGCGACGGGCGGCGCATTCGCAAACAGTTCGCCACTAAAGGCGAAGCGGAAGCCTTTGAGGCGTGGGCGAAGCGGGAAGCGGAAGAGAAACCCTGGCTCGGCGAGAAGGCCGACCGCCGCCGCTTAAGCGAGCTGATTGCGCTGTGGTACAAGCTGCACGGTCAGTCGCTGGCGGCGAGCAAATCGCGGCTGGCGAAGCTGGAGATTGTCTGCCGCGGGCTGGGCGATCCCATCGCCGCGCAGCTGACGGCGAAAGCCTGGGCGCACTACCGCGATAAGCGCCTGAGCGGTGAGATCGACAATGGCTATACGCCGGACCCGGCAAAGTGGAAAGTGAAGCCCATCACCGTCAACCGCGAGCAGCACTACCTTAGCGCGGTGTTTAATGAACTCACGCGGCTGGGCGAGTGGTCGCTGCCTAATCCGCTGGAGAGCGTGCGGCCGTTTCGCGAAAAAGAGCGCGAGATGAGCTGGCTGACGCAGGCGCAGATCGCCGAACTGCTGGCGGCCTGTGTCCGTTTCGGCAATGTCGATTTAACGCGGGTGGTGAAAATTTGTCTCGCCACTGGCGCGCGCTGGCGCGAAGCTGAGTCCCTCACCCGCACGCAGCTGTCACCCAATAAGCTCACCTTTGTCAAAACCAAAGGCGGCAGGAACCGCACCGTGCCGATCCCGCAGTGGCTGTTCGACGAGCTGGCTCCGCTCGAGGGAGCGCTGTTTCAGCCCTGTTATCCCGACTTTACCCGCATGCTGGCCACCACCTCTCTTGCCCTGGCCGAGGGGCAGAAAACCCACGTTCTGCGCCACACCTTCGCCTCACACTTTATGATGAATGGCGGCAATATCCTCGTACTGCAACGCATCCTTGGCCATGCCAATATTCGTGAAACCATGCGTTATGCCCACTTCGCTCCCGATCACCTCGAAGAGGCGGTGACGCTCAACCCGCTGGCGGCGTTTAATGGCGGCAATGTGGCGGCAGAAGATGCATAACCCTGCATTTCACTGCACTTAACTTGCCTGGCGTGCCCGAAAAATAAGGGCGCAGGCCAGATGGCACGGTGGGGCCTGCAAAAGCGGCTTAACTAACTTATCTGGCCCTTTTACGCCGCGCCGTTTTGCCTCTTCGGGTAAAATGATTAACCTTCTGGTGATGTTTAATTTACAATGCCGCTTCGACCTGAAGGAGATGCGGTGAAGCACGTTTTTCATCATACGAGAGCCCAACGCTCAGCCCTGTGGCTGGCGCTGTTTGCGATCCTGCTGATCCTTGTCGCTCCCCTTATCTCTACCGCGCTGCAAAAAGATCCGATGAGCGCGATGCCCGGTATGCATCATGAGATGAGTATGCCGATGCCCGCGCAGAGCGATCATGCACGCCACGATCGTTCACACCATGCGATGTCGCCGCCAGAGAGCCCGCCGCCTGCCATGCCGCTCGATCACGCTGAAGCGTGTGGTTACTGTGTGCTGCTGGCCCATGTTCCCGGCCTGATTTTCCTGCTTGTTCTGCTGCTGCTGGGACGCGTGCTGCGCGTGACCTGCCCGCCCGCACGCACGCGCCCTCGGCTATGGCACTTTATCCCCTGGCTCTGGCCGGACACCCGCGCGCCGCCATCTTTACGCTTTTCCTGACCCCAAAATAGTGTTCCGCCTGCGCGGAATGGCACACCTTTGCGCTTTTTGAGGAAAAGTATGACTTCCTGCACCCCTCGCGCGGCGTGGCTTAATCTGCTACGACGCCTGCATTTCTATATTGGCCTGTTTGTCGGCCCCTTTATCTTTATCGCTGCGCTGAGCGGCACGCTCTACGTTGGCACGCCGCAGCTGGAGAACTGGCTCTATCACGATGCACTGTATGGCGTGGAGAGTGGCGAGCGGCAACCGCTGGCTGACCAGCTTCGCGTCGCCGAACAGGTGACGGGCGGGCATCTACGCTTGCAGGCCGTGCGGCCTGGCCTGAGCGATAGCGAGACGACGCGGGTGATGTTTGCTGACCCGCAGCTTGGCGTCTCGGAGAGCCGGGCGATTTTTGTCGATCCGGTGACGCTACAGGTGAAAGGGGATATGACCGTTTACGGCACCAGCGGTATTTTGCCGCTGCGCCAGTGGATTGATTACCTGCACCGCTCGCTGCTGCTGGGTGATACCGGAAGGCTCTACAGTGAGCTGGCGGCGTCGTGGATGTGGATCGCCGCGCTCGGCGGCATTGCGCTGTGGTTTTTTACCCGGCCGAAGCGGCGCATCAATAACCGCGTGCAGAACCATCGCCGCCTGCACGTCACGCTTGGCTGGCTGCTGCTGGCCGGGATGCTGCTCTTCTCCGCCACCGGCCTGACCTGGTCGCAGTGGGCGGGCGGCAACGTCGATAAACTGCGCGCTGCATTTAACTGGATGACGCCGCAGGTGAATACGCAGCTTCAGGGCGAAGCCGCACCGGCCGATCCACACGCTGAGCACCATATGCATCATCAAGGGATGGAGATGCCCGGCATGGCGCTCAACCCGGCGCAACTTGACGCGGTGCTCGCCCGCGCGCAGGCGGCCGGGATCGCGGCGAAGAAAATTGAAATCCGCCCGCCGCGCGATATGGAGCACGCCTGGACGGTTACGGAGATCGATCGCCGCTGGCCGACGCAGGTGGATGCGGTCGCCATTGCGGGAAGTTCGCTGGCAGTGATCGATCATGTGCACTTCGCCGATTTCCCGTTGATGGCGAAGCTGACGCGCTGGGGCGTTGATTTCCATATGGGCGTGCTGTTCGGCATCTTAAATCAGCTGGTGCTGATCACCTTTGGCAGCGCGCTGTGCGTGATGATTATCGTCGGCTATCGTTTGTGGTGGATCCGCCGCCCGGCGGCGAGCGAGACGCTGCTCCACGCCTGGCTGCAACTCCCCGTCGTGGGCCGCTGTGTGGTGCCGATCATCGCCCTGCTGCTGGGGTTGGCAATGCCGGTCATGGGCGGCAGCTTACTGCTGTTTATGCTGGTCGATGCCCTGCGCTGGCAGCGGAAAACGCACCCGGTTCGCGCGGCGTAAAGTGCCAGAGGCTGCTGCCTGTAAAGTAAATATTACATATGGCAGCCATATAAACGCTATTAAAGTTGGTTGTGTAACGATATCTGTACGATTTGTGGATTGAAATCTTTACCTGATGTGATATGGTGTCAGCTCCCTCGCTTGAGGAAACCTATCGCACACGAGCCATACAGGATTTGATCATGCAAAAAGACGCGCTGAACAACGTACACATCACCGACGAGCAGGTTCTGATCACCCCGGAACAGCTGAAAACCGCTTTCCCGCTGACCGGCGAACAAGAGGCGCAAATCACGCAATCCCGCCAGACCATCTCCAACATCATTGCCGGGCGCGATCCGCGCCTGCTGGTGGTCTGCGGTCCTTGTTCGATTCACGACCCGGAAGCCGCGCTGGAGTATGCCCGTCGATTTAAAACCCTTGCCGCAGAGGTCAGCGATAGCCTCTACCTGGTGATGCGCGTCTATTTTGAAAAACCCCGTACCACCGTTGGCTGGAAAGGGCTGATTAACGATCCGCACATGGATGGCTCGTTTGATGTGGAAGCTGGCCTGAAGATTGCGCGTCGTCTGCTGGTGGAGTTAGTCAGCATGGGTCTGCCGCTGGCGACCGAAGCGCTCGATCCGAACAGCCCGCAGTTCCTCGGCGATCTCTTTAGCTGGTCGGCGATTGGCGCGCGCACCACGGAGTCACAAACCCACCGTGAAATGGCCTCCGGTTTGTCGATGCCGGTCGGCTTCAAAAACGGTACCGACGGCAGCCTCGCTACCGCCATCAATGCGATGCGCGCGGCTGCGATGCCGCACCGCTTCGTTGGCATTAACCAGGCCGGACAGGTCTGCTTGCTGCAAACCCAGGGCAACCCGGATGGCCATGTGATCCTGCGCGGTGGCAAAGCGCCGAACTACAGCCCGGCGGATGTCGCGCAGTGTGAAAAAGAGATGCAGCAGGCGGGACTGAAACCGTCGCTGATGGTAGATTGCAGCCACGGGAATTCCAATAAAGATTACCGTCGCCAGCCTGCCGTTGCCGAATCCGTTGTCGCGCAGATCAAAGATGGCAACCGTTCGATTACCGGCCTGATGATTGAGAGCAACATTCACGAGGGCAATCAATCATCCGAGCAGCCGCGCTGTGATATGAAGTACGGTGTTTCTGTTACCGATGCCTGCATCAGCTGGGAGGCGACCGAAGCGCTGCTGCGTGAAATCGACAGCGATCTGCGCAATAGTCTGGCGGCGCGTTTTGCATAAGAGGGTGTTATGGTTGCTGAACTGACCGCGCTGCGCGATCAAATTGATGAAGTGGATAAGGCGCTGCTGGGGCTGCTGGCGCGCCGGCTGGAGCTGGTGGCGCAGGTGGGCGAAGTCAAAAGCCACTACGGGCTGCCGATTTATGTTCCCGAGCGTGAGGCTTCAATGCTGGCCTCGCGGCGTAAAGAGGCCGAGGCGCTGGGCGTGCCGCCGGATCTAATTGAGGATGTGCTGCGCCGCGTGATGCGCGAATCCTACTCCAGCGAAAACGACAAAGGATTTAAAACGCTCTGTCCTGCGCTGCGTCCGGTGGTCATTGTTGGCGGCGGCGGCCAGATGGGGAAACTGTTCAGCAAGATGTTGACGCTCTCTGGCTACCAGGTGCGTACGCTGGAGAAAGAGGATTGGGCGCAGGCAGAGACGCTGCTGGCGGATGCGGGCATGGTGATTGTCAGCGTACCGATCCACGTCACCGAAGCGGTAATTGCGAAGCTGCCACCGCTGCCGGAGGATTGCATTCTGGTCGACCTGGCGTCGGTGAAAAGCGGCCCGCTGCAGGCGATGTTGTCGGCGCATAGCGGCCCGGTGCTTGGTCTGCACCCAATGTTTGGCCCGGATAGCGGTAGCCTCGCCAAACAGGTAGTCGTGTGGTGTGATGGTCGCAAACCAGAAGCGTATCAGTGGTTCCTGGAACAGATTCAGGTCTGGGGCGCGCGGCTGCACCGTATCAGTGCCGTCGAGCACGATCAGAACATGGCCTTTATCCAGGCGCTGCGCCACTTTGCCACCTTCGCTTATGGTCTGCACCTGGCAGAAGAGAATGTGCAGCTTGAGCAGTTGCTGTCGCTCTCATCACCGATTTATCGTCTTGAGCTGGCAATGGTGGGGCGGCTGTTCGCCCAGGATCCGCAGCTCTATGCCGACATTATTATGTCCTCGCCCGATAATCTGGCGCTGATCAAGCGTTACTACCAGCGCTTCGGCGAAGCGATCGGCCTGCTGGAGCAGGGCGATAAGCAGGCGTTTATCGACAGCTTCCGCAAAGTGGAGCACTGGTTCGGCGATTATGCCCAGCGTTTCCAGAGCGAGAGCCGTACCCTGTTACGCCAGGCCAACGACAGCCGGGCGTAACTTCAAAAGCCGTTTATACTGAAAAGCCAGTGGTCACCCGCTGGCTTTTTTTATTTAAGGGATGCGCAATGGCTGAGTTGCAGAGACTGTTTGATTACACCGGACATTTACCTGAGTGTCCGACCTGGAGCGAAGCCGAACAGGCGCTCTACTGGGCTGATATTCTCGAAGGTGAAATCCACCGTTACCGACTAGAGACGGGCGAGCATACGGTGCTCTCGTTCCCGGAAGAGGTGGGCTGCTTCGCGCTGCGTGAGAAGGGCGGTTTTATCGTCGCCATGCGGCAGGCTATCTGGCTGACGGACGAGCGCGGGCTACTGCGACAGAAAGTGTGCGATAACCCCTCTAACCCGCAGCTGGCGCGTTTTAACGATGGCGGTACCGATCACCATGGTCGCTTTTATGCTGGCACCTTCTGGGCGCCAGGGGATTATAACGGCGCGCTGCTACTGCGCGTGGATAACGATCTGACGCCGAAAGTGGTGCAGTGTGATATTCACGGCGCAAACGGGCTGGCCTTCAGCCATGACAAACAGTGGATGTTCACCTCTGATACACCGCACGGCGTAATTTACCGTACGCCGCTGGATGAGCAGGGCGAGCCGGGGCGGCGCGAGCTGTTCCGTCGCTTTAACCCGGGCGAAGGTATTCCGGACGGTGCGGCAATGGATGTCGAAGGGTGCTACTGGAGCGCGATGTATGACGGCTGGCGAATTGCGCGTTTCTCACCGCAGGGCGAACAGCTGGAAGAGTACCGTTTGCCGGTGCGCTGCCCGACGATGGTCTGCTTTGGCGGGGCGGATATGCAGACGCTGTTTATTACTACTACCCGCGAAAATATGGATGAGCAGGAGATTGCTGATTATCCGCTTTCGGGGGCGATCTTCACCCTGCCTGTGTCGGTGGCAGGGATGAAGAAAGCGCTCTTTATCGAGCGTTAAACCGGGTCGACCGGCACGACGTTTTCGCTGGGGTAGCAGCCCAGCACTTTCAGCGAGCGGGTGATGCTGCCCAGCTCGCGCAGCGCTTTTTGCATCGCGCTGGCGTGCAGGTTGGCCTGAATATCCAGGTAGAACATCTCTTCCCACGGGTTGCCGTGGATCGGGCGCGACTCCAGCTTGGTCATGATCAGGTTGTGGTTGCGCAGCACCAGCAGCGCTTCTACCAGCGCACCCGCCTGTTGCCCGGTCGCCATCAGCAGCGTGGTTTTTGCCGGTACCTGCTCGGATACGTCAATCGCTTTACGCGCCAACACCACAAAACGGGTAATGTTCTGCGTCTGGTTTGCCAGGTTGCGCTCCAGCACCTGTAAACCATACAGCGCGCCACCCGGTTCATTGCCCAGCGCCGCGACGTGCGGTGAGTTCAGTTGCGCGACTTTTTCCATCGCCGCCGAGGTGCTTTCGCAATACTCAATCTTCCAGTGCGGATAGCGGTTCAGGAACTGGCTGCACTGCTGGAACGGCTGCGGATGGCTGTAGACCGTCTGGATCTGCTCAAGAGTGGTGGTACCTGATACCAGCACGCAGTGATCGATGGGAACGGTTAGCTCGCCGACAATCGACAGGCTGGTGTGCTGCAACAGATCATAGACATCGTTAATCGCGCCCGAACTGGTGTTCTCCAGCGGCACGACGGCGTAATCCGCCTGCCCGGTTTCAACCTGACTAAAAATATCCTGAAAACGTGCGCAGCCGCTCTCGATAAACTGCTCGAAATGGCGCGCGGCATACTGGCGCGCTGCAAGATGCGAATAGGAGCCTTTCGGCCCAAGAAACGCGATACGCGCAGAGCGTGGGTTGATGTTGTTGAGGTGGTGCTGGAGCAGGGCTTGCTGGGTGAGAACAGAATCTTCAATGATGAGCTGAAACAGGCGGGTGATGTAATGGGCATCTAAATGATGCGTTTTGCCAAGCTCGATTAAATGTTCCAGCAGGGCCCGCTCTCTGTCGATATCGCGTACCGGGCGGTGGGAGGCGAGTTTCGCTTTGCCAACTTCAACGGAGAGCTGGCGGCGCTCGGCCAGCAGCGTCAGCAACTGCTCGTCGAGCGCGCTGATCTTCACGCGTAAATCCAGTAAGGGGTTTTCAGCCGTCATGTTGTTGCCTTTCATTGTTATCAATAAAAAAGCCTCCCGGTTTGGGAGGCTTTATTGTTCGTCTTCGCACTTTTTCTCACAAAACGAATCGCCTCCCTAACTGGGGAAGGTAAAAAAGAGTGCGAAGAGAAACGGGGTGGTTTTCATCATTTTTCCTGTTGAGCGAGGGAGTTAAAGTAACTGCTCTCTTTTCGCTCTGTCAATAAAAAACGCGCCCGCAGGCGCGTTGGAAACTCAATGTAGAGACTACTCTTCTTCTTCTTCAACGAAGTTGGCATCTTTCACCGATGTTGCGGCGCGACGCGCTTCGCCTTTGTGCTGCACTTTATTGAGCTGCCGTTCCAGCTTGTTGATCAAATCGTTGATGGCGATATACATATCATCATGTTTAGCGCTGGCGACAAGCTGCCCGTTAGGCGTACTGATGGTCGCATCGGCGGTAAAACCCTGTGGCTCTTTAGAGAGGACGATATGGGGATTAATCAGCTGAGTTTGCCATTTATCCAGTTTGGCGAGACGGTCGGTGACATGCTGGCGGATTGCCGGAGTAATTTCCATTTGTTTACTGGTAATGTTCATTGTCATACATCTTACCTCTCTGTCTTTCCGTCTAAGTCACTTCAGCATAGCGCGCCTAATGTCAAAATGTGTGATTAAAATCACGTAATTTTGTCACTTTTTGTCAAAGGCGAGGGGTTTGTGAGGCAGGGCAGGAAGAGGGGAAATATAGCTTGTCGGATGAGAAGTTAACGGTCATAGTTGATAGGTTGCATTGGCGCGAAAGCACGACAGCCAGGCATTCAACGGATAAAAAAACGGCAGCCCGCGGGCTGCCGTTTTGCGTTTACAGGCGTTATGCGTTGCTGTTATTGGCGGCGATAATTTTCGCCACTTTGTCAGCCTGCGCATTGAGCTGCAGCTCGCGGTAAGCGTGCTCCATCAATGGCAGCGCATCGCGCGTCGCTTTGGTATCCGGGAAATCACGCAGCATGCCTTCCACGCGATTGGTCACCGCAACCCAGGCACCGCGATCGGTGTAGTACTGCGCGACGGAGTATTCATACTTCGCCAGACGATCTTTCAGGTAGACCAGACGCTTGTTGGCATCGGTCGCATACTGACTTTGCGGATAACCGCGCACCAGACGTGAGAAGTCATTGAACGCATCACGCGCATGAGCCGGATCGCGATCGCTACGGTCAACGCCGAAGAAGCCCTGCAGCGCACTGTCATCAAGCGCCATGTTGGTCAACCCGCGCATATACATCACGTAGTCGATGTTCGGATGCGTTGGGTTAAGACGAATAAAGCGATCGATAGCGGCCTGCGCCAGCGGCAGATCGGCGTTTTTGTAGTAGGCGTAGATAAGATCTAACTGCACTTGCTGGGAGTAAGGACCAAACGGATAACGATTATCCAGAGCTTCCAGTTGCGTTATTGCCGCCTTCCAGTTACCGTCTTGCAGCTTTTGCTGGGCGGTCGCGTAGATTTCGTTTGGTGGATTATCAGGTACCTCTTCCTTAGAACCGGAGCAACCTGCCAAAGCCAGACTTAACGTGGCGGCTGCCACCAGATATTTCAAGCGCGTCATAACGTTTAGACTTTCCTCAGAATGTTCATGCGGGAGATTCTTTACTCCTGCTCCCGACTAAGACCAGCTACAATAGCACACTATATTAAACGGCGAAGCCGTAAAACCCAACGTTAACGAAGAAGCTGTATATGGCACAACTGGTACAACTCACCGCAACGGTATCCGAGAATCAACTCGGTCAACGCTTAGATCAGGCTTTGGCCGAATTGTTCCCTGATTATTCACGTTCGCGTATAAAAGAATGGATTCTTGATCAGCGCGTGCTGGTCAATGATGTCGTTAGCGACAAACCGAAAGAGAAAGTGTTGGGCGGTGAGCGCATTGCTATCAATGCGGAAATTGAAGAAGAAGCGCGCTTTGAGCCGCAGGATATTCCTCTCAATATCGTCTATGAAGATGACGATATTCTCGTCATTAATAAGCCGCGCGACTTTGTCGTGCATCCCGGCGCCGGTAATCCTGACGGTACCGTGCTGAATGCGCTGCTTCACTACTATCCGCCGATTGTCGACGTACCGCGCGCTGGTATTGTGCACCGTCTGGATAAAGACACCACTGGCCTGATGGTCGTGGCGAAAACCGTTCCGGCGCAAACCCGTCTGGTTGAATCTTTGCAGCTGCGTGAAATCACCCGTGAATATGAAGCTGTTGCCATCGGTCATATGACCGCGGGCGGTACGGTGGAGGAGCCTATCAGCCGCCATCCGACCAAGCGCACCCATATGTCCGTTCACCCGATGGGCAAACCGGCCGTCACGCACTACCGCATTATGGAGCATTTCCGTATCCATACGCGCCTGCGTCTGCGTCTTGAAACTGGCCGTACGCACCAGATCCGTGTGCATATGGCGCATATCACCCATCCGCTGGTGGGCGATCAGCTCTACGGCGGTCGTCCTCGCCCGCCGAAAGGCGCATCGGATGAGTTCATTGATGCGCTGCGCAAGTTTGACCGCCAGGCACTGCACGCGACCATGCTGCGTCTCTACCATCCCATTACCGGTATTGAAATGGAGTGGCATGCGCCAATTCCACAGGATATGGTCGATCTTATTGCCGCGATGCGCGCGGATTTTGAAACCCATAAGGATGATGTCGCCTGGTTATGACCAAACTGATCGTCCCGGACTGGCCGCTGCCGAAAGGCGTGGCGGCATGCAGTTCAACGCGTATCGGCGGTGTAAGCCTGCCGCCCTATGATGCCATGAACCTCGGCGCGCACTGCGGTGACAACAGCGAGCATGTCGAAGAGAACCGCGCGCGCCTGTTTGCGGCGGCGGGTTTGCCTTCAAAACCGGTCTGGCTCGAGCAGGTGCACGGCACGGCGGTATTGAAGCTCGACGGCGAGCCCTATGCCTCAAAACGCGCGGATGCCTCATACAGCAATACGCCGGGCACGGTGTGCGCGGTGATGACTGCCGACTGCCTGCCGGTGCTGTTTTGTAACCGGGATGGCAGTGAAGTGGCGGCAGCGCACGCTGGCTGGCGCGGGTTATGCGCAGGCGTGCTGGAAGAGACGGTGGCCTGTTTTGCTGATAAGCCCGGCAATCTTCTGGCGTGGCTTGGCCCGGCGATTGGTCCGGAGGCCTTCGAAGTGGGCCCGGAAGTGCGTGAGGCATTTATGGCTCACGATGCTGAAGCCGAACGCGCATTTCGCCCGCAGGGTGAGAAATATTTTGCTGATATTTATCAGCTGGCGCGTCAGCGGCTGGCAAGCGTCGGCGTCGAGCATATCTACGGCGGCGAGCACTGCACCTTCAGCCAGCAGAGTGATTTTTTCTCATACCGTCGGGACAAGACGACCGGGCGTATGGCAAGTTTCATTTGGCTGATATAACCTAACGAATCAAGACGATCCAGTACGCGTGAGTTTTCTTCACATAAATCAGGTCAATCACCTTGAATAATTGAGGGATGACCTCATTTAATCTCCAGTAGCAAATTTGACCTGTTATGGGAGGAGTTATGCGTCTGGATCGTCTTACTAATAAATTCCAGCTTGCTCTTGCCGATGCCCAGTCGCTCGCACTGGGGCACGACAACCAATTCATCGAACCACTTCATTTAATGAGCGCCTTACTGAACCAGGAAGGCGGTTCGGTTCAACCTTTATTAACCTCTGCCGGCGTCAATGCTGGCCAGTTACGTATTGCCATTGAACAGGCGCTGAGCCGCTTACCGCAGGTAGAAGGTACCGGCGGTGATGTGCAGCCTTCGCAAGATTTGATGCGCGTGCTTAACCTTTGCGACAAGCTGGCGCAAAAACGGGGTGATAACTTTATTTCGTCAGAGCTGTTTGTTCTGGCTGCGCTGGAGTCACGCGGCACGCTGACGGATTTGCTGAAATCCGCTGGCGCAACGACTGCGAACGTGACTCAGGCTATCGAGCAAATGCGTGGGGGAGAGAACGTGAACGATCAGGGGGCTGAAGACCAACGTCAGGCCTTGAAAAAATTTACCGTCGATCTGACCGAACGTGCCGAGCAGGGCAAGCTTGACCCGGTCATCGGCCGTGACGAAGAGATCCGCCGTACCATCCAGGTGCTGCAGCGCCGTACCAAAAACAACCCGGTATTAATTGGTGAGCCGGGTGTCGGTAAAACTGCCATTGTTGAAGGGCTGGCGCAGCGCATTGTGAACGGTGAAGTGCCGGAGGGGCTGAAAGGCCGCCGCGTGCTGGCGCTGGATATGGGTGCACTGGTCGCTGGGGCAAAATATCGCGGTGAGTTTGAGGAGCGCCTGAAAGGGGTGCTCAACGATCTCTCCAAACAGGAAGGTAACGTGATCCTGTTTATCGACGAATTGCATACCATGGTCGGTGCCGGTAAAGCCGACGGCGCTATGGATGCCGGGAACATGCTGAAACCGGCGCTGGCGCGCGGTGAGCTGCACTGCGTCGGCGCAACCACGCTTGATGAGTATCGCCAGTACATCGAGAAAGATGCCGCGCTGGAGCGCCGTTTCCAGAAAGTGCTGGTGGCTGAACCCTCTGTTGAAGATACCATTGCTATTCTGCGCGGTCTGAAAGAGCGCTATGAGCTGCACCACCATGTGCAAATTACTGACCCGGCGATTGTTGCGGCGGCATCGCTCTCGCATCGCTACATCTCCGATCGCCAGTTGCCGGATAAAGCCATCGACCTGATCGATGAAGCGGCATCCAGCATCCGTATGCAGATTGACTCGAAACCGGAAGAACTCGACCGGCTTGACCGACGCATTATCCAGCTCAAGCTGGAACAGCGCGCGTTAATGAAAGAGTCTGATGAGGCGAGTAAAAAACGCCTCGACATGCTGAACGAGGAGCTGGAAGAGAAAGAGCGTCAATACTCCTCCCTTGAAGAGGAGTGGAAGGCCGAAAAAGCCTCTCTTTCCGGTACGCAGACGATTAAAGCTGAGCTTGAGCAGGCGAAAATCGCCATGGAACAGGCACGTCGTAATGGCGACCTGGGCAGAATGTCTGAGTTGCAGTACGGTAAAATCCCCGAGCTGGAGAAACAGCTGGCGGCGGCTACGCAGAGTGAAGGCAAAACCATGCGCCTGCTGCGTAACCGTGTAACCGATGCGGAGATTGCCGAAGTGCTGGCGCGCTGGACCGGTATTCCCGTCTCGCGAATGATGGAAGGCGAGCGTGAGAAACTGCTGCGCATGGAACACGATCTTCACCACCGCGTGATTGGTCAGGATGAGGCTGTCGATGCGGTCTCTAACGCCATTCGCCGCAGCCGCGCAGGGCTGTCCGATCCGAACCGCCCTATTGGCTCCTTCCTCTTCCTTGGGCCGACCGGGGTCGGGAAAACAGAGCTGTGCAAGGCGCTGGCAAACTTTATGTTTGATAGCGACGACGCCATGGTGCGTATCGACATGTCCGAGTTTATGGAGAAACACTCCGTGTCGCGGTTGGTCGGTGCGCCTCCGGGCTATGTCGGATATGAAGAGGGCGGTTATCTGACGGAAGCCGTTCGTCGGCGTCCCTATTCCGTCATTCTGCTTGATGAAGTAGAGAAAGCGCATCCGGATGTCTTCAACATTCTGTTGCAGGTGCTTGACGACGGTCGATTGACGGACGGGCAGGGCAGAACGGTGGACTTCCGTAATACGGTGGTCATCATGACCTCTAACCTTGGGTCCGACCTGATTCAGGAGCGTTTTGGCGATCTCGATTACGGCCATATGAAAGAACTGGTGATGGGCGTGGTGAGTCAGAGCTTCCGTCCTGAATTCATCAACCGTATAGATGAAGTGGTTGTGTTCCATCCGTTAGGTGAAAAACACATTGCTTCTATTGCGCAGATCCAGCTGCAGCGGTTGTATAAACGTCTTGAAGAGCGCGGCTACAGTGTGACGCTTTCCGACGAGGCCCTGAAACTGCTTAGCGCCAATGGTTACGATCCGGTGTATGGTGCGCGGCCGTTGAAACGTGCGATCCAGCAACAGATAGAGAACCCGCTGGCGCAGCAGATCCTCTCTGGCACCCTGATTCCGGGCAAGCCGGTGCAGCTTGTGGTGAAAGATGACCGCATTGTTGCTGTTCAATAAAAGATAAAAACTGAAAAACGGGCCTCTTGAGGCCCGTTTTTGTTTAATAAAAGAGCAGAAATAGACGCTTTTCACAGTTTCTGCCTGGAAAGTGAGCGAACGGTAACTTTTTTCAAATTAAGGGTTGTCAGCGGAAATTAACTCCCTATAATGCGCCTCCACTGACACGGCACAACGGCAAACACA